>JACSRP010000147.1 GCA_014879665.1 Anaerolineae bacterium | reverse complement strand
CAGTGACACCATGCGATCATGTTTAGCAACATCGTCGGGATCATCGAAGTTGATGGTGCGGATGGGGAGGTGACGAATATATTTTGCTTCGTAACTATACCATCCGCCTCTCATGGAAGTTGAAATCTTTTGGAGAAACCACTGTAGCAACGTGCTATTCAAGATGCCAAGCAAATATTGGAACGAAAAGTCGTCCTTAGGGACTATCCCATATCCGCCAGCAACACCGCCCATAAAGAGTGCGTTACCTACCGGATCAAGTGCAAAAGATGATTTTGGCGCGATGTCGGGGGTAATGATTTTAGGCAAATCGATCACGCTAATTGCTTGATTTCGGGTGTAACCGTGCCATTCTTTTCCCTTAAGTAACCCTCTTTCGCGTTCTTCCAGCTTGGCTTTGAATGTTGTTATGTATTTCCAACCAAGAGGATATTTCTCCAGCATTGAGGCTTCAGAGATGAGCTTGATAGTTCCATCATCTTGCCTTTCATAAGGAAAGAAAATGCGCCGTTTAACTGTCTCAATTTGAAAGGCGCTAACGTCTCCACCTTTTACTAACGTCCTCAATAATTCTTTCTCGATGTAATGCTGTGATTTATCAGATTCGTTAAGTACCAGAATTTTATCCTCGAGAACCGTAATTTCTTGCAACACAAAAATCTTATCTGAGCCAGTCTTGATACCCTGATAAATACGATTGGTTACGCTTTCAAGCTTGGTAGGATGGGTTCGCAATTTCTCATAAATACCAATTGCCGCTTGATCGGCAAAAGTCCAATCGTTTTCGCTGCTGTTAAAAGCTGCTAATTCAAAACTTATGGCAGATTTATTCGTCCGCCAATCATCTACATCCAGCACACGCGAATAGGTGAGTGAATCTTGCTGATTTTTTGCTAAAACCAAGATACAAGTGTAGGTAGTTGCCCCCTCAAAAATCTGCAAATCACCAAAATGAACGATCTGTGATAGGTGTTTCCCCTTAGTAATTAGGTGACGTAGGTTGCTTCCATAACGGGCGTTAAAAAACTTGTGTGGGAGAATGTAAGCTGTTCTTCCACGTAAGTTAAGAAGTTGCAAGCCCCGTTCAACAAATGGTATGTAAATATCGTAATTTGCCGCCGCACTCTCGTAATTGGCGCTCATCCATTCCACTTGTTCTAGCGGAAGTGACTGTATACGGATATAGGGTGGGTTGCCGATCACGGCATCGAAGCCGCCTGAATCCATGACTTCGGGGAAGGCTTTTTGCCAGTTGAAGGCGGCGTCACCAGCGACGGCGGGATCGTCGATGAGGCTGTTGCCGCGCTGAATGTGATGGAGAATGGGCAGCTTGCCGCGCTCCAGGCTGGCGCGCAGCAGCAGATTGAGGCGCGTGACCTCTACCGCCTGATCATCCAGATCAACGCCGTAGATATTTTCAGTGAGGATGCGCCGCCGCCGAATGGCAGGATCAACCTCCGGCTCGGTATTCGCCAGCCAGCGATCCAGCACATCGAAAGCTTCAATTAAGAACGAGCCGCTGCCACAGGCGGGATCGAGAATGCGCAGGCTGTGGGGGTCAGCGCCGCTTTGCAGCAGTTTGCCAACGGTTTGCTGGACGATGTAGCGCACGACAAACTGAGGGGTGTAGTAGATACCCTGCGATTTGCGCTTTTGCTGCTTGCCACCCAAAAGCGACTGCTTGCCTTCGGGGTCTTGCGCCTTGAAGCCGAGATACTGCTCGTAGACCTTGCCGAGCACATCGGCGCTGATGGCGTTGAAATCGTACTGCGCGAATTCGCCGGGCGGCTGGTACAGCCCTTTGATGATCTCGATGATCAAGTCAGGGTCATAGACATCGACCAGATCGATGGTGCTTTCGGCGAATAAGTTGCTGTTATAGATGCCATCCAGTTCGCGGAACAGCGTGCGCAGATCAGCCCACAATTTGCCTTTGGAGGTACGTACCAACGCCTGCAAGCGATTGGGTTCGATACCACGATCTTCGGCGGTGCGGATGAAGATGAGACGGTCAATGAAACGCTGGACGGCATTATCGACCTCTCGCGGGTCTTGCACCCACAACTTATCAGTATTGAACTGCTGGATGACGTTGAAAAGGCTGCGCCGCCAGTCGGTGAGCTGCTTGAAGAGCTTATCGGTGACGGCTTCGCGGCGGCGCTTTTTGCCGTAGCGTTCGGCGCGGGCATCCAGCTCGCGGCGGAGCATGGCGGTTCTGGAGAGCAGCCAGAGATCATCGAAAGCGGCGGCAGCGTAATCCCCCCAGTGCAGGGTAACGAAACGAGCGTGTTCAGGATCGCGCTCTTCCCATTCGGCATTAAAGACGATGGTTTCTTCAAAGTCGCTGAGGACAGCCCAGGTGACGCCGCGCAGGTATGAGTAATTGATGGCCTGCTTCATATGTTCCGGCTTTGCAAGATCGGCGCTCACGCGCTTGGTTTCGAGATAGAAGGCAGGCACGCCGTTGAGATAGAAGCCGAAATCGACAAAGCCGCGCGAGATTTGTTCTTCGGCGGTCATTTCGGCGGGGTTTTCGATGTCCCAGCCGAGCGCCTTGAACATAGGCAGGATGAAATAGAGGCGGGTTTCCTGCTCGCTGTAAGCGTCACGCTTCGCTTTGGCGGTTTTCTGGAAACGCTCCACCAGACCGGCAATGGTGGCGCGGGCGGCTTCTCTGGCGACGGCTTCGGCGTTGACTGGTGATTCGGTCATGGCGCGTTCCTGATGGTGAGCGTCTCTAATAGACATGTATGGGCGAATGATAGCGCGTTGGGGGGAGAGATGAAACCTCACGCCCTAGCCCCCTCTCCGTGCACGCAACCTCACCCCTCAATCCCCTCTCCGTGCACGGAGAGGGGAAGCTAAACGCAGTGCAGCGGGGTGAGGTAAGATTCCCTCTTCTCCGCCCCCCAGTCTTACTTCCTTACCCCCATGCCCTGCTTTTCTGTTAAACTAGAACTCCTGTTCCGCTGTTGAGTGAAAATAGCATGGCTGAACCGATTCGCGTGCTGCATTTTGCAGATGCTCACATTGGCATGGAAAATTACGGGCGCACCGACCCGGCAACTGGCTTGAGCACCCGTCTGGGCGACTTCGTTCACCGGCTTGACGAGATGATCGCCTATGCCCGCGAAAATGATGTCGATTTGACCATCTTCGCCGGCGATGCCTTCAAATCGCGCACGCCTTCGCCCACCCACCAGCGCGAATTGGCCCATCGCATCCGCGATCTGGCCGAACTGGCGCCGGTGGTGCTGCTGGAAGGCAATCATGACCTGCCGCAGATGGACAAGAAAGCCAGCGCCGTCGAAATCTATAACACGCTGGCTGTCCCCAACGTGATCGTCGCCAATACCTTCACCACGACTATCGTCGAAACCAAACGCGGCCCGGTATTTCTGGGCTTCGCGCCTTATCCTGTGCGCCAGCAGTTGATGCGCGATCAGGATACCGCCGGCAAAACTATCGCCGAACTGGATCGCCTGATGGCGCACGTATTGGGTTCGGCGCTGGAAGGCTTCGCTGAACAGGCCGACGAATACGACATGCCCCGCCTGCTGACCGGCCATTTCACCGTCACCGGCGCGATCTGGGGCAGCGAACGGCAGATCATGCTGGGGCGCGATGTCGAAGCGCCGCTGTCGGTGATCGCCGATCCCCGCTGGGATTATGTCGCTATGGGGCATATCCATAAGCACCAAAATTTGACCGATGGGCAAAAAGGCGCGCCGCCGGTTGTCTATTCCGGCAGCATCGAGCGCATTGACTTTGGTGAAGAACACGATCACAAAGGCTTCTGCTGGGTTGAACTGGAACGCGGCAAGAGCAGTTATCAGTTCATCGAACTCAATGCCCGCCCGTTTGTGACCATCAGCGCCGATTTACGCGAGGATGAAAACCCCACCCACACGCTGATTGAGCTGATCGAGAAGCGCGCTCTGACCGGGGCCGTCGTTCGCGTTCGCGTAGAGATGAAGCCGGAAACCGAAGCGCGCTTAGACGAAGGCATGATCCGCGATGCCCTCAAGCGCGGCGGCGCCCATGTGATCGCCGGCATCGAAAAGCGCGTGCAGCAGGCCGCGCGGGCGCGCTTGGGCGGCAATCCCGAAGAACTTTCCGACGAAGATTTGCTGGAACGCTATTTGCTGTCTAAAGAAGTGCCGCCTGTCCGCCGCGAGTCGCTGCACCAACTGGCCGATCCCATTTTCGCGGGGCATCTGGAAGATGGCGCGCCGGATGATTAGCGCGTAAGGCTATTTTATTGAAACCTCACCCCTCAACCCCTTCCCCGTGTACGGAGAGGGGAAGCTAAACGAAGTGCAGCGGGGTGAGGTCTATAGTGAACCAATTAGCTCAGGTCAGATAATCCATGCTGCCAAAACGCCTTGAACTCAAAAATTTTCTCGCCTATCGCGCGCCGCAGCCGCTGCTCTTTGAGGGCATCCATCTGGCCTGCCTGACGGGCGCGAATGGCGCTGGCAAATCATCGCTGCTGGACGCGATGACGTGGGCATTGTGGGGCAAATCGCGCGCGCCGCGTGAGGAAGAACTGATCAATTACGGCCAGCATGAGATGGTGGTGCAGTTCGATTTTGAGCAGGACGGCATTGATTACCGCGTTGTTCGTAAGCGCACTAGGAAAAGCGGCGGCTCTGGCACGCTGGATCTGTTCGTGTTCGATCCTGAAGTTGGCCTGCGCGAAATGACCGAGCCGACTAAAGCCGCAACGCAGGCGAAAATTGAGCGCCTGCTGCGCATGAGCTATGACACCTTCGTTCATTCCGCCTTCTTGCAGCAGGGCAAGGCGGATTCTTTCACCGCGCTGAAACCCACCGAGCGCAAGAAGGTGCTTGGAGAAATTCTGGAACTGGATCGCTGGATCACCTATGAGAGCGGCGCGAAGGCCGAGCTTAACCAGATCAAGGAAGAGCTGGCGCTGCTTGACGGGCGTATTCAGGGCATAGATGCCGAGTTGGCGCAGGAACCCGCCCTGCATCGCGAGCAGGAAGAAGCCGAAGCATCCTATGAAATTGCGAAACAGGCGCTCACCGTCGCGCAGGATCGCTTCAATGAAGTGCGGCAGGTGCCAGACGCCCTCAAAGCCAAGCGCGAACAGATTGCTATGGCTGAACAGGCACTAAGCCGCTATCAAGGCGATCTTAAAGCGGTTGGCGGTGAAATTGAGCGCCAGCAGACGCGCATCGTCGGGCTGGAGACGACCATCGCATCGCAGGGGCAAATTGAGGTGGGCTACCAAACTTTGCAATCTGCGCGCGCCGACGATCAGGAATTGAGCGTGAAACTTTCGGCGTTGAACGACTTGCAAGTGCGCCGTAACGCTCTGAATGCGCAGTTGGAACACGAACGCGGGCAGATTAAGCAGGATATCGCCCGCCTTGAGGCCGAAATCGGCGCCTACCAGCGCGAAATTGCTGCCGCCGATACCGCCGAGTATGCGCGTCTGCATGCCGAAGTGATTGCGCTGGAGTTGAAAGAGCAGGAGAAGGTCGAGCGCGACGCGAGCCGCCAGCAGGCCGAAAAAGATAAGATTGCCCTCAGCACCAGAAACGAACAAATTGTGCCCGAATCTCACAAACTGCGGGATCGCATTAGCCGCCTGCAAGCGGCGGAAGGCGGCGAATGCCCGCTGTGTGGGCAGCCGCTGGCCGGGGAACACCGCGACCAGATGGCAGAAGAACTTGAAGCTGATGGCCGGCAGATGAAGGCTGAATACGAGGATAACAGCCGGCAGATCGCCGCGCTCACCGCCAATATTAAGCAGTTTGCGGAGCAGATCGCCGCACTCACCGCCGAAATTAAGCGCGGCGAAGTTTCCCGTAAACGCGAAACCGTGTTGAAAAACGCCATCGAAAAAGCCGAGATTGCCGCCGGAAAACGCGATACCGCGCAGGCCAGCTATGATGCGCTGGCGGCCACCCTCGAAAGCGAATATTTCGGCACCGAGCTGCGCGCGCAAATTGCCGCGCTGGATGCTGAGCATGATGGGTTAGGCTACGACAGCGCCCGCCATAACGCCGCCCGTGAATCGCTGAAATCATACAGCGATTACGAAAGCCAGTATCAAAAATTACAGGTGGCGCTGGAAACCCTGCCTGAAGCACAAAAGCTGCTGCAAAGCACGCTGGAGCGTGAAACGCGCTTGCAGGAAGGCTTGAACGAGGAAAGCGGGCGACTGGTGACACTGAACCTTGAACGCGATGCGCTGATGGCGCAGGAAATGGAATTCAACCAGCGCCGCAAAGAGGCAGATGACTCAGGTATCGCTGAACGGATCGCCAACAATCGCCTCGTCGCCGCTAAACAGCAGTTGAAGGCGCTGCAAGCCCAGCGGCGGAATAAGGAAAAGCTGGAAACACAGCGCGACGGCCTGCGTGAAACCCGTTCGCTTTACGAGGAATTACGCGAAGCCTTCGGCAAAAATGGTATTCCCGCCATGATCATCGAGACTGCGCTGCCGGAATTGGAAGACAGCGCTAACCGCCTGCTGGCCGCAATGACCGATGGCCGCATGACCTTACGCCTGCGAACCCAGCGCGAAAAAGTGACCGGCGGCGTTCAGGAAACGCTGCTGTTAGATATCAGCGACGAGCTTGGCACCCGCAGTTATGACATGTACAGCGGGGGCGAGGCTTTCCGCATCAATTTCGCCTTGCGGGTGGCGCTTTCGCAGCTGTTGGCGCGGCGCGCCGGGGCGCAGTTACGCACCCTGTTCATTGATGAGGGTTTCGGCACACAGGACGAAGATGGCCGTTCTAAGCTGGTGGATGCTATCACCCGCATTCAGGATCATTTCGATCTGATACTGGTGATCACCCACATTGACGAACTGCGCGATTCTTTCCCCGTGCATGTGCAGGTGGAGAAAACCCGCGACGGCAGCCTGCTAACCCTGCGTTAAGCTGGCGGAGGCTGAAGCCATCCGGCTAAAACAGCGCCCCATGAACGGGGCTTTGGGTATGTCTCTTGCTTTGAGGGAGAGGGGCGGGGGTATGCAGTCGTGCCCCTAGGGGCTGCCTTTTAATTTTCTTTCGCATTCCGCGCCAGCCAATGGGATAGCAGCAGCGCCACCAGCGCAATAACCACCAGCATTAGCCCTGTCCAGATGGCGGCATCAATATCGCGCTCAAAGATGTTGTAAATCAGCAGCGGCATGGTTTGAGTGCGCCCTTGCAAGCTGCCCGCAAACAGGATCGTTGCGCCAAATTCGCCCAATGCCCGCGCCCAACTAAGCACCAGCCCCGCCGCTAAAGCCCGGCGCGCGATGGGGAAGATGATCCACCAGAACAGGCGAACGCCGCCCGCGCCGTCCACCCGCGCGGCTTCTTCGATCTCAATCGGGATGCTGTGAAAGCCGATCTGCGCCGAGCGAATGTAGAACGGGGCGGCCACGAAGGTTTGGGCCAGCACCACCGCCGCGAAGCTGAAAGGCAGCGCAATACCTATTTCACCGAGCGCCGGGCCTAGCAGCCCTCGCCGCCCAAAGGTGATCAGCAGCGCCAGCCCCGCCACCGCTGGCGGCAGCACAATTGGCAGTTCCACCAGCACGGTTGCCAGCCGTTTGAGGGGAAATTTCCGCCGCGTCAGGATGTAAGCCAGCGGCGTGCCGAATATCGCAATGAGCACGATAGTGATGCTGGTTGAGAGGAAGCTGAGCCAGATTGCGTCGGGAATGGCGGACTCTGGCATTCTTTCCCAGGCGCGTGTTTGCAGGCTGCGAATGAGCAGCGCAACGATAGGCAGCACGAGAAAGAGCAGGCCAATCGTCCCCAGTGCCGTCACGGCCACCGAACCAAACGAGAAGCGAGAGCGTAATGAAGATTTAGAGATTGTTTTCCCCGTATTTACTGCATTGAATAAGAGGTTAGGGGTGGATAAGGCTTTTTAACTTGCCTGCGCCGCCTGCGAAGCATCCACCGGCAGGGTAAATACAAACTGCGCCCCGGTATCGTCACCTTCGACGCGGATGCTTCCGCCGTGCGCCTCGATTGCCAGACGGCAGAACGACAACCCCAATCCGATGCCATCCCGCCCGGAAGTGGCGCGAATACGGTAGAACTTATCGAAGATTGCCTCACGCAAATGGTAAGGAATACCCGGCCCATCATCGGCCACCTTGATACAGGCCGCGCCGCCAGATGCGCCGGCAGTTACCCGAATGCTGCCGCCTGAGGGGGTGTACTTGATCGCATTTTCGATCAGGTTGGTCAGCACCCGCTCAATCAGATTGCCGTCTACCATCAGCGCGGGAAGTGCTGGCTCAAGGCTCACGATCAGCCGGTGATTCGCTTCCTGAGCCAGCGGCGTGACAATTTCTAGCACATCGTCCATCACTTCGGCCAGCGGGGTTGGCTGAGGATGCAGCTGAATGTTGCCATTTTCGAGCCGTTCCATATCCAGCAAGCTGCGAATGATCCGCCCGATTTGCCGGGTTGATCGCGCGCCAGTTTGTATGACTTCTCGAACCCTGCCGTCCTCTGTTTTCGCCAGCAAACGTTCGAGAGCGGCGAAACTTGTTTGTACATTTTGTAGGGGTGTGCGCAAATCATGGTAGGTCATCGCGGTTAGATCATGCTGAAGCTGTGTCTGCTGAAGCTGTGTCTCAACTGCCGCCTCGCGCTGGAGCATCGTCGCCGCTGCCGCCGCAATTAAGGAAACCGCCGCTTCCAGATCGAACAGCATATCGTCGTCAAACGCGGTGTCTCTCATTTGGGTCAGCACGATGACCCCGAAGGTGTGCCCTCGCGTCTGCAAGGGTACTGCCGCGCTGTATGATTCTACGCTTAGCACCGCGCAATCGTCGTCCAATACCGGCGCGATCAAGGTATGCTTTATCACGGCTTCATCGGCGTCTCCCAGCGAGCAAAGCCCCACCAGCCCGCCATCTTGCTCCAGAATTGCCGCATAGGCGCCGCGCGGCTGATACACATCGGCAAGGGCATGCAGCGCATTCCGCACAAGCTCGCGCGTGGTTGCATAGGGCTCGTGCAGCATCAGCGCCAGATTAAATTGCCACTCTAGCATTGATATCCTAACCTCTCTCGCTTCCATTGTCGCCATTTGCCCCATTCGACAATCACCTTTACTTTTTTCATTTCTCGCTGGATTGTAACGGGCTGTGCCGTAACCTTCAATATGCACGGATATAGTGAGGCTAATGGTGTGTTAATAGTCGTCATTGTAACAGCGTTTGGGTCTAAAAATGTGAAGGGTTACACGAAAAATTTATGAAAAACTTCTAAAACAATGTTTATTTTACGTTTCATGATGCTTTCTTCCGGCAGCGCGGGCATAACAAGACACGAACAATCCTCAAACCTTTTTCTCATTCCATCCACCCCGCGCCGGTTGGCTTGCGCGAAAGTTTTGGCGATGTTACTTTGCGCTGTGTAGGGGCGATTTGCCAGGTCGCCCCTGCTTTCAGCCGCACTAAAACCCACAATGCCGCCACGAAGTAATCCCCTCCTCCAGTCAGAGCAGCAGGGGTGAGGGCTAGTTATTGGGGACTCTTTTCCTACTACCCGTCCGCCGCTTCCATTGCCGCCGCTGAGAACGCTTCAGCACTGCTCAGATCAACGACCCCGCCCGTGCCCGCGCCCACATATGCCGAATTGAGCGCCACCATCAGCGGCGCGGCGCCGCCCCCCGCCAGCCCGTAGGGGAAATTCAGGTTCTGAGCATATACTTCGCCGCTGAACACATCCACCACGCTGCCGGTGCCCGGCTGCCAGCCCTCATCGAAGCTGCCAAGTTGTACCGCGTACAGGGTGCCGTTGGCGAACAGCAGGTCTACCACCGCAGTGAAACCGTCAAAGCTCTCGATCAATTCACCATTTGCACCCAGATGATCTACGCGCGCGCCTGCTTCCGGGAAGGGGAAGCCGGTTAGGAAGCCGACATAGACGCTGCCATCGGGTGTCGCTGCCACCGAAGTCGGCACTGGATTTTCAGATTCCGGCCAGCTTGTGAATATTTCCAGCCCCGTCGCTTCTGTCCACTTCCACACGGTATTCGCGCCCGCGTCAGCGATATACAAGATGCTGTTATTCGGGTCCCAGCTCAGATCAACCGGGTTGCTGTCAATCACCCCGCCATCAGGGTTGAATTGAGTTTCTGCCGCCAGCACGTCAATTTGTGAGATCACTTCGCCGCTGGCCGGATCCAGCGCAAACACAAAACTTGACGTAGTGCCGTCGCGGCCAGAGACCCACACCTGGTTGTTGATCAAAGCGATGCCAGAAAGCCCGCTCACCTCACCGCCCTCATCAAGGCTGGGGAATCCGCTCACTACAACGGCATCACCCGACGACGTGATCGCCGTGAAGCCACTGGTTAGACCGCGCTGCGCCGGGCCAAAATTGCCGTTCACCTGCTCATCGCCGCCAGCACCAGCCTCAACAATGTAAACCGATGGTGTTTCGCCAAAGATTAAAATATTGCGGGGGTTGTTCAGCCCGCTGGCGATCACGCCTTCCGGCGCATCCTGCGCCAAAGCCGGTACCGCGCCGACCAATGCCGCTGCAACAACAGCGAGTCCAAGCCGCTTCATCTTAAGCATATGAAAAGCTCCCTGTGCTAATCAAACTACCGTAACTCATCATAGCACTGTTTGCACCGGCGACAGGTGATCGTACCCCTAGCGCTCATCTTTTATTCACCTGCTTTCGTCTGTGCCTCTGTGGTTCAATCTTCTTTTCTCTAGGCTCTCCGCGCATTTCAAAAAACGGGTGTATAGTGCATTATGCAAACATATTGATCAGGATGTGCAGTGATGGCTGCCAATTTCACGCATAAGCAGTTCCAAACCCCGGCAGCGGCGCTGCGCCGCAAAGATGAAGAGGCGCTTGCCGCCCACTCAAGGCAGTCGCAATCCTCTCTCGTCGCGCTTCAGCGGTATATTGGCAATGCTGGCGTGCAGCGCCTGATGAATACCCCGGCGGTTCGCCTGCAATCTCAAAGTGGAATGCTGCATCGCAAAGGTTGTGGCTGTGCCGGATGCTGCGGCAAAAGCGATGACGAAGCCATCTCTCGCAAAACTGACAGCAGCATTCAGCGCGAAGGTGAAGATGAAGGCGGCAGTTGGCTGGACGACGCGATGAATACCGTCGGCGAACTGACCGGCATGAACAATGCTGGCAGCCAGATTGGCGATATTGTTGGCGGCATTCAGAATACCGTGAATCAGGGCATTGATGCCGTCACTGGCGCGGCTTCCGACGCCGCAAATTGGGCGGGCGAACAGTGGAATAACGCCACCGGCGGCGGTGGTGGCACCAACAGCGTGAATAATAACGAAAGCGAGTCTGACAGCAGCGAAAGCGAAGAAAGTAACTGGTGGGATGATGCCGTCAACACCGTCAGCAGTTTGCTCGATGGCGAAGATGCGGCTCAAGAACTGAGCGGCGGCGGCAGTTGGCTGGATAAACTGACCGAAGGCGTCGAGTCTTTCTTTGAAGATGAGCAGCCCGAAAGCGAGTCCGGCGAAGGCGGCGCGGCTAGCTGCGTCGGGACGGCGGTCGTCGGAAATGGTGAGGCCACCTCTGGCGGTGTCAGCGTGAGGGGCATCACGACTGCTGATTTCGCGGCAGCTACCGCCGCCTCCAGCTTCACACCCGGAAAAATCACGCCCAAAGGCAATAACACCTATGACGTGTCCGGCACCGAAACCATTGATTATTCGATCCCTCTGCCCACCGTGAGCTATAAAATCTCGCCGCAGCCGCTCAGCGCCTGCAAGCAGCAGAAGGTGGATGCCTTCATCGCCGGCGATCTGGGCGCGCACGAGAAGCAGCATCAAGATACCTTCAAAAATACTTACGATGGCAAAGAATCTTTTGCCCATACCTTCACCGGCATCGTCGCCAGCAACAGCGCCGAGCTGTCTACAAAAATTCAGGAAGAAGAAACCAAGCTGAATGCGACCAAGGTGGCCGCGCGGCAGGCCAAGGCGCAGGCGGCCAGCAACAAGCTGGATCAGCCGGCGTGGAATAAGCCTATCCCCGGCATTGACGAGTGTAAAGACTAACGCCGCAGCCTGTAGGGCAAGGCTCAACCTTGCCCCTATTCCCCCTTTTCACGCTTAATCCCGAACTGTTTTCTCTCATTACTGCTCACTTTTTTTAACTTTCAACTCTGTCTTGACAATACTGTACCGCGCACAGTATAGTGATACTGTACAGCACACAGTACCGTAGGATACACAGTAAATGCCTGACTCTGATGAGCATCTTGATAACCTTCGGCTGGAACTGCGGCGCGGCATTGTCGTGCTGGCGGTCCTCAGCCAGATGGATACCGCCCGCTACGGTTACAGCCTGATCCAGCAGCTTGCCGCGCAGGGCTTAGACATTGAAGAAGGCACGCTTTACCCCCTGCTGCGGCGGCTGGAAAAACAGGGACTGCTGGAGAGCGAATGGGAGGTTGGCGAAGCCCGCCCCCGCAAGTATTACAAGATCAGCCCATCTGGGCGTGAAGTGCTGGCACTGCTCAGCGCCGACTGGTTCGAGATGGCCGAAGTGATGCGTCGAATTTTGCAGGGGGAAAATCGTGGCTGAACTAATCGAACGCTATGTTCATCAAGTGGGGCGCTATCTTTCGTCTGACGAGCGAGCCGAAATTGAAGCAGAACTGCGCTCGCAAATTCAAGATCAGCTTGAGGATCGCTACCCCGATGCTCCCACGCCCTCGGAAATAGCGGCGGTGCTGTCCGAACTGGGCGATCCCCGCAAAATGGCGGTGTCTTACGGCAGCCAGCAGTATTTAGTTGGCCCTGAACTTTACCCGTTCTTGATCATGGTGCTGCGGCGCGGCCTCTTCATTATTCCGACGATAGCCATATTCATTGCCATTTTCCAGATCATTTCTGCGCCGCCGGCAGATCAGGGCTGGCTCAGCCTGATTTTCGGAATCGCTTTCGGGGCGGCACAGGCGGCGCTGATCTTCGGGGCTGTCGTCGTCGGCATCTTCGCCCTGATCCAGCATTTCGGCGTCGCGGTTGAAGCTTTTGGAAAGCCGTTTAATCCGCTGGAACTGCCCGAAGTGGGCGATCCCGCCGCTGTAGATCGGCTTGAAATCTGGTTCGGCACAGTTATTGGCGTGCCTTTCATGCTGGCTGTGCTTCACTTTCTGCGCGTTGGCGGGCTAACGTTAAGTTTCAATCCGGCTGATCCCGCCAACATCATCCCCGTGCCTGCGCTGTGGTTGGTCATTTTGCTGATCAACACCCTCGTCATCATCATCCTGAATCTGCTGGTGCTGCGGCGGGGGCGTTGGGGCGTCAAGGCGTGGATACTGGAAACCCTGCTCGAATTGTTCGGCATGATCGCGCTGTATTTCGTGCTCTACGTGCCGCTGCTGCAGCGGCTGCTGGCGGCGGTTCCGGCGCTGAATGATATCCCCCTGATCACCGCTGCCCCTGAAATGATCGTCGTGGTTGGGGCGGCCATCACGCTGGCGGCGCGGGGCAATACGCTGGCCAGCATCATCGCCTATCAGCAGGGGCGCAGGTCGCAAAAGTCGTAAAAAAATCTACCCGCTTCACAACAATGGATCGATTTAACCTTTGCCTTCACAGGAGAAAAATGATGAAAGCTATCCTATTTACCGCCTACGGTTCGCCAGACGTGCTTCAGTTCAAAGAGGTTGACCGCCCCGCGCCAGCCCCCGGTGAGGTGCTGGTCAAAGTTTACGCCGCCGCTGCCAACCCGCTGGACTGGCATTTTATGCGCGGCGCGCCCTTCATCGCCCGCCTTGGCAATGGCCTGCGTAAGCCCAAAAATCATATCTTGGGCGCGGACTTGGCTGGAGAAGTCATCGCCGTGGGCCAGCATGTCACCGCCTTTCAGCCCGGTGATCAGGTGTTTGGGGAAATCGGACTTGGCGCTTTTGCTGAATACGTGTGCGTCAAAGAACGGTCATTAGCCCTCAAACCGGCTAATGTCTCGTTTGAACAGGCGGCATCCGTGCCTGTGGTCGGCTTCACCGCCGTTCAAGGGCTGCGCGATTTCGGAAAGGTTGCGGCGGGGCAAAAAGTGCTGGTTAACGGCGCATCCGGCGGAGTCGGCTCATTCGCGGTGCAGTATGCAAAGGCGATGGGCGCAGAAGTGACCGGGGTTTGCAGCGCCCGCAATCTTGAACTCGTCCGCTCCATCGGCGCCGATCATGTGCTGGACTATGCCGCCGTAGATTTCACCGCCAACGGCCAGAAATATGACCTGATCTATGACGCCATCGGCAATCGCTCGGTGGGCGATTACCGGCGCGCCCTCAAACCCGGCGGGCGCTGCGTTGTCGCCGGCTTTATCAGCTTCCCCCGCATGCTCACCCATGCCATCTGGGGCGGAATCAGCTCAAAATTCAGCGATGCCGCCGTCGGTATCATGGGCAGCGCCAGACCGAATCAAGCCGACCTGCTGGTAATCAAAGACCTGTTGGAGACTGGCAAAATCGTGCCAGTAATTGACCGCCATTATCCGCTCAGCCAGACCGCCGATGCCATCCGCTATCTGGAAACCGGGCGCGCCAGAGGCAAAGTGATCATCAATATCGCCCCCGCCAGCGAATTGGCCGCATCATAAACAGGAGAAATATGCCCATGATCGAAGACGTTCGTATTGTCCTTGCCGCTTTATGGATTGTGCTGATGCTGATTTATTTGCTGGGCGACGTGCTGCGCATCTACAGCGGCGATTTCAGCACGCCCGGCGTAATCAACGGGGTGCGCGTCACCCAACTGATGATGCTCGGCATTGCGATGCTGATGCTGATCCCGATCCTGATGGTTTTCCTCTCGCTCACGGTGGCTTATCCGTTCATCCGCTGGCTGAATATCATCGTCGCCGGCTTCTTCTTCATCTTCAATTTAGTCGGCTTGAATGGCTATTCGGGGCATTACGACAAATTTCTGCTGGCGGTCAGCCTTGTATTCAACATCCTGACCATCGTCTACGCCGCGCGCTGGGAACCCGCGGCATGATCGCCCCCAACCCGCCCAATAGATCGGTTTTCTGCCCCCTCTCTGTGGGCTTCAAGAGCTGTCACGGAGAGGGGGCGGAAAACCCCTCTAATGCTTTCAAGATGAGGAGTTAGAGCGCAGCTAACGTGTAATCTTTGATCACTTTTTGCGCCCCTTTTTTTCATTTTATGCCCCTTTTTCCCCTCAAATTTTGAGTCCATTTTGTTAGCAATATAGTCACCAATTGCCCGAACAATTGTGCTAATCTTATTTTATAGGTTATTTTTCAAAGGTGTTTCCCATGTCCCAAAATAAACCATCCCCCCCATTCAATCCGCTTTTCTTCCCCTCTCCGTGTACGGAGAGGGGATTGAGGGGTGAGGTTCATAGGGGCAGCGCATGCCTTGCCCGCCCTATAAACGCATCCATCATCCGCGCAGAAAGGCCATCGCTGGCTGCTGGCGTCTTTATTTTCCCTACAGCGGGTAAATAGGGATGCCCAGCGCCGTCGCCACCGCCACAATCAATGGGGCGATGAACAGGGCAGGCAGAAAATTAGCCACCCGCACCTTCTTAACATCCAGCAAAAGAAGCGCGATCCCTAAAATCAGGATGCCGCCAACGGCGGTCATCTCGTTAATCATCGGTTGGGTCATGATGCTGCCCGCCACCATGCCGATAATTGAAAGGCTGCTCTGAAAGAGCAGCACGGTGACCGCGCTAAACAAAACGCCCATGCCTAAAGTAGTGGCAAAGGCCATCGCCGCGAAGAAATCCAGCGCGCTTTTAATGGCGATCTGTTGAAAACCGCCGGGCAGCCCCATGCCATCCTGAATGGAGCCGACCAGCGTAAGCGGGCCAACGCAGAAAATCAGGCTGGCAGTGACGAATCCGTTGATGAATCGGGCGCGGTCAGCGGCTTTGTCGTCTGTTTCGCCCCCCTTCGCAAAGCGATCTCGAAGCCAGCCGCCAAAGCGCTCCAGCGAGCCTTCAATATTCAGCAGCTCGCCAATAATCACCCCGGCAATCACGCTGATCAGCGGGATGATAACATTGCCGCTGGTCATCGCGTTGCTGAAGCCAATGACCAGCGTGGTTAAGCCCAATCCCATCAAAACCGACTCTTGAATACGTTTTGAGAGGCGATTGCCAACCAGCAGCCCGATCAGGCTGCCAAGCACAACCGTAAACACGTTCAGAATTGCGCCGCCCACCATGCACCTCTGGAATTTTCAGAAGCGGGGATTGTACGAATCGCAAGTGAGAACTGCTATAGGAACTTTTCAGGCTGGCCTAACCGGTATTTTTCAAACGGTAGTGAGCAGCTCATCCAGCCACACCAGCAGCATTTTGCCTTGCGCGCGAATGGCGTAAACCTGCTGAAGCTGATCGGCGTTCAAAAGGCCGAACAGCCCTTCGCCCATCATCTCGGTATAGCCAAGCACGGTGGCCAGCGTTTCGCGGGTTTCATAGGCCAGAAACTTGCGGGCATTCGCCGAAGCGGTGTCGTCGGCATAGGTCACCAGCAGCTCAAACTGTTCAGCGGAACGTTTGACCGTGGCTAGGTGTGTGGATTGCACAGGGGTAAGCACGCCAAAGCGTTCGCTCAATAACTTTTCAGTGGCGTTCAGAACGCGCTGGATAAGTTGTTTGGGGTCTTCTTGCATGATCAATATCGCGCAATCAATCATCCGATGATGTTGATTATAGTGTCTTTTTATCTGGTTATATAGTTTATGTGGGAGGTAGAGAATAAAAAAAGACCGCTTGACCGCACCCCGCTGAGCTGCGTTTAGCTTCCTCCCTCCAAGTGCTGAAGGGGTGAGGGGTGAGGTTGTGAGATTGATGCTCCCATCTTCTTCTAGTTCTGCCGTGTTTGAATGGTTGGCAGTAGCAAAATGCCGCCCTTTTCAGGCGCTTATGCAGACCATTGCGCCGCGCTTGTGTTGCCATCTTCGGGTTCGTTGCTATGATTCTGCTTAAAAGTTACCCGTGCGGCGGGCTTCTGCCGCTTTTTGAGTAGAGGATTTCAGATCATGTTGAACCCGCAGCGTACAATTGACGAACTAAAAGAACTGCGCGCTATCACCGGCGATGATGATGGCGCTCAGCGCGTCGCCTGGACCGACACTTGGGCCACCGCCCGCGATTGGCTGCACGAGAAGCTCAGCAATCTTCCCGTCACGCTGGAACGCGATCCGGCGGGCAACGATTGGGCCACCCTCAAAGGCGCGTCTGAAAAAGAACTGCTGATCGGTGGTCATATGGACAGCGTGCCCAATGGCGGCTGGCTGGATGGCTGCCTGAACGTGCTGGCCGGGCTGGAAGTGCTGCGGCGCATCGCTTCTGAAGGCACGCCCCCGGTCACCGTTCGGCTGGTGGATTGGGCCGATGAGGAAGGCGCGCGTTTCGGGCGCAGTTTGGTTGGCTCTAGCGCCTGTTCGGGCACGCTCGATCCGCAGAAAGAGATCGCCCATCTGAAAGACAAGGACGGCATCCCCCTGCCAACAGCGTTGGCGAATTTCAACGTGCATCTTGACACCATGAAGGGGGCGCACAGCCAGTTGAAGAACGCCAAAGCCTATCTGGAACTGCACATTGAGCAGGGGCCGGTGCTGGAAAGCATGGATCTTCCCCTTGGCGCGGTGATCGGCACTTACGGGGTAGAGCGCCACGCCATTCGCTTCATCGGGCAGGCTGCGCATGCTGGCAGCACGCCAATGGACAAGCGTAAAGATGCTTTTGCCGCCGCCGCTAAACTAGGTCTGGAAATTCGCCCGATTGCTGTGCGCCATCATGGCGTTTGCACCGTTGGCAGCGTGGTCACCCGCCCCGGCATCGTGACGGCGGTTGTGGGCGAATGTGATATCACGCTCGATCAGCGCAATATGGATGCCGGCGAGCTGGCGGCCATGCTGCAAGAGGCGGTTGAAGCCAGCCAGCGTTTTGCCGCTGAAGAAAAGTGTGAGGTGGAATGGAATCGCATCTGGCAAATTCAGCCGATCCCCTTCGATCCGCACCTAATTGATCTTTGCGATCAGGCGATTATGGAGACGGTGGGCGTTTCTCATCGCCTGCCCAGCGGCCCCCTGCACGATGCCCCGGAAATGCAGCGCGCCGGCGTGCCCACCGTGATGATGTTCGTGCAAAGTTTGCGCGGCATCTCTCATAACAAGATTGAAGACACCAAAGAGGAACATATCGCCCTCAGCGTGCAGGCGTTGGATCGCCTCGCCACGAAAACCATTGATTGGATTCTCAGCCAGTAGGGGCGACCCCTCTCTCTATCCCCCTTTGGCTGAAAGGGCATAGTTCGAAATACGAGAAAATAACATATCCTATTTTCCCGAAGGCGGGCGCTGCATATGGCGCCCGCAGGGTTCCCCCTACCTACGGCGATAGCCCTTCCATACACCATCACCGAATCACCTATGATCTTTGTCATGACTCGCGCCCCCCGACAGCTCGTTTGTGAAAAAAGGCACTATAATGAAGTTAAGGGAATGATGACGGGGTACACAAGGTTTCTTTAGCAAATGACCCTGTACAACCGCCCCGCGCCAGCCCCCCCTTAAAACTTGAATATAGAACAGGATGCATCCCTTATGAAGAAGATACTGATTGCCTTTTCAACCAAGCACAATGCTACCGCTGAAATGGCCAAAGCCATGGCCGAAACCCTACGTGAGATGGGTGAATTTGAGGTAGATGTCAAAGATGCGGCCATCGTGTTGGGGCTGAAACCCTATGATGCAGTCATTGTGGGCAGCGCCATTTATACCGGACACTGGCAAAATGAAGCGATCGGTTTCTTGCGCCGCTACAAAGATCAACTCAGTCGTAAGCCGGTGTGGGTGTTCGCCAGCGGGCCGCTAGGGGAAGGCAGTAGCTTATTTCCGAAGAATGCCACCGCCGTTCCGGACGATATTCGCGAATATATTGACCAGATTCAGCCGCGTGGGGTAGCGCTCTTTTCTGGCAAGCTCGATCCTGCTGATCTCAACTTTGCGGAACGCGCGATCTCTAAGCTGGTGCGCGTAGAAATGGGCGATTTTCGCGATTGGGATGCCATCCAAAGTTGGGCATTACAAATAGGGGAATATTTACAAGCATCTGAAATTGAGGAAACGGGAGAACTCGTCAAACAGCACACACGTTAAGCGTTTCTCTCCGTTCATAATGTTTCAGCGAACGCCCTGTTCGCAAAGATGGGCACAGTCAACCGGCTGTGCCTATCCTTTGAAGGAATAGCTTCCCAGTCATATTGCTCAATCGCGCTGACTTCGCGCTATACTGTGTCAGATAATGATTGCTGACAAACATCGTACAGACGGCTTTATGATGAGTGGAATGAATACGCCGGAACCTTCTTCGATGGCGCGTTTCGTTGCGCGTCTGCCTTTGCTGGTGTATCGCTTAGGTCTGGGCGAGGCCATGAACGCAATTCTGGTGCTGGTGCTCACCCACAAAGACAGAAATACAGGCAAGCCCCGCTTTTCAGCGATGGAATACCGCTTTCACGGGCGCAAGCTGTATGTATTGTCAACGTTAGGGGAAAGCCCACATTGGGTTCAAAATGTGCTGGCAAGCCCATCGGTGACGGTGCAGCGCGGCGGGCGGGTGATCGGGGCGCGGGCTGAACGGGTGACACAGGCCGGCGAAATATTGATGGCGCTGCGGCTGTTTCACGGCACAGGCTCTTATATTTACGACTCGCTTTACAGCCCAATGCAGGCGCTGCGTGGGCGAAACGCCGTGAGCGAACGCGCGCTGACCCAAATTACCGATAAATATCTGATCTTGCGGCTGATGCCTGCTGAGACGCCGCCTGAACTACCGCCAATACAGGAAGACCTGCGCTGGATTCCTCCGGCGGTGGGTATGCTTTCCGCCATCGGTTTTGCGCTTGGCGTCGCCGCTTATATAGGGCGAACCACGGTTGCTCGCCGCCAGAAACCTAAGCGTGATTAGCCGACTTCTCCAATGACCCCATCTCAAAATGTGGCGAAAGCCGGCGGTGGAGTTCAGGCATTTTTCGCCCGCGCGCTGTGGCAGGTTTACCCGCCCGTAACCGTGTTGGTTGGCGCAGCCCCACAGGAATGCCTGCAAACATTGGCGACAGCGGCGCGCCCTAGCACACAGCGCCTGCACCATCGCGATCTGTTTCAAGAAGGCCGGCGCTATTATGTACAGCCGCTAGAGAACGGTTTCCGCCTGACCAGCGATACCCGCGTATTTTGGGGCGAGAGGCGGCGGCGCACTGGCTCTGCGGCGATCTTAGAGGGCCGATTTTCGGCGGTGGGCGAAAACAGCGGAACGATCACGCTGCTGCGGCTGAATGCGCGTATGACTCCCGTGGCGCTGGCGACAGCGCTGCTGCTGCCGCTGTTCATCGCTTCGATTGTGGCCTATATGCCGTGGGGCCGCCCGATCGTCATCACGCTGATCGCGGCGCTATTTCTGCTGAGCTGGATCAGCCAGCGTTTCAACGCCGCTTATCAGGCCAATGAAATGGTGTTCTTCGTGCGTAAGGTGATGGAAGATTTGCCGCAGGCCAAGGTTCCGGAACTAGCGGCGCGCGGGCCGGATGTGGTCATGAAAGCGCCGGCCGGAGATGCTTTTATGAGCGAGTGGGAACGTTTCTACGAAGAACAGTCTGCGCGGGAACGCGACGGGGAGTGAGAAAACAAAACGGGATGCAAGATTGCATCCCGTTCATTATTCATAGCATTTCCGGCTTAGGCCAGACGGTTGTAGAACTCGATGATCAGCTGTTCAGTGACCGGCACGGGAATTTCGGCGCGTTCGGGCATTGAGGTGAAGGTCGCGCTGAGGCTGTTCTTATCTACGCTGAGGTAAGAAAGGTTATAGACCTGACTTTCCACGCTTTCGACGACATGAACATTCTTACGCATCTTCTCGCTCAGGCCAAGTGTCATTCCGGGATTGACCTGAAATGAAGGCAGGTCTACTTTTTCGCCATTCACGGTGATATGACCGTGGCTGACCAACTGGCGCGCTGCCCAGATGGTGGCGGCAAAGCCAGCGCGATAGACCAGATTGTCTAAGCGGCGTTCCAGCAGGCGCATCATGTTTTCGCCGGTGTTACCGGGCTGACGGCGCGCACGCAGGAAGTAACTGCGCATTTGCGATTCGCGAATATTATAGATATAGGCCAGCTTCTGCTTTTCGGTCAGCTGCATGCCATAGTCACTGCGGCGGCCACTGCGGAAGGATTTTTCCTTGCCGTGATCGCCGGGGGGATAACCGCGCTTCTCAAGGATGCGTTGATACTTGGCGCGCGGAATCAGCACCTCACCGAAGCGACGCTGAACTCTTGCTTTTGGCCCGTGATAAGATGCCATCGAACAAAACCCTCGTTTATCTCAGTTTCAGCAGTCGTGAAAACGCCTGCAAGAATCATTTCTGCCAGAGTGAGAACGTATTCTACAGGACGAGGAATGAAATGCTAGGGTGAGATCTGCTGAAAGGGGATTCCGCAGCAGCATCACACATTTTCGCCTGTCGCCACTACTTCTGACACAGGCTTAGCAGTTAAGCGCCCGCCGCGCACCGTTGCCCCGATAACCATTGCTGCGCTGATCAGCACGACGTTTTTGATGATGTACTGGCCTTCCAACGTTGGCGCGATGGGAAAGATGATCCATGTTTCGCCGGGAAACAGGAAAAGCGGCATAAAAGTGCCAGCCATTTGTAAAAAGAGCAGAAAAATTGTGGCGCGAAGGAACAGCCCCGAAAGTAATCCTAGACCGATCAAGCATTCCCAGATTGTCAGCAAAGGAACCGAGATGTTTGGCTTTAACAGCCCCCCTGTGAGCGCCGTGATTGTACGCGCCGCGATCTCGTCAGCTTGATTGATCGACGGGAAGAATTTGAGCGCCCCGAACCACAGGAACACGATGCCGACGCTGATGCGCAGTATCAAAATACCGTTTCGCGCCATCCATATGGTGATGCGCTTATCCAACTGATCAAAGCGAAGCATGAAAGCAGACATAGGTTTACCAGACGCTGTTATTGGCTATCCAGTCATTATCACCGTTAAGAAGTTCATCAACGACGGCCAGTCGGGCTATTTGGAAGCGGACTTAATAGTAAGCCCCATCTCGTAGACCGCTTTGCGATCACGGCCTGAGACGGCGGCAATGGCTTTCGCGGCGTCGCGTAAAGAGTCGCCAGAATTTAACCGTTCGCCGAGCGCCTCGATCACAGCGTTATCGCCCCAAATCACCGGCGATTGAGGCGGCGAGCCGTCAATTAGCACGACGATTTCGCCACGCGGGGGATGCGCAGTATAGTGCGCCAGCAGATCGGCGGCGGTTCCCCGCTGAAATTCCTCATAAATTTTGGTCAGTTCACGGGCTACCACGATAGGGCGGTTTGCTAATACAACTTGAATATCGGCCAGCAGATCGGTCAAGCGATTCGGGCTTTCATAGAAGATCAGGGTACGCGGCACATGGGCGAGGCGCTCCAGTAGTTCGCGGCGGGCTTTCTGCTTCTTTGGGGGGAAACCGACGAAGATGAAAGTTTCGGTATTCAAGCCAGAACCGATCAAGGCGGTCAGGGCGGCATTTGCGCCGGGCAGCGGTGTAACAATGACGCCACGCATAACTGCCGCGTGGATCAATTCGTAACCGGGATCGCTGATGCCAGGTGTGCCAGCATCAGAAATGAGCGCTACATCGCCACTTTCTAAGGCATTGAAAATGACATCTAGTTTGGTGAGTTTGTTGTGTTCGTGATAGCTGGTTAATGGGGTGGTGATGCCGAAATGCTGGAGTAAGACCCGTGAAGTGCGCGTGTCTTCGGCGGCGATCAGCGCCACTTCGCGCAGTATCCGCAGCGCCCGCAGGGTAATATCTTCAAGGTTGCCAATTGGCGTGGGGACGAGATAGAGGGTGCGCATCCTTATAGTTTAACGTGAGAACGGCGGTTAAACAGCCCGTGTTACCGGCGGCTGTTTGGCCTAGATGGACATAACCGCCAGCGGGCAAGATCGGTACAATGGTCTTAAAGGGTGCATGATGACATGCGCCCTTCTGTATTGGAAGCCAACGCCCGCCTTTTTGTGAGGTTCACATCTAATGCCTGCTGCTACTGCGCCGCGCCACTGGGTAGTGATACTGGCCTTCGCCTGCGTTTATATCATCTGGGGTTCGAGCTATCTGGGCATCAGCATTGCCATTGAGACGATTCCCCCGTTTTTGATGACCGGATTCCGCTTCTCGCTGGCGGGCATCATCTTGATTGGCTGGACGCTGCTGCGCGGGGCGACGCTTCCGGGTTGGCGGCAGTGGCGCGCGGCGTTGATCGCTGGCGGCCTGCTGTTTCTGTTCAACAACGGGTTGATTGTGCTGGCAGAACTGGTAGATGTGCCAACGGGCATGATCGCGCTGCTGATTGCAACCACGCCGATGTGGATGGTGATCGTGACTACACTGAACGGCACTATTCGCCCGAACCGGATGACGGTGCTCGGGCTGGTGATGGGATCACTAGGTATTGTTCTGCTGGTGGATTTGAACGGGGCGCTGAATGGCGAGGGGCTGGTGCTGCTGGGAATGATCGCGGTGGTGATTGCGGCGCTGTTCTGGTCGCTGGGATCGCTGTATGCGCGGAGTGCCGATTTGCCGGCAAACACGATGCTTTCGACGGGGATGCAGCTTTTATGCGGCGGGCTGCTTCAATTCGGGCTGGCGGCCTTCACCGGCGATTTCGCGCGGTTGGATTTTGACGCGATTTCTACGCGCTCGCTGGTGGCGATGTTCTACCTGATGATCTTCGCTTCGATCATCGCGTTCACGGCGTTCACATGGCTGATGCGTAACGTTAGCCCGGCGCTGGTGGCGACTTATGCCTACGTGAACCCGGTGATCGCGGTGCTGCTGGGGGCGGTGATTCTGGATGAACCGCTGACACTGCGGATCGTGATTGCCGGAAGCATCATCATCGCGGCAGTGGTGGTGATCAGCCGGGGGACGGCGGGCGGCAAGCGCGGCGATAACCTGATGGAGGCGATAGAGGATGCGCCTTCGGTAATGCCGGAGGCGGTATGAGGGGGAACATTTTCGCTGAAGGATAACCATTAGTATAATAAGCGTGGATGCCCGTCTTTCAAACTGCCATTAGCGAGAATGATCCCTACGCGGAACACCCATGAATAGAGAACTTTCGGTCACGTATATGAGCGGGCCGCTGGACGGCAAAACCCAGCGTTTTGAACAGCCGGAGCCGGGTGATGAATTAATACTTTCGATTGGCCGCCGCGACGGATGCGATATTTTTCTCCCCTTTGATAATCAAGTTTCGCGGCTGCACGCCAAACTAGGCTGCACCGTGGAGATGATCACTGCCAGCGAGGCGGTGAGCGAGCCTTTTCTGCTATCGTTCTGGCTGGAAGATTTGAACAGCCGCAACGGAACCTATATTGAACGCGAAAAGCGGGGTATTCGCGGACGGATCAACATCCGGCCGGGCAGCCTGTTTCGCATCGGGCGGACATGGCTGCGGCTAGACGTGCCGATGTCTATTTAGGGGAAAGGGCGGTTGGGCAGGCCTATGCGCGCCTGCCCCGTTTGCTTGCAGCGGGATTAGTCGCCCTTCACGGTTTCCAGATAACCATGTTCCAGCACGTTTCCGGCAGTGTCGAACACATAGAGCAGCGGCACACCCGTAGGGATGTTCACTTCGAGAATCTGCGCATCCGTGAGCTGATCCAGCTCTTTTACCAGCGAGCGCAGGCTGTTGCCATGCGCGGCCACGATAATTTTTTCGCCGGCCAGCACGCGCGGCAGAATGTTGGCGTGGTAGTAGGGCAGCACCCGCTCGCCGGTCATCTTCAGGCTTTCCCCGTTGGGCGGGGGAACATCATACGAACGCCGCCAGATATGAACCTGTTCGTCGCCAAATTTCTTCGCGGTTTCGGCCTTGTTCAACCCTTGAAGATCGCCATACATGCGCTCGTTCAGCGCCTGATCATATTCGATAGACAGATCGGTTTGCCCGGTCACCTCAAGGATGATCCGTAGGGTTTCTTGAGCACGGATGAGCGCCGAAGCGAAGCCATAATCAAACTTATAGCCATAGCTTTTCAGAATTTCGCCGGCGTGGGTGGCTTCTTCGATTCCAAGCGGCGACAGCGGAACATCTACCCAACCGGTAAAACGATTCTCAAGATTCCATTGTGACTGCCCATGACGGATCAAGACCAGTATGCCGTGAGCGTCTGCCATAGCTCTACCCTCATTTTATGACAACAATGCCGCTTATTATGCCACGTGGGAGGGCAAACCTCACCCCTTAATTACATGGGGGAGATGATAAGTTCACATGGCGGACAAGGCATGCTTTGTCCCTACTGATCAGCACCGCAGGCGCGGGGATCAAAAACAGGGCATTAAAAAAACACTCTTTAAGGGAAAGGGCGTTCAAGGAAATAGGGGGCGTAATCGGGCAGAAAAAAGGCGGCTCGTGGGATGAGCCGCCCGGTCAATTCGGGGATTGATGCTTTACGCGCCAACCAGCGCCAGCACACGGGTGGGGCCGCCGCCGCTGCCTTCCCAACGGGGAATGCCGATGATCACGATGGCATTGTCTGCGCCTTCCAGCGCGTCCAGATTGGCGGTGTTTTCCACGCCGTAAATGCCGTTTCCGCAGACCGCATAATGCGCGTCAAAGGTGGCAGAATTGCCGGGATCGAGGCTAAGGGTATCTACTCCGATGCCGTTGATGCCGCGATTTTCGAGCAGCCAGGTGACGGCTTCACCGCTGAAACCGGGGTAGTGCTGCCCGCCTTCGGCATCGGCATTACGGAAATCTTCGTTCGGCCAGCGGGAAGCCCAACCGCTGTTCATGAACACAACAGCGCCGGTGGGAATTTCGCCGTGTTCGGCTTCCCACGCTTCAATGTCTGCAACTTCCAGCATAGCATCGGCATTTTCGGCGGCTTTGGCGGCGATATTGATGACGACTGCGCGGGAAACGAGCTGCCCGGCACCGAAGTTATCTACGGTTTCGCCGTCAGCGATGAAGTGCGCGGGGAAATCGCAGTGGGTGCCAACATGCTCGTAGAAGGTCCAATACTGAATGAAATAGCCGTTTTCCTCAACCGACAGGTAGGTTTCGCGGGTCGGCTCTTCACCAAGGGTGTAAACTGGCATATCCGGGCCGAATACGTGCGAGAGATCAATGACTTCAAAGCCGGCCTCTCCTTGAGCGGCGGCGCGGCGGGCGGGCGCGGCAAATGAGGCAAAGGCCAGGCCAAGGGCGCTGGCGCTGCCAGCCTTGAGCAGATTACGGCGGGACAATTGGGGCCGCCCTTCACGGGCAATGCGTTCAGAAACGACTTTAGCAATTTCCGGCGAGCACATGAGATTTACAAGCCTCTCTCCACTACCTACACGATGGGCGGGTGAATCGTTGTGAAGCATTATAGTAGAAGAATGGGGCGAGAGATTGCAAATTTCTGTTAGGGGGCGGGATGATGGGGGTCCCTGCGCCAGTTAGGGGTAAGTTCGATGCCATCGTTCAAACTTAGCGTGAGGTAGGCAACCCTCGCCCCTACCCCCTCTCCCACGCAAGCGGAGAGAGGGGGTAGTTAAACGGAAGGGTGGCGGGGTATGTACTACCCTGCGGCGCTGCCTAATGCCATCGGATTGATGGCTGCCTGCTCTAAACCGGATACCAGAGAGATGGCATCACCGGAGGCGTCTATCACCAGCAGCTCAATCGGGAAGTATGTGCGGATGACCTGAGCGAAGGGCTGATCGGTCTCTATGCCATCGCGTACCGCCTGCACCCAGTTATCGCCATTGGGAATGAGGCTGAAGAACAGCTCTCCGGCGGCCGAGGTCAACAGCCGCCCCAGACCGTAGGCATCGCCCTGATAAACCAGCTGTTCGGCTTCACCGTCAATATGGTAAATAGATACCGTGTTCGCATCAATTTCGCCTAGCTGCATTGCCGTTAGCGCTGGCACATCGGAGGCATCAATGACGCGGGATACAGCGCGGGAACTGTAATAGAAGGTGCCGCTGCCATCGGCGGCGAAGGCGGTCACGTCGGGGATCGCCGACGTGTCGAGTTCGCTGATCTCTCCAGATTCCAGATCGATCAGCGTGAGCACACCAGTATTCGGGTCGCCGCCCTCTTCCTGTACGCCCAGCACCTGCTGACCATCACTTGACACGCTGAGATTAGCTAAATAGCCGCCCAGTTCGGCGCTTTCGCCGGACTCTAGATCGAGCAGCGCGGCGCCGCTGCCGGTGCAGTTGGTGCTGTAAACGAGGCCATAAGGCGTGGTTTCCAGCATCAGCGGGCGGGTGCCATAGCCGGATTCATTCCACAGCGCAGATGTTCCGGGATATGGGCTGCCGCCGCCGCAGCCCACGCCGAATATCGCCCGCCCGATCTCTTGAGGCGGCGCGCTCGCATCTACTGGCAGCGCATAAAAGATGATATTTTCGCCGCCGGGGCCTGTCGTTTCGGAACCGTCGGTGTAGGGATTGGCTTCATCGCGCGCGGCGTAGATGATATTCTGGCCGCCGGCATCGTAGTCAAAGGGCATAGCGAGATAGGTATCAGCGGCGATCTGCTCCACCAGCGAGGTTTCGAGCGAGGCGCGGTAGATATTGATCACCGGCCCGCCGTCAGGAATATAGCTGAGTACGGCGAAGGTGGCGGAGAGGCCGTCGGGTGCAAATTCGATGTGGGTAACGAAAGCATCGCTCTGATTCGGATTAGGGATCGGGACGCTGTAGTTTGCGACGGCAGCGCCATCCTGATAAGCATAAAACTGGAGACTGCCGCCAAGCTGCCCGGCCAGCGCTGGCAGTACATCCAGCAGCAGCGGCTCCGGCGCGGGTGTGGGCTGTTCAGCGACGGGCGTGAAAGTGGGCAAAATGGATGCGGTGGCTGTTGGCACAACACTAGCCGGTTCTACATAGTAGGTGTCTGGCAGCTGACCTTCGGCGGTCCAGCCGGTTTGATCGTTGATAGCGACCTGCCACCAGACGATGCCATCGGCACAGGCGGGACCGCCGATGATGGTAAAGGCAGCGCCAGAGCCAAGAAGGCCGATCTGGGCGCCAGTTAGCGAGGGGGTTTCGCGCAGGCGATTCGGGGTGCTGCCCACTGGAACCTGCCCCTGCCCTCCAATTTGCAGGCGCGGCATGAGATAGCCGGGGTAGCCCGCAGGGCAAGCGATAGACGGGTCTGTGGTCGGCTGTATCACCGGCGTGAAGGTGGGCAGAATGGGGGTCAGGCTGGCGTCAACGGTTGGCTGAACCGGCGCCGCTTCACCGCAGAGGAATATCCATGAGAGATCACTGGCGACGCGGTAATCATAGGCGATAGCTTGATGAATCAGCGTGACCTGATAGGCGGTAAAACTGCCGGGCGTATAGGGTGCGTCGGGGGCGGTGGGGCAGCCATAGGACGAGTCTGGATAGCGATTTTCGGCAAACGTCCAGCGGCTGATGTCGTTAGACGTTAAGGGAACGCCCAGTCGTGATGACAGATCGCTAATTGCGGCCTGAACATGCGGCTCAACATCCTGAGCATTTGCGGCGAAGGGAGTGATGATCGAGCATAAGAGGAACAAGAGGGCGATACGTTTCAGCATTGGAATTTTCCTTTGCGTGATAGGTAAATTGGCCTCCGAAAGAGGCCGGGGTTGTATAACAGCATAGCAGTGATGACGACAAACTGCCGGTCAGGAAGTGTGCGCTGCGGCTATGGGTGACCGATGATTGGGCGCTGTAGAACCTAAGCTATTATAGGCCGTGTGAGGCGAGCGCAAAAACAGCCATGTGGCTTATTGTGGTTGATTCAATCCTATAGGAAGGGAAGGCGGAATTTCACGTTGGCGGGACCCTTCACCTGCTGCACAGCAGATGAAGGGTCCCGCAAGCATTTAGCCCATGGCCGGTTCGAGTTCGTGGATCACGCCCTCAACCAGCGAGACGGCGCTTGACAGCGTGGGGGTATCCAGCGCGAATTTTGCCCCGGCAGCGGCGAACAAATCGGGCAGGCCAGCCGTACCGCCCAGCGCCATCGCCTTGCGGTAGTTGGCGATAGCATTTGCCTGATCTTTCAGGGCGTTGCCATAAACCTGCACCGCGCCCAACTGGGCGATGCCGTATTCCACGTAATAGAACGGAATCTGGAAGATATGCAGCTTGCGATGCCAGCCAGTGGCCTTGATATCATCCAGCCCTGAATAATCAATGCCAACCATGAAGCGATCCCACTGGCGCGACCATTCCTGATCGCAGTTATCGGGGTTCAGCGCGGCTTCGGGGTTGGTATACACCCATTGTTGGAAGGCATCTACTACGGCCATATACGGCCAGAAAGTGATCACGCCTTCGAGATGCTCAATGCGAGCGCGGGCGGTATCGGTGGCGGAATAGAAACCGCCTTCGCTTTCTGCCAGATAGGGCGCGGCCAGCAGTTCCATGCTCATTGAGGCAACTTCGCAAAATTCTAACGGCGGCATGGTGCGGCGATAGGCTGGCAGCGTCTGGTACATTTCAAAGGCATGGAAGGCATGGCCGCCTTCATGGAGCAGGGTTTGCACGTCATCATGAATGCCGACAGCGTTCTGGAAGATGAAGGGGCGCTCGCTGGTATCGAATCCGGTGCAGTAGCCGCCGGGCGCTTTGCCCTTGCGATTGTCGAGATCGAGCAGTCGCTCTTCCATCATGATGTCGTAGTAATCGCCAAGCTGGTCATCTACTTTATGGAAGATACCGCTGCTGGTACTGATCAACTGGCTGACATTTTCAAACGGTTTCAAGGCGGGCTTGCCGGAGGGGTCTACATGAATCTGATGTTCGCTGTCCCAGGGGCGGAGAGAGTCTACACCCAGCATCTGGCGGCGTTTATCGTAGATACGCGCGGCAGCAGGGACAACGGCTTCTTCGATGGCCTTGTGGAAGCTGTAGCAATCTTCTGGCGTATAGTCGAAGCGATGGCGTTCCTTCCATTTCATGGCGCGGAAATCCATACCCGCATTCTTCGCCATTTGCAGGCGCAGCTTCAGAAAGCGCGTCCAGAGTTCATTCAAGGCGGCGCGATCTTGCAGGGTGCGTTCCATCGCGGCGCGCCATGCGTCTTCGCGCACGGAGCGATCCTGATCCAACCGGAAGGGCAGCAGTTGCGAGAGGGTTTTCTCTTCGCCGCGCCACTGTACCGTTTGCGCGCCAGCCACTTTGTCGTATTCCTGCTGAAGTTTTTGTTCTTCGGTGATCAGCGGCACGTTTTCGTCACGGAAAATTTCGGCATCGGCCTGCATATCGCGCAGGGGAATTTCGTAGCCTTCAGGCTTCAGGCCGGAAGCAAGCAGCTTTTCTTTCAGCCGCTGGCTGGCGATCATCGCCGGGGGCATGATCGTTTCGATGAAGATGTTGTATTTTTCTTCGGCGGCGGTATCGGTGGTATCCAGCGTGGTGGCAACGCTCAGGCGCGAGTAGGTTTCGCTGATCATATCCCCGATCTGCGCCCAATCCTTAAGCCATTCGACACTGTTTTCGGCGGTCAGTGGGCGTTCACCCAGTTCGTGGAGATATGGCTCAATTTTTTCCCACGGCCATTCCATGAATTCATAAATATTGGCGGGTAATCCGGTCAACAAAATGGTTTTCCTTTCGTACAGATTGTTCGGTGATTATACAACTTGAGTTTTAGATGGATAGCGCCTTTGACCTACTCTAACCTGATCAGGCGCTGTAACACCACCGAGAATCAAAAACGCCCCGTTTCGAAAGAAACGGGGCGTTTTTTGGGTCTTCGCTCTGAATTAGAGGGCGTTGACGATGTTCGAGAAAATGTTGCCGATGGCCGGGCCAAGCAGCGCCAGAATGACGATTACGACGACGGCGACCAAGACGAGGATGAGCGCGTACTCAACCAAACCTTGACCCTCTTCACGGGGCATGTACATCATGATGATAACTCTCCTGAAATGAAATCGTGATCACTTTGAGGTAGCAATAAACTACCCTAATTTCATGCTAGCATAAGTTTGGCATAACGCTATATAAGAAACATAAAAAAATTGTGAAGATTTCTCAATGGTTGGGGCTATCACGTTTTCGGCAATTGTTCGAGGTGATGCGAAAGCGCCTGTAACGGCTGGCGCAGGGCATCAGAAAGCTGCTGCGATTCAATGAAACGGACGAGCGCATAACGATCATTTAGATTAGTCGCCTGAACAGCCAGAATCGCATACTTGGAGCGCTGGCGTATCAACATGGGGTATTCCTGCGCGGCGTGAAAGCGCACCCCATCCAGCACCATTTTGAGCGAGGTATCACGTGAATCGAGGCGCAGTATGATGGTTTGTAGGTCAAGGGCTGCGGTGCTGGCGGCGTTTTCGGCAGCGGTAGTTAGCACCACCGTTTGGCGAAACCAGCCGAACAGAGGCGCGTGATCAGCTTCGGCTTGCAGCGATTCGGGTTTTTCACCGCGCATCGTCATTTTGAGACTGACGACAAAGGCTCTTACATAATCTCCGGGGCTGTGACGCGGCATCGCTTCACCCTTCTAGCGCCGCCGTTTCCCGGCGCGGCGTATAAATTCAAAACCAGCGGCCAGCACTACGCCAGCCTGCACCACAATGGCGACAATCAGCCAGGTATTGGGCGGCGCGCCGCCACCGCTGGCAGGTTGTACGGCCGGTTCTAGCTCCGGCAGCTGCGCGATTTCAGTACCAGCGGGCGACGGGCTGGCGCCAGCGCCAATTGTTGGCGTGACGGCCATAGCCACCGCTAGTTCAGTAGGCACAGCGGCGGCGGTAGCGATATTTCCCCGCGTTGGCGAGGGCGTTGGGCTGAGGCTGGCGGCCTGCGTTAGCGCGTCCAGCGGGGTGACAACCAGGGTTGCCGGATTGGAAACCGGGCGAAAGGCCACATATGGCGTGATCGAGGGCGGAATGGGTGTTGGCGTATTTGGCGGGCTGGTGGGTGGCGGCGGCGTTTCTGAGGGGCCGCCGGGAGAGGGCGTGTAAGTGCCAGCGTGAGAAGGCACTAGAAAGATCGAGCCGATATCCAGATCGCGGACATCAGCGAGATTATTGAGTGCCATCAAGCGCGGCAGATCATCCCAGGTGTAGCCGTAAATCAGGGCGATATCGCCGAGCGTATCGCCAGCCTGCACCATATGCATCAAGTTACCGCTGCCGTCTACGCCTGCGAAATAGACAGGCGGGCCTTGCTGCGCCGGGGCATCTGCTGCCGCTGCTACGGCGGCTGCACCTGAGCTGGAAGGCGGCGGGGGTGGTGGGCCTCCGGAATTACCGAATACCAGCACATACGCCGCGCCATTGGCGCCATGTGCCACGCCAACACCCATTTCAGTGAAGCTGGCATTGACCATGCCCGCATAATGAACGCCAGAATTGACCCAGAACGTCCACGCAGAATCGGCGCTAGCCATACCGCCGATATAGATATTTTCACCAACCATGGTGGAAGGATAACCCGCGTTCAGCGCGCGGGTGCGGGGGCCAGAGCCATCCGGACGGGTGTGGCTGACGCTGCCCGTTTCCAGCATCCACTGAGCTTGATTTTGCGCCGCTGCCGCCAGCGCCGCGTTATAGCTGTAACTGGCACGGCCAACCGAAGCCCGCAGATTATTGACGCGCGCAAAAAGATCGCTGGCTTCGTCCTGAGCAGACAATGCGCCCATCGTCAGACAAAGCAGCAGCAAAACAAGCGAGAGAGCGGGGATAGATTTACAGCGCATGGCGGCTATTCTAGCAGAGGCCGCAAAAATGCGGCGAGGTTCAAGGGGTATGTGATTCCGACGATTTCCCGATGATAGGGGCGGACATCGGCTTTTGTAGGGCAAGGTGTGTGCCTTGCCCTTACTTAGCACTTCTTTTAACTTTTTTAAGCTTTAAGTGCAGCTGCGTCACTTCCCCTCTTTCTCATAGGGAATGCCATTCGCTTTTGGCGACTGCGCTTTGCCGACCAGACCGGCCAGTACAATGATCGTGATGATGTATGGCACCATCTGCAAGAACTGCGGCGGAATTGGCACGCCTAAGAATTGGAAACGCTGTCCCAGCGCATCGGAGAACCCGAACAGCACCCCACCAGCAAACGAGCCAATCGGCGTCCATTTGCCGAAGATCATGGCCGCCAGCGCGATGAACCCGCGCCCGCTGGTCATGTTATCGTCAAAGCTGCCGGTGGTTTCCAGCGAGAACCATGCCCCTGCCAGCCCGGCGATCAGGCCGCCGATGAATACGTTGATCCAGCGGTTGCGGATCACGTTCACGCCCAACGTATCGGCAGCGCGCGGGTTTTCGCCCACTGCGCGGGTGCGTAAGCCCCAGCGGGTGAAATAGAGCATCACATGGGTCACGATCAACAGGATGAACATGCTGTAAAAGATGGGGCGGCCATCGAAAAGGACTTCGCCCAATACTGGAATTTTCGAGAGGATCGGGATCGGAATGGATTGCAGCGTCTCGCGGCCTGCCTCTGACGAGAACAGCACTTCGCGGCGAATGTAGCTGGTCAAGCCCACCGCCAGAATGTTGATCACCGTACCCGCGACGATTTGATTGGTCTTGAAAGTAATAGATAGCCACGCTAACAGCAGCGACATAGCACCGCCCGCGGTGACGGCAACGATCAAGCCTATGATTTGCGCCTGCCCCGTTGCCATCGAGCCGGCCAACTGCGCAAAGACCACAAAACCGAGGCATGCGCCGGTTAGCATCATGCCTTCGATGGCGATGTTGGACACACCGCTGCGCTCGCACCAGATGCCTGCCAGCGCGCCCAGCACAATTGGCGTTGCCAGACGGATGCTGACGCTGAGCATGGTGGTGACGTTGGTGCTGTTGTTGGCCGCCGCGATGATCAAGACCGTGGGGATGATCAATAGACCGCCGATAAACAGCAGTATGGTTTTCAGTTTACCGTTGGGAACAGCCAGCCCCAGTACGCCGGTCACCGCATAAAAAATGCCGGCGATGATCGCATAGGCTTGTGTGGGGACAGGCAAGCGTGGCAAATCTGTGCCGAAGGTGAGCATAGTGACGGCATCCGGCGCGATAGCGTTAATGCCGCCCAGAACCAGCCATGCGCCAAAGGCCAAAAATAACACCGAAAAGATGCCAATGCGGGTAATCTTGATTCGGAAGCGCGGCGCGGCAGCAGCCGTATTGTAAGTAGGTGTCGCAGCGGCCATGGATCAGCTCCCCCAGCCCTTGATGAATACGCCGGCCGTCTTTTCAGCCGAGGCCGGTATTCGCCAGAGATAGCGAATGATGGCATCAGCGGCAACGAACATGATGATCAGCGCCTGAATAATTTTTACGAGGTCAATTGAGATATTGGCGCGTACTTGCATCAAGCCAGCGCCGGCCAGCAGCGCGCCCCACAGCAAGCCGGAGGCGATCATGCTGCGGGGGTTGCTGCGCGCCAGCAGCGCGACCGCAATCGCGTCAAAGCCTAAACCGGCGAAGAACGCAGGCTGCATGTTGTACTGCACGCCGGTGATTTCGATGGTTCCCGCCAAGCCAGCTATCGCGCCGCTGAGCGCCATCGCCAGCACAATATTCCGCCTCACGTTCATGCCTGAATATCTAGCGGCGTCGGAATTGGTGCCAACCGTCTGTAATTCAAAGCCGAGCGTCGTCCGGTTTAGATACCAGTCTACGACCCACACTGCTACCAGCATGATCAGGAAGCCGATGTGCAGCGCGCCGCCAACAGTGATCCACCACAGGAACATTCCCAGAAGGATCACGGTCAAACCGGTCACAATCGGGCGTACCACGGCGCGCCAACTTCGGGCAATTTGCTGGCGATGCGTGTACAGCAAGTAGACTGCGGTGACAATGCCCGCAGCCACGATTAGCCACGGGGGGATTGCATCCATCCGCGGCAGCCGCGCCGAGTCCGGAATGAAAGGGGTGCGCGGGGTGCTAGCATTCACGTCCAGCAGCAGCAGCGGATTACGCGATTTGATAATCCAGTCCACCAACAGGACGGCGATATAGTTGAGCATGATGGTGACGATCACCTCATGCGCGCCAGTGTACGCTTTTAACGCGCCGGGTATCGCCCCCCATAAGAACCCGCCTAAAATGCCGGCGGCGATGACCAGCGGAAGATGAATGAACCAAGGGATCGCTTCGAACCCCGGCAGGATGGCGACGGTCACGGCTAAAACGCCGCCTGCATAAAGCTGGCCTTCTGCGCCGATATTGAATAGACCGGCTTTGAAGCCCAGCGCCACCGCTAGACCGGCGATGATGAACGGGGTCGCGCGTACCAGCATCGTTTCCAGATTGCCGGGGAAGAATAACAGCGCGCTGCCGCCCAACCGCAGGAAAACCAGACTCGGCTTGGCGCGCTGCGTGCCTTCAACCGTTTGCGCCTGTTCAGGATCGGTGGTGGCGACTTCTGAGCCGGTTTCGCCAGAGGTGATTGCGCCGGCCGTACCAGCTTCCACCGCCTCCGCCGATGCCGCATAGATGATGCCGAAAGTTTCGCCACCGGGCGCGACGATCAGGCGGTTTCCGGGGCGGCGCACGATCAGGTTATTCTGCGTGACCGCCTCAAGCTCGGTGTTCACCGCCTGAATCACATCTTCGTTGGTCAGCAGGTTATTGCTGTACATCGCGCGGATGATTTCGATCTGCTCTTGCAGCGCGGTCAGGTCAATCACGCCCGCCTGATCCATCAGCGCGATGGTTTCGGCAGCTTGACGGGCTTCGGTGGTTCCCTCGCGCAGCGCGGCGATGGAAATCAGGTCGGTGGCGGTTTGCGATTCCAGCGCCACGTTTGCGGCTTCCAACAGCGCCAACCGTTCTTGCAATCGTCCTAAGCGTACTGTGCCGTATTCGCTGACGACGCTCAGAGATGCCAGCGCGCTGGCAGTATCCATTTCAGAAAGCGATGGTGCCGCCGCCAGCGCCGCGGCAAGCTGTTCCTGCGTGGCATTTTCTGGATCGCGGAAGGGTTCAACCAGATCGCTGACTTCGCTCCGTTCCAATTCTGAGAGTTCAGCAATCATGGGCGTCATTGCGCGCAGCATATCTGGCGTGATGGCGCGGATATCTTCGATGCTTTCGGAAATTGCGGTGATCGTCTCGTCGTCCAGATCGTCAAATGGCGCCAGCGCCGCGGCAAAAGCCCGCGCCCGCTCCGGCGTTAGCTCAACTACTGCGCCGATGTTATTGGCAAGCCGGCGCAGATCGCGGCGATCCAGCGTGTCGCCGGTGCTGGCTTGCGCGGCGGCGAAGGCCAGCGCCTGGCGCAGATCATCTGCGGAAACGATGTCGTTGATCGTCAGCCCGATGGAGCCTTCGATCAGCGAGGCATAGGCTGTGCCAGCGATATACAGCCCGCGCCCGATATCGCCTTTGCCACCGGTGATGACCATTAACGGCACCGTGAAGATCAGCGCCGTGATCACCGCCAGAATTGGCACCAGCGGCGGCGATATCCGCGACCACAAATTGCCGATGGAACGAAAAAAGCCGGGCGAAGCAGGTTTCGGCTGTGGCTGCATGGTCGCTTCAGCCATGAGGGGACTCCTGAATAGGGATAAATGTTAAAAGATAAAAGCTAAAAGGAAAGTCGCCCGCTCTGCCTTCTAGAATTCGCTGTAAATTGTGTGAAGTTAACTTCATATTCAGTCCCTAAAATTCACCTTCACCTTTTAATTTTCAACTTTTAACTGCTGTTTGAGCGATTCCGGCACCACGCCGGCCATCAGCAGGCCAACGGTATTGCGATCTGCCAGCTCGATGGGCAGGATGCCGATGATCTTGCCGGCGTACATCACCGCTACGCGATCTGAAAGCGATAAAATCTCGTCCAGTTCGGCGGATACCAGCAGCACCCCCGCGCCGCTGTCGCGCATGCTTACGATCTGCTTATGAATGTACTCAATTGAGCCAACATCCAGCCCGCGAGTGGGCTGCGCCGCAATCAGCAGCTTCAGCGGGCGCGAAAATTCGCGGGCGACGATCACCTTCTGCTGATTGCCGCCGGACAGCTTGGCGATAGGGGTGAACACGTTCGGCGTGCGCACGTCGTACTGTTTGACCAACTGCTCGGCGTTCTCTACGATGTCGTCTTCTGCGCGCAAAATACCGGCGCTGAACGGTTTAAGATAGTAAGTTTGCAAAATCAGGTTATCTTTGACCGGGAAGGGGGCGACCATGCCATTCTTCTGGCGGTCTTCAGGCACATGGCCGATACCTGCTTCGGTGATATGGCGCGGCGGGGTGTTGGTCACATCTTTGCCATCAATGAAGATGCTGCCGCTGACCGGCGCGCGCAGGCCGGTGATCACCTCGACCAGTTCGGTTTGCCCGTTGCCCTGCACCCCGGCAATGCCCAGAATTTCGCCGGCGCGCACTTCCAGATTGATGTGATCCACAGCCCGCAAATTGCGATCATCATTGGCGACCAACTGGCGAACGGTCAGCACCGGTTCGCCGGGTTTAGCGGGGGTTTTATCCACCGAAAGCACCACTTCGCGGCCAACCATCATTTCCGCCAGCGATTCTTCGGTTGAATTTTCAGGGGCGGCTTCACCAACTACCTTACCCAGACGCAGCACCTGCACGCGATCACAAATCTCCAGTACCTCTTTGAGCTTGTGGCTGATGAAGATGATGCTGGCGCCGCGCTCAATCAGCGTGCGCATAATGCCGAATAAGCCTTCAGCTTCCTGCGGGGTTAGCACTGCTGTTGGCTCATCTAGAATCAGGATGTCGGCTTTGCGATACAGCGCCTTGATAATTTCTACGCGCTGCTGTACCCCCACCGGCAAATCTTGCACCAGCGCGTCAGGGTCTACGTCCAGCCCGTACTGCTCGGCGATCTCCAGAATTCTTTTGCGAGCCGATCCGCGATTCAGAAACAGCCGCCCGCGCGTGGTTTCTTCGCCAAGCATCACGTTATCGGTCACGGTTAGCACCGGCACCAGTTGAAAGTGCTGATGCACCATGCCCACGCCGCGCTGAATGGCGTCGTTCGGGCTGTGAATGATCGCAGGCTTGCCGTTGATCAGAATTTCGCCTTCGTCCGGCTGGTACAGGCCGTAAATCATGTTCATCAAGGTGGATTTACCGGCGCCGTTTTCGCCCAGCAGCCCCAGCACTTCGCCTTTGTGCAACTGCAGGCTGATACGGTCATTGGCCAGCACACCGGGAAAACGCTTGGTTAATTCGCGAGCTTCCAGCACCACGGGGGCGGATTCAGGGGAAGGGAGAGGGGGAGTTGAGTCGTGCATGTATGCCTCTACAGTAAACGAGGGCGCGTGGCGCATTGTTATGAGGCCAAAAGTATATCGTTAGTTCCGAATTGAACAAAAGGAAGTTTAGAACACAAAGCAGAGGTTATCGCAGCAAATTTCTAGAAACTTGAACTATAGAGACAATGAGCGCGCATATCTGCCCATCCGCCATGAAAACGCTATACTCCGTAGGCAGTCTATCTGATCGCAGCATGCAGTATAAGGATGACCCATGACTCTTGACTATTTCCGTACACTTTACGACTATAACTACTGGGCGCACAGTCAGGTGTGGGGCTGCGTGATGGCGCTGACCGATGAGCAGTTCACCCGCGACACCGGCTTTTCGTGGCGATCTATACGCGGGCAGTTGGTGCATGTGATGAGTGCCGAATGGGTGTGGTTTATGCGCGTTAACGGCACTTCGCCTGAATTCCCCCTTTTAGAGGCCGATTTTCCCACTCGCGAGAAGGTTCGAGAGGAATGGTACCGGGTTGAAGGCATGGTACGCGCCGCCGTCGAAGGCTTGAAGCCGGAAGAACTGGATGAATACGTGGTCTATCGCAACACGCAGGGTGAAGAATTCAGCGAGCCGCTGTGGCAAATTTTGCTGCACGTCATCAACCACAGCACCGATCACCGCGCACAAACGCTGGCGATGATTCATCAGATGGGCGGGACTACGGTTGAGCAAGATTTCATCCGTTATGTGCGGCGCTTTCAAACCTTTAGCGGCTAGTTTCCGGGGGTTTGCTGACCTTCTACATATATGGATGCGCGCAGGAATGTATTGGCATCCTGCGGGGGCAGCATCAGCGCAGCGCCAAAATCGGCTTCGCCACCGGGGGGCAGAGGTTCAGCTTCCAGCGAAATTACGCGATAAGCGACGACCTGACCGGCGGCATCTATCAGCGTCACGACTGCGCGGGTTGGCGCGACCGTATCCGCAGCAGTATTGAGGATCACCCCTGTAACCTGAGCATTAGCGCCATCAAATTCGACGCTTAAGCCCTCCACCGACAGTGAAACCAACGCGTTGTTCAGCGGGGCAATATCCGCACTTTGCAGCGATGCGGCCACGCCGACGATCTCGTTCCAATCAACATCGAACAATGCCCGATATGGCGCATAAACAGCAGACGGAATCATCCCCTGCTCTATGGCAACGGACTCTAAAATACGGGAACCGTCACCCCGAATTAGCCCCACATCCACCACCACGCGATCCACAGCGAAGGGTAAATTGTTGCCAATTCGGCCAAGGCAGGCCACACCGCCGCCCGGTCGCCCGCTGCAAATCGGCATTTCGACGATCAGCGGCACAGGGGTAGAGGTCGCAAATTCTAGCAGCGTAGGATTACCAGTGGCAATCGTCGCTTGCGCTGAGGGCATGATGGGTGTGATGATAGCAAGGGTTACGGCGAAATCAAGCGGGGGCGGGCTTGCCCTGTCGGCGGCACGACCTACGGTAAGCGTCACCGCAGGGTACGACGGCGGCGGTTCCAGCGAAGCCCGCGAGTCGCCGATGAGGTTGCATCCCGCAATCCACACGCTGATAACACTTGCCACTATCAGCGGTCGCCAACCCCAATGACCCATTGTTCGGGCCTATCCCTCAATTTCCCAAATTCCCTACCATTATCCCACAGTATAAACCGTTTTGACCGTAAGCGCAGTAAGTTGGGGATGTGCAAAATGGCGAATTTGCGACGGCGCGTTAGCATTGGCGCAATCATAAACGGCGAATGGGTGCTGATCATGGCCGAAGCGAGTGATCCGATTGTTTATCAGCTAGGCCGGGTGCTGCAAGCGAAGGGAATCTGGCTTTGCACGGCGGAAAGCTGCACCGGCGGCTTGATCGCTCATCGCATCACCAATATGTCTGGATCGAGCGGGTTTATGCTTGGGGGGGTAGTGGCCTACGCTAACCGCATCAAAGAAAATTTGCTCAAAGTGCGGGCTGAAACCCTGCAAAGTTTCGGCGCGGTTAGCCCGCAAACAGCCGAAGAAATGGCGATAGGGGCGCTGGCGCTGTTCGATGCTGATGTCGCCGTAAGTGTGACGGGTATTGCCGGACCGGGCGGCGGCAGCGCAGAGAAGCCGGTGGGGCTGGTTTACAGCGCTGTCGCGCTCAAGAATGGTACGGCGCGCGTGGAGCGTAATCTATGGTCTGGTGACCGCGAATCGATCAAGCAGCAGACGGCTACTCGCGCGCTAGAAATGGTGTTAGAAACGCTGTACGATTGAGGCGGAAACCTGCGGATGCTTTCGCTCAAAATAAGATTTACCTAAATAGGTAACTCCCTAATTTAAAGTAGATAAAATAGACCTGCTAATCGGTTTTTCAACACCAGGACTCATTATGCATGTAAACGAACTTGAAACCCCGTCTGTGCTGATCGATCTGGACATCATGACGCGCAACATAGAGGCTATGCAGGAACGCTGCGACGGGTTGGGGCTGGCTTTTCGCCCGCACATTAAGACCCACAAAATTCCGGATATTGCCCGGATGCAGCTGGCAGCGGGGGCGGTGGGAATCGCCTGTCAGAAGGTGAGCGAGGCCGAAATTTTCGCTGCCGATGGCTTTGAGGATATTCAAATTCCCTACAACATCATTGGTGAGAAAAAGACCGCCCGGCTGATGGATCTCGCCATTTACAATCGTATGAGCGTCTCTGCCGACAGCCAGACCACTGTTGACGGCCTGAGCGCGGCGGCGAAAATGGCAGGCGTTCCCCTGCGCGTACTGGTAGAACTGGAGAGCGAACAGCATCGCGCGGGGGCACCGGTGGAACGGGCGGTGGCGCTGGCTGAAAAGATTGCCGCGGATGAAAACCTGCATTTCGCGGGGCTGCTGATCTACCCCAGTGACGCTAGCATTCGCCCCGCCCTGCAAGAGACAATTTCGCATATTGACGCGCTGGGCATTGGCGTGGAGGTGGTCAGCGGCGGCGGCACTGGCGCGGCGCTGCACGCTCACGAGGTACCGGAATTGACCGAACTGCGCGTGGGGACCTATGTATTCAATGATATGACCACTGTTTGGCGGGGGTGGAACGTGCCCGAAAACTGCGCGATGACCGTGCGTACCACGGTGGTTAGCCGCCCCGCCGACGAACGCGCGATCCTCGACAGCGGCAGCAAGACCCTATCCAGCGACGTTTACGAGGGGCGGTACGGCTACATTGTGGAATACCCCGACGCGAAAATTTACCGGCTGAATGAAGAACATGGTTATGTTGACCTGACGGCCTGTGAGCGGCGCCCGCAGGTGGGCGAAATTGTGCATGTGATCCCGGTGCATACCTGCGTGGTCACCAATTTACACGAGCGGCTGTTCGGCGTGCGCGACGGCGAAATTGAGGTGGAGTGGGCAGTCGCGGCGCGGGGCAAAGTGTGGTAGACCTATCCTATCCACTAGACAGGGAATCATCACATGCCGCCGTCTGAAACCGAACAGCAGGTGCAAGCACACTATAACAGCGGCATATCAATATATGAAACGCTGATTGATGCGCTGAAAACTGCTGGAAAAGACATTCACGCGCTGACCCCGCGCGATCTTGCGCCGGCGGATCATTTTCACAGCGGCGGCTGGCGTTCCACGCTGGGGCTGGCCAATATGGCAGGCATTCGCGCGGGCGATTATCTGCTGGATGTTGGCGGCGGCGTCGGCGGGCCGGCGCGTTACCTTGCCGCCGAAATTGGCTGTACCGTCGAAGTGCTTGACCTTTCCCCGGAGTTTGTACGCGCCGGCGAACAGCTTACCGAACTGCTCGGTCTAAGTGACAAGGTGCATTTTCACAATGGCAGCGCGCTAGAAATGCCCTACATCGAGGCCAGCTTCGATGCGGTGATCACCCAACATAGTTCGATGAATATTCCTGATAAGCAGCTGCTTTACCGTGAAATTGCGCGGGTATTGAAGCCGGGCGGTATGCTGGCGATGCACGAATTTATGGCCGGAGTGCCGGGCGAAATACGCTACCCGCTGCCGTGGGCCAGCACCGCTGGAATCAGCAGCATGGAACTGCCGGACACCATTCGCGGCCTATTGAGCGATCTTGGCTTCGATGAAGCGATCTGGCAGGATGTGACCGCGCAAACGCTCGCCATGTTCCGCGAGCAGGCCGCCAACAGCCCCGCACAGCCGCCGGCGCTCGGCCTGCATCTGATTATCCCGGCCATTAATGAAGCGATTGCCAATCTGGGTCAAAATATGCAAGCAGGCAATGTTGTACTGGTTCAGGCAGTATTCTTAAAACGATAAGGCAGGCTATTTTGCTATGACCCGCTTCCCTATCGATCAAATTACCATCGTGCCTTCGGAACCGCAGTATGCTGAACAGATGGCTGCGCATATGGCGCTGGTCTATGGCGGCAAGATGGATGCCACCCCCGCCGAGTTAGAATTTGAGCATACCTTTACGCCGGAACATTTTCGCCAGCATATTACGGTGTTCCCGGAAGGCCAGTTCACCGCTTTTCACGGCGATAAGATCGTGGGGGTGACTGTTAGCATGCGTATCCATTTCGACCCACAGCATCCGAAAATTGAGCCGTGGTGGGTGACGGTGGGCGAGGGTTTTTTGCCGCATGTGCCCGATGGTGAATGGCTGTACGGTGTGGAGAGTGATGTAAACCCACAATATCAGGGGCAGGGCGTGGGCGGCAAGCTGATCGAAGCCCGTTTTGACACAGCCAGATGGTTAAACCTGCGCGGGATGGTGGCTGGAAGCACGCTCAAAGACTACGGCCAGCACGCCCACGAAGCCACGCCCGATGAATACGTGCGGGGTGTGGTTGAAGGCAACTATTTTGATGGCAACCTGAGCAAGCAGATCATCAAGGGGTTTCATCCGGTGTTTGGCGCGTCTATTCCCGATTATGTAGATGAAGAAAGCTCGTTGGGCTGGGGCAACCTGATCGTGTGGCAGAATCCCAATTACGATCCAGCGACCGGCACGCGCGCTGCCCTGCCCGAAGATAAACGGAACAGAGTCTATACGCGGGCGATACGGAAATAGACAAAGCAATCTTTCGCTCACTCTTCAATCCCATCAGCCCAATGTGTTGGGGGAAGCAAAGCGAGACACAGCAGAGACGGGAATAATTATGACTTAGCCTCTGGAGGCATCCACGCTACAATAGACGCATCCCTGATGCTGTGGAATGACGCTCCATGCCCGCACGTTTTGAAAACGAAGAACAGGCCATCACCTATATATTTCGCTCGATGCGCAAGCTGCGCGGCAAGCTGGGCGGGCCGGATGAACTGACCCGCGATGTGGCGCCGACGGTACGCCTGCTCACCCGGCGCGGCCTGCTGGCGAACAACCGTGAATATGCGGTGGTCACGGGCAGCAAGGGCAAAGGCAGCACCACCGCCATGACCGCCAATATCCTACGGCATTTAGGGCACACCACCGGCATGATCAGCAGCCCGCATTTGGTCACCTGGCGCGAGCGCGTCCGGGTGAACGGGCGCGCCATTTCTGAAGCCGATCTCTGCCGCATTTTGAACGATCTTGCGCCGGACATTGATGAGATTGAAGCGACGCTAAGCGAACACCAGTATTTCAGCCCACAGGGAATCTTCCTGGCGATTGCGCTGGCATGGTTTGACGAGATGAGCGTAAATGCCGCGGTGCTGGAAGTTGGGCGCGGCGGGCGCTTTGACGATATCGCCACAGTGCCGAATAAGCTGTCGCTGTTCACGCCGATTATGCTGGAGCATCCGCACCAGCTTGGCCCGACGGTGGAGCGTATTGCGTGGCACAAGGCGGGCATTATCAAGCCGTACAGCTATGCTTACAGCGTAACGCAGGCGACCGAAGTACTGAACGTACTGCAAACCGAAGCTGACGCGCTGGATGCCGAGTTTTTCTGGCTGGCGGCGCAGGATACCGGCGTATATTTGGGCGATACCGCGACAGGTTTACGCATGAGCCTGACCCGCTACGGCGAAATTGACCTGCCCTTGCACGGGCGTTATCAGGTGCAGAATGCCACGCTGGCGGTGCAGGGCGCGGGCAACATGCACGCCCGTTTGCCGGGCATCGCGCATGGATCGGCGGAATATGTCGAGCGCGTGCGCGAAGGCTTATCCACCGTGATCTGGCCGGGGCGGATGCAAAAATTACAGGACTCGCCGCTGGTATTCGTGGATGGCGCGGTACATGGTGAATCGGCGTCGGCGCTGGTACACAGCCTTCAGGACACGCTGACCGACCCGGTGATCGCCATCGTCGGCATCCCTGAAGATAAAGATTTTGTAGGCGTGTATAAGGAACTGGGCATCGCCGCCGAAACGCTGATCCTGACCGAAACGCCGCGCAATGTTTCGCTCACATGGCCGGAGCGCGGGATGGCGCTGGAAACCGCCCGCCGCTTCAACGATGACAGCCGTTTTGCGCCAGACCTGCCCGCCGCGCTCGACCTCGCCAAGTCATTGGCAGGCAAAGAGGGGACGATTCTCATTGTTGGCACACAATCCATTGTGGCGGATACGATTCAACTGTATGGATTGAACTACGAGCAGATTTAGAGGGATTAAACCACAGAGTCACAGAGGACACGGAGAAAAACCTCTGTGCGCTCTGTGACTCTGTGGTGAATATTCCTAGAAGAAGCTGCTGATGATCTCCAAGATGCTGAGGATGTTCTCCGCATTGCCGGCCTGCACGCTGGTGGCGCTGGCGCGGGCGATGGCATTCAGCGCGTTCACGTCAGCATCGCTGCCATAGGCTACCGGGATCACGATCACCGGGTTCAGCGTGTTGCGGCTGGCTTCAATGGCCTGTACCGCATCGTTCAGCGTGTAGCCTGCATCACCGGTATCTGCGCCGTCGCTGAGCAGGACCACCGCGCGAATGCGATCTGCATCCTGCGATTCATCGGTCACGCTGTTCACGATCTCGGTCAGCGCCTGAAAAAGTTCAGTGCCGCCCGCTGCCCGCAGGCTGCGAATGTTGCTGTACATGGCATCGTAATTGCGCTCGGCATCATCTAAAGGCACCAATTGGCGAATTTCGTCGCTGAATACTGCCAGCCCGATGCGGTTATTCGACTCGATGCTGTTCAGGAAAGCTTCCGCTGCTGCGCGCGCCTGATCGATTTTGCCTTCGCTGGACATGGAACCAGAAACGTCAATCAGCAGCAGAATATCCGCCTGCTTCTTCACGAACGCCCAGCTTTGCTGCACCGCGGCGATCACGTCCGGCGCGGGCACGTTCAGCACCATAGACGGCCCCGCAGGATCAATGCCGTTTTCAGGCACGAAGGGGAAGCCGATTTCCACGTCCGGGTTGGCGGGACGGAAGCCGTAGGTCATGATCAATTCCTGCACCGGCTCAGTCAGCACATAATCCACGAATACCGCCGCCGCGTCGCGCTGTTCCTGCGTCACCCAATCGGCGTTGACGATGCCCATGGGATGCTCATGCCAGAAGGTGCCTTCTTTCGGATACAGCGCCACCAATTGTTCAGGCGGCTGGTACTGGGTTTGCCCGCGATTGATGGCGATCACGTCATTTTCTTCCAGCGCCACAAAGTCCAGATAATCCGGCCCTTGCGAGATGTACTGGCGGAACTCGGTGGTGCGCGAGGAATAATGGCGGATCAGGCTTTCGATGGCGCGCACGCTGTTTTGCACGTCGGTGTTACGCACGGTATTCAGCGATAGGCGATCTTCGTTGATATTGTTCGCCTCGGCTGCGGCATAAAACTCGGCAATCAGCGTAGACAGCGCGGTAGAACTGACCAGCGGATCGGTATGCCCGTAATACACGGAGCGGCGGCAGTTCGGCACGCCGTAATCGCACCATCCGTTGGGGCTGTTGAACACGTCAATCAATTCTTCCCAACCCACATCTTGATAGCCGACATGCTCGCGGATGGCGTTTAGGCGGCTTTCCCAGATGGCCATGACCACGGGCGCTAAGGCTGTTGGACGCGAGGCGGCGAGGTCGAATAACTGCCGGCCGCTCTGGTAATTGGCCAGCGCCAGCCAGTGGCTGACCGACGGCTCAAAGATAGTGGGGCGGGCGACGTTGTTGTTGTTGGGGGCGATGATCGCATTGACGATGCCCTGCATCACCGTGCCGCTGCTGCCATCTTCGCCGGTCACGCAGATCGTGCGTTCGCCCTGCGCCAACGGCTGGTTGGTGATTGGGTTGCGCCCCTGAGCGTAGGCGCGGTTGAAGTCACCCATCACCTGCGGCATATACTGCTCAGATTCCGGCGCGTAAAGCACGCTGATATTCACCGCGCCGTTCGCGCAGGCCGAAGCGACGCTGGTCGCTGCTGGCGCGCCGCCGCCGTCGCAGGCGGTGATGGTGAACAACACTGCCAAAAGGATAAAGAGAAGGGTTTTACGCATGGGGTTCCTCTCACAAAAAAGTAATGGGTGCTGCGTGATGCGTAAAAAACGGTCAGGGGTACTCTTGACCCATCACCCATTACGCATCACTTTTAGGCTTATCTCACTGCCTGATTGATCGCGCCGATCAACGCCAATAGGTCTGTGCGCGAGGGCGGGGTCACATTGAAGTTGGCGGGCAGTTCAAGCGCCGCGCCATAGGGCAGGCCAGCATCGAATAATCCGGCGCTTCCCGCTTCTAGCTCGCCCACAGCCGGGCGCAGGCCAAATGCTGCCGCTCTCGCCTGCTGCGCCGGACTGCTGGCGAAATTGCCGAAGGCGATCACCGCCGACTGCCTGCTTGAGTCATCGGGATCGGGATGCTCAACGGTGGCTGAGTCAAACCACATTGCCAGCGGAAAATCAAAATTTACGTTGTATTCAGGATAGCTCAAGACCACCGGATTTGACGCATTGACCAGCTGACCGCGCAGGTTGGTCAGCCACTGGCTTTCGGGAAGCAGCGCCACTGCCCCGGCAGACTGCCCGCGGGCCGCCAGCGTCTCTGCGGGCAGCGCGCCCAACGTGTTGAAATTAGGGACATGCCCCAACATCTCTACTAACCACGTTCGGAAGGTGGAAGCCGTCACCGCTGATCCCTCCAGCGTGGAGGCATCATGAAACGCGCCTGCGCCGGAAAGTGCCGTCGCCAGCCCCGCCAGTGAGCGCCCCGGATGCGGCAGCGCCAGCGAAAGGCGCTCATTTTCCATGTATGCCTGAAGCGCGGTCCAGTCTAACGGCTCGCCATTAGCGGTGATCGCTTCGACGGCATTCGCAAAGCCGCCCCATGCCAGCGTGGTCTGTGCCAACGAAGGTTGTACGCTGGTGAAGGGCAGGCGCACCTGACGCGCATAATCCAGTGAGGCGCTGAGACCGGGAATCCAGCCGTCGGGATGTTCACTAAAACTCCATACGCCGCCATCTGCGCCCCATACCTGAAGATCGTCCACCGGCGTCACCCGCACCTGTACGCGGCGCGAGCCATTGACCATTGGCCCCGTC
>JACSRP010000209.1 GCA_014879665.1 Anaerolineae bacterium | reverse complement strand
TTGGGGAGCGCTTGGCAGAAACCGGGAGCGCAAGCTCAACGGCGCTGCCATTCGACTCCATAAGGACAATCCTAAAGCCGCCAACCAGGTGGTGGTGGGTCTGCTCTTTGTCATCTTCGCCTCCAGTGTCACCACCCTCATCACCTTCGGCGCTCCCTAATCCCCATCCCACACGCAGCGCGAGGCGCGGTTGCGCTTCGCGCCTTTTCTGTATGAAAGGAAGGCTATGTCAGCCGATTTCAAATCGCATGTGCTGCTGCGGGATGAGAAGGGCTTCTTCGGCATCCCGTTCAAACGCCTGCTGCTGGGCGGTGTCGGTGGCGGCTTGACCTACACCGTCTGCAACATCGCTATGCCGAGTTGGGCAATTCCGGCGGGTGTGGTGCTTGCCATTTTTGTGCTGGTGATGACTGGCACACGCGGCGGGCTTCCGCTGTGGCAGCGACTGCTGTACCGCGTGCGCGGGTCACTGCTGCTGGCGGCGGCGCGCGACACGCAGGGTCTGTTTGGCAGTCTGGCGAAATCACTGGAACTGCCGGTGGAACTGGTCAAACTGGATGCGGCGGTGGTGTTTGCGCCCGCCCAGCCCAATTACGACATCGACATGCGCGAGTGGGTCACATTTGCCCGCGCTGCTGAGGCGGATCGGGATGATGGACTGGTGTTTGTGGATGCCCCCATGACGGAGGTGATCCGCTGATGAGTACCGTCCGTACCTTCCTGATTGAACCCTTCGACATCATGCTGCACGCGACGGAAGAAGGGGTGCAGTCGCTTCAGGCACGTTTCTCGACCTGGCTGCGAACCCTGCGCGAACCGGCGCGGTTCGTGTGCTGGCAGATGCCCGCCACCCTGAATGACAAGATCAGCAGCCTGAGCCGCAAGGCGCAGGAAGTGGACGATGTGCAGCGCAGATCGCTGTTGATGGAATATCGCCGTCACTTCGAGAGTTTGAACGACAGCGCGGAGTATCAACGGGCGTTGTGCGGCATGGCACTGTGGAGCGACCAGAATCCGCGTGCGCTGGCAGGCGGGATGGCTTCTGCTTTTGAAACCCATGTCGCCGAAGGCGCGTGGCCGTCGCTGTTCGAGGGGCGTTACGAACTCCGTGAAACTCCCTTCTGGCATCTGGCTCCCGCAGGTCGTCCGGGTGGTCGTCCGTACTGGTCGATCCTGACCAGCTACGAATTCGCCCCGGCTGCGTGGAACTTTTTCCGCCCGCTGCCGCCGCTGCTGCGGCTCAACTTCCCGCTGGCGCTCTCGGTGGACATCTCCAAAACCTATGACCGCAACGCCGCCATCGACGCGCTGGAAGGCATCATTCAAGCCTATCAGGTGCATCTGGCGGGCGCGACGGGGGAAGACAGCCGCTCGGTGCAGCGTATCACCGACTGCCGCAAGGCGCTTCAGGAGATCAACAATGGCGATGCGCTTCATATGGTGCAGTTGACCATTGGAATTGCCGCCGATGACCTAAACACCCTCAAAGAGCGGGTGCAAACGGTGGTCAATGAGACACGGGCGTGGTTTTCACTCAGGCAGGAAGTGGGCGAACTGCTGGCGCGTTCGGTAGGGTTCTTCACCGCCAAACGCACCAAAGACATCAACGTACCCACGACCACCTGGCCCGTCACCTCAAGGGAACTCGCCGTAATGCTATCACCACTGGGCTACCGCAAGCTGTCGGCGACGGATGGCATCCTGCGTGGGGAAGCCGTCGGTGCATCCTACCCTGTTTTCCATAACTCATGGCGCGATAAACGTGCCACGCACGAAATCTGGGTGGGAGTCAGCGGTTTCGGGAAGACGTTTGGACTGAACTGCTACCTGACCCGTGAGTACGCCGAGAACGGCATTCCCTTTGACCTGCTCGAACCGATGGGACACGGACGGCACATCGCCGATGCCTTTGGGCTGCCCTGGTATGTGATGAGCGCCAAAGCGACCAAACTCAACCCGCAAGACGTGATGTTCCCGACACTGATTGAGCAGGTCAGCCACGTCACCCGCATCTACGAGACTGTGCTGGGGCGCACGCTGTCGGGCGCGCAGCGCGAGAATCTGGAACGCGGTTTGCTGGGCGAGGCGCTGGAAATCCTCTATCGCGGCTTCCCTGACTTGAATAGAGTCTCCCCCGAACTCGCGCCGACCTGTGATGTTGTATGCGATGTCCTTTCGAGCTTGGGGGACAAGGAAGCCACCCGCCACATCGCCAAAAATCTGGCGGATGAAATCGCCGGACTCTGCACTGGGTCAGGACCCTGGGCGGAATTCCTCAACGGCGCAACCAACGTGGATTTATCACGCGGCGGCAGGGAACGGATTGAGCCGCGTGTGTTCAGCTTCCACGAACTGGAAAGCGACCCGATCTTACAGGCGCTGGCTTACACGCAGGTCTTGAGCGCCATCCGCCGCGACAGCCTGATCGACGAACAGCCGCGCATCATCGCGGTGGATGAAGTCTACCGCCTGATGCGCCATCCGTCGCTGCTGGACTTCCTGATTGAAGCCGCCAAAACCTTCCGTACCCGGCGCAAAAAATTGGTCGCGGTGGATCAGTTGAGAGCGAATTCAAGGCGAGTTGTGGCACATCCGTGCTAAAAGTGAGTTGCTCCACCTGATATTCGGCGGTGTCACCCCAGCGGGCGTTGCGATTATACGGTTTCTTCCCCGTATAGTTCTCTGGATAGCGCCCATTCCCGAATTTATAGGCGTAGCGTTCTTGCAGCGAACGCCAGGTGTAGTCGGGGAAGGCTCGCAGGATTTCCCACTGGTCAACGTTATTGTCAATCATTTCACGCAGCTTCGTCAGATCGTCATCATCCCAGAAATAACCTGTGCTTTTATGGGTCGTGCTGCGCTCAGAGGTGCTGCCATCCCGCCAGGAGACGGTGATCTGCTTGGTATGCCGCGTCACCTTGCTGATCTTGATATAACGGGCGAACTGCTCGAACAGGTCGCGTTTTTCCTCACGCGGCACGTCGTCCCAGCGGTTGATAATAATCTCCAGCACTGGACGCGCTTCCACTAGCGAACGGCTTTTATGTTCATTAGCTTGGATATGGTTCAATTCAGCGCGTAAGCCTTCCAGTTCGTGTTCAGCAGCTTCGTAGCGTGCCTGCGCTCGTGCCACCATCTCCGGGTGGGTCAGTAACCCCAACGAAGCAATGATATTGTCTTTGGTCTGCTCCGTCTGCCGGATCGCTGCCTGCACCCGCCGCACGTCCGCCTGATCCACATTCTCCAGACTCGCCAGCGCCGCCTGCCACAGTGTCTCATCAATCGTGGTTGCGTGGAGACGTTCTAACAGCATCTCATCAACCAGCCCATCGACAATCGAGGCTTTGATGTTCCAGACATTCGAGCGGTAGGGATATTCTGCGAGTTGGTATTTGTAATGTCTGGCTTCCGTTCCCCAACTGCATGTCAGCCGCCGGTGGGGATACTCCGGCAGATCATCGGTGTAAGCAAGATAGGCATAGGTCGGTTTCGGTTCTTCCCGTTCGTCTTTATCATGGCGTACCCAGGGACGATATGGCACATACTGGGGATTCGGTTCGCCGTAAAAATCGACTGGTGAGAGACGGTTGTAGGCATACATGAACAGATCGAGCGGGATAATGCCTTCGTGGTTGTTGAACTGGACAATCGCCCCTTTGTGAATCCAATGCCCGATGTAAGCCACATTCACCAGCATGTTTCGCAACCCATCCTGCGAGGGGGTCAATCCGCCCGTGAACGGCGAACGGCGTTCCAGATGATCGGTGACTTGAAACCCTTCGGGGATCGCCTCTTTCTGGATGTCGGGCAGGTAAGGACCGTTCCGGTCAATCTGTTTCCAGGTCGCGCTGAAGTTGCCGTCATTCTCGCGGAACAAATCAAAATAGCGCAGCATGACATCCGCATACAGCTCAAACCGTTTGTACTTGCGGTAGTCGGGGTTCAATGCGCCGTTGGGTAAATGGCTGCGTCCGTCCATCATAAAGCCCGGCAGGATTTTCCGCCCGGTCCACATGCCGCTGGCGCTGCGGCGGTGACGCGCTGCCACGAGCCTGCCGCGTATCTGATATTGCAGGTAATCCGCTGCCCGCTGTGCTTCCTCGCGGAACATCTTCATGTGGGAGGAACCCATAATTTGGTGAGCAAAGTCAAAGATCATCATCGGGGTCATGACCTGTACGTTGTTTCGTTTGCAGGCATCGATGAAGATGTTGGTTTCAATCATGGTCACGTCACGGAAGAAGCGATCTACATCCTGCGCCGCGACCAGTCCGATCTGTCCGGTTTCGATCAGGTCATACAGGGTGGACATGCCTTTGCGCTCGCGGATTTTCTTGGTCCCGCTCACGCCTGCGTCCATGTCAATCATGAACACGTTCTCACGTACCCAGCCCTGACGCAGCAGATGTTCGATCATGTCCACTGTTTGCAGGGTGGTGGAGATATTGCCAATTTGCCCTTCGGATGATTGACGATAATAAACCGCCGCAGGTCGTCCAACAGGGAGTGGCTGAAGTTTATACGGATCTATTGGCTGTTCCGGGCGTTTCAGTGTTCTGGGCATCGCTCATCCTCCTTCCAATGAAAAACGCCCTGCTCCCGCGAAAGTGATACGGCAAGAGCAAGGCGCATAATGTACAATGCTTCCTAGCCCTGCACAGTGCCATCAACACTTGCGGGGTCAGCCAGATCGGAGTGTTTCCGCACTTCGGTCTGGCGCAACAACGAATTACCTTCAGTGTACTCATTTTCGTCCAGCCGCGCAACAATGCGAAGCATGGAACGATATATCGACAGCAGATTGATGCCATCAGTTTCAGTATGCGGTTGTTCATCGGACAGGCGCTCAGGCTTCAACGGTTGCCTCCTGCATCATCTGGTACTTGTGATGTTGGACTGCCTCCAGAATGAAATGCCGCGCCATGAACGAACTCGGTAGATTAAGCCGCTTTGCCAGCTTTTCAATCTCGTCCTGCTCCGCTTCGGTGAGCCGGATGCTGAACATCAACCCGCGTTTAGGCTGTCGTTCGGGTAGGGTGGAATTCAGGTGGGTGGTCATGTGATCATTCTCCTCGTCATACTGACAAGTTCAGACTAGCACACTGACTACGCTCAAGCCCTGTAATCCTACAGTTTTGCCCCGTCAATTTTGGCAAAATAAGAGTCAAAATTACCTGTTTGGACTGAGGTGATAAAAAACGTCGGTTGTTCATCGGGTTATCCCTGTCGTTGTACCGATATAACCAGCGTATCAAAGTCGGTTTTAAAGATCTGCCGAATTTTACAGTTTCTGGTTGGTAATCTTGGGAGGAGTCATGAAATATTTCAGCCACTCATAGAGGTAAATTGATAGCAGAGGGAGGGCAATCAATCAGTGCTAAGATAGCTCTTCTGTCAAATATACTGTTAAAAATAAGAGTTCGAGTGTATGTCGAATAACTCAATTTGCACTTTCATGAAATATCTTTCTCAAGATAAACTGAGGTAAGATCAGTTTAGAAGGACTTAAACTCCCTAGTTGTGCATTTGTTCCACAGAGTAGATAAGCTAAAATCAGCTTTTGAGTGTTTAAAAAATCTAATGCTGCTTGAGGAAATATGATTAACGAGTTAAGAGTCGAAAACGTAAGAGCGTTTGAGGGCAATGAGTGGAGATTTCCTCTCTCACCTTTAACAATTCTGTGTGGAACTAATAGTGACCTGCCCCCCCGATCTAGACCAAGTTGAGTGAGAGTCGAGCCTGTTCTGCAAAGGCAGCTGGAGCCAGATAGCCCAGGCTGCTGTGCGGACGACGATGATTATACTCCTGCCGCCACTGTTCGATGACAATCTGCGCTTCATGACCATCGACAAAGACCCAGCGCTTGAGACAGTCACCGCGAAACGTCCCGTTGAAACTCTCGATGAAGGGATTTTCCCAGGGACTGCCCGGTGTGATATACAGGGTATTGCAATGCCGAGCCCGCAGCCACTGCTGCAGCGCGTAGGCGATAAACTCCGGACCGTTGTCGCTGCGTAAGTAGTCGGGTGCGCCGCGCAGTAAGACCAGCCATTCGAGCACCTGAATGACCTGGCGCGAGGAAATGGAGCGGGCGACGTGGATTGTCAGGCACTCGCGAGTGTATTCGTCGAGGATCGTCAGCATCCGCAGCTTCCCGCCGCGTTCAGTCCGCGCTTCAAGAAAGTCATAGGTCCAGACCTCATTCGGACGACTGGCGCGTCGCAGCGTCTCGGTCGAGTCGCCAAAGCGCCGTTTCACGGTTTTGCGCCGGGGCAGTTGCAGCCCTTCCTGACGCCAGATACGGTAGACTCGCTTGCGATTGATACGGTAGCCGTCGTGTTTCAACATCGCTGTGATGATCCGGTAACCGTACATCGGCTGCTCATGGGCATACTCGCGGATGAGCGCGACGGTCTCCGCTTCCTCCGAGCGAGCATGGCACAAGTAGCGCGCTGTGGAGCGCTGGAGACCCACCAATTGACAGGCATGACGTTGTGACAGCCCTCGTTCTGTCACTATCCGTTCGACCGCTCTTCGTCGGTCACGAGGGCTTACCACTTTTTTGAAACCAACTCCTTGAGTGTGTCGATGTCCAGCACTTGCTGGGCTACGATCCGCTTCAGACGGCTGTTTTCCGCTTCCAGCACGCGCAGGCGTTGCAGCTCACTGGTGCCCAGCCCACCATATTTAGTGCGCCAACGGTAAACCGTTTGTTCCGCCACCTCGTACTTCCGGCAGACCTCGGCGACGCTCGTGCCCGTTTCCACTTCCTTCAGAATGCGGATGATCTGTTCTTCGCTGTAGCGTGTTCCTTTGCTTGCCATGACACTATCCTCCTGGTTCAATTCTATTCAGATAGTCTCACTCTGCCTGGTACAGTTTTTTGGGGGACAGATCAATAGTGCTGGAAAATCTTCATTGATAAAAACGATCCTACTGATTCGTCAGAGCCAAGAACAGCGAAGAAAGACTGCAAAATTACGATTTGTAGGAAATTTGGTAGATATGGGGGATTATGCTTCCGTAGTATCCTTCGGGGAGACACGACGTGATATACGAATTGGTTTCTCTGTTGAAGACTTCATCGAGTATGGATTTTTAGAAGCCTTTTTCGGATTGGAAATACCAGAAGGCAAGGCAGTTGAAGATGAAGCAACGTTTACTCTGAAAGTAGATTTCACATTTAAACCAATCCCAGTTTCATCACAAATAAATCAAGACCTAAACATAGAGAATAACCAAGAAGAAATAAAACCCTCAGGCTATCTTCACCACTCAAGCTTTTCGGTTTTTGTTCATGAGAAGGAAATATTCGCATGGGAGATTGGATATCGCCCTTCAGCTAACCAAGATGAACTTCCTAATCACGAATTGCTGATAAAAAGAGACTTTTTTCGATTGATTCGCTTACCAAGAGTTCTCCAAGAACAAATTTCAAAACGCAAAAAGATAATTCGATTGCCGGTATTACTCGAAGGTTTCTTTCCCATTGCTTTCTTTGTAGTGTCAGAAAAGGCGAAGGAACAACGCCCTATCGTGGATCAACGTCTTATGAATCTTGTTCCCATGGACATCATTCCGCAAATTTCGAGGATTTCGCTAAGTATACAAAAGATTTTAGAGTCGCTTACGCACATCGCGCCATTACGATCACCAGCAAAAAGATATTACTTACCCAGAGATACTGAAGTCCGAATCGACTCAACTGGCAATTTTGTTCCCCGTGTTCTCCGAGAGAGTAAGCGTTTAAAAATTAGAGACTTCCCTTTTGGTGCAGAGTCTTCAACTGATGCAAGCACTTTGGATGAGGCATTAAACGCATGGTTGTATTTTCTACGAACTGGAAACAAAATCCTACCAGAGAAAACACCTTCCGAAATTCACATATCTACTACAAAAGACCCATTGATCGAATTATCTTTACGCTCACCTTCTGGTAACTCAATGCATCCATTACTAGACTCCGGCATGGGGTTATCACAAGTTCTACCTATACTCATTCTTTGCCTTAGAGCAAGGGAAGGGCAGATTGTTCTTATTGAACAGCCTGAACTTCATCTAAATCCGGCTCTACAAGTACGCCTCGCAGAATTCTTTGTTCATATGGCTAAAGCAAACAAGCAACTGATTTTAGAGACTCACAGTGAACACATAGTGAATACTATACGTGTTCTTGCAGCAGAGGATGAGACGGGGGAAATCGCTGCAAGAAGTAGAATCTACTTCATTGATGCAGGTCAAGAACGACCCCAAGTTCATGATTTATCAATTCAACCCGATGGTACCGTCCCGGATTGGCCACCCAATTTCTTTGGAGAGGCACTAGCGCTAACTGGACGTCTCTTACGTGCTCAAAAACGGTTTCGGAATGTGAAATAACGAGCCATGCCTCCATTACTTTGCCTTCCCCCTCTGCTACTAGATCATAGTTTCCCGCGAGACAGGGATCAGTTAGATATTGTCTTGTCAGCATTAGGTGAGATCGAAGCATACTTACAAGAAGAAAAATGCTACTTGCTCAACACTGACGTATTTGCAGATTTTGTTGAATCGATTGACTGGTCAAACCCTTTGTCTTATCCGAAAATTCAGATTATTTATGACTTTCTCGCCCGTCTTTATCTCCAGCCATCGAGAAACGTACTTCATTTCGTTTTTCCAAATACTGAGGTAACCGATCCACATCCCTTACCTGTCAAATCCGGGACTTCCGAACTTTCAGATTTATGGTCACATGAAATGGCAATCATTTTGCAATTCCATGACACTGTATCCAACCCATTCTTTGTGGGAATAGCTTGCCCATATGCATTTGATGGTCAAGAGATCGATACCTATCCACAAACTGAACAACGAAAATTCCCGCTGGTTGGTCAAAATGACTTGCAGATACTTGAAGATGCATTCGACTGGATAGTTCCATCTGAGATCTTTAATCAAGAGGTGTCATTCTACTTAGCAAAAAAGAACTGTTTTAAACTTGGTGCCGAAGAAGTAGAAGAACCATCTGGTGGTAGTCATTACAAAGTTCGCTTCAAGGGCAGGAGACCTTGGGTTTTAGATCCAAATAACGATCCTATCCCCAAAGCTTATTTAGAAGAGCTAAAAACCATTACAGGCTATTCACTAGGGGTGATCAAAATGATATTAATCCATGGGGAGATCCCGAAGCGTCGCTCTAAACTTTATCTTTATATATCATCAAGTGAAACGATAAAATAGATAACCTGATTCCACTATTACCTATACTGCTACAGGATCACACCACAATGGTTGTCTACTACACGTTGGATCGATAAGATTCGCGGTTATCAGAAGCAACTTATGTAAATTGGCAAATCGCCCGTTAATTTTATAAAACGCTGCGGAACGCTGTTCTGCGTAGGGCGGAGATAGTGCTTATCGAGTAAAATTGAACGTGATAACCAATTGTAATGTGAGTAAATTGATGTTAAGCAGTTTAGAAAATATTCAAGAACATAATACGGCACTGGAAGCTCGCTTTGCCGATAAGCTCAAGGTCAATCATCAGTTGAACCGCCAGCTTGTCAGCTTTCAGGCGAATAAGAATAAACCCGGCTACCGCTGGTTCAAATATAAAGAAGGCTTCTCCGAGGCGCTTGTCCAGCATTTACTGGATCATCTCAACCTTGATGAAGGGCGTATTCTTGACCCTTTCGCTGGAACTGGAACGGCATTATTTGTCGCCAGTGAGCGCGGTCTGGATGCAACAGGCATTGAACTGCTGCCAGTGGGCTGTGAAATCATGGAAGTCCGTAAACTGGCACAGAACGGTGATGCCGCAGCACTGCGTTCTATTATTGATCGCTGGCAGCGTGAACAACCCTGGAAACAAGTGCAGTCTATTACCCCTTTTCCCCATCTCCGAATTACCAGCGGAGCGTTTTCTGATGATACCCAGCAAGCACTAGATCGTTATCTGGCAGCGCTGGAGTCGGAAACAGGCGAGGCAGCGCAGATACTTCGCTTTGCAGTGATGAGTGTGCTGGAAGAAATTAGCTACACCCGCAAAGATGGTCAGTATCTTCGGTGGGATTACCGCTCCGGGCGGCGGCAGGGCAGCAAATTTTTCGACAAGGGTAAAATCTTTGACTTTGATGAAGCCATCACCCGCAAGTTGGATGAAATCTGCGCTGACCTTCAACCATCGGGTTTCCTGCCAGGCTTCTTCAATGGCTTAGGCGACAAGGGGAAAATTGAGGTCCTACGAGGATCGTGTCTTGATGTGCTGCCAACGCTGGAAACAGAGTCGTTTGATGGGCTGATTACCTCGCCGCCCTATGCCAATCGTTACGACTATACTCGCACTTATGCACTGGAACTGGCGCTGCTCGGTGTGGGTGAAACTGAAATCCGTGAACTGCGGCAGGCAATGGTCTCCTGCACCGTCGAGAATCGTGAAAAGACCGAACTTCAGGCCGTTTTCGAGCCTGAATTGTATATTCGGGCATCGGCGGCTTTTGACCATCAGCAGGAATTGCAATCTATCCTCAGCTATCTTGAATGGCAGAAAAGCACGAAGGCGCTCAATAACTCTGGCATCCCGCGCATGGTGCGAAACTACTTCTTCGAGCTGGCTTTGGTGATCTTCGAGTGCGCTCGTATTCTCAAACCGGGTGCGCCGTTCGTGATGGTTAATGACAACGTGCGCTACGGTGGTGCGATTATCCCGGTTGACCTCATCTTATCCGACTTCGCAGAACAGGCGGGATTTGACATCGAGGTGATCTGGGTACTGCCAACGGGGAAGGGTAATAGCAGCCAGCAGATGGGCTTACATGGTCGTGAAGAAGTGCGAAAGTGTATCTATATCTGGCGGCGTAGGAGCAATTAATGCCAAAGAAACCCAACAACGATGCCCACATTGAAGCCTGGACGCTCGACCAGCTTGCCAAAAGCGCGTTTTTTCACCGTAAGCTGCATGAATGGAAGTTGCTGGAAATTGCCGACCAGATTGACCAGGTGCGCGGCGAAAATTTGAGCTGGGATAACCTCAATATCTCTGAACAGGCATGGAATAAGGTCATTCACCGGGGCATCAAGCCTGTTGTGGTGTTTGCTCATCCTTTTGTGCTACAAACGGTACAGGGTTCGGCAGGCTACTATCGTATGCTGGCGATGGTGTCGCAAAAGTCGATGAAGCGTGTCGGCATCAGCCTCGACAGCTATGAAGCTGGCAAGCCCATTCCGAATGAGGAAATGGCGATGACCATTGCTCAACATCTCAACCGGATTGTCAGCGTACTTGTGGAAGCGGATGAGGCGATTGACGCAAGAGAGTTCGACTTATGGCGCGGCATGGCAGCCGGTTCACAGGCTCAGGGGTCGTGGCAGAACAACAAAGGCGCTTCAGCAGAGGTAGCAATCCGGGAGATCATCTTACGGCGGCTGCAAGAGCACGAAATCATCTCTGGTGAGGAAGCCAGTACCTCAAGGATTGATCTGGGCGATGGTCGAGTGCTGGTTTTTGCTGACGAGCCTGATGTTGCCATTTATCAGAACGATATACCGCAAGTGGCGGTTGAGGTCAAAGGTGGTATCGACCCAGCGGGTGTGCTGGAACGTATCGGTGCAGCTCTCAAGAGCTTGCAACGGACACGGCAGGAAAACCCAAACTCTGTGACTGTCCTTATCCTTCAAGATGTCTCGATGACCCAACGAGCAAAGGAAGATTTGAATCTCAGCACTGGAACAGTCACCTACCTGTTCAGTGCGAAAGCAATTCTTGAGGATGATGAAAAAAGGGAGGAGTTTTTTCAAATTTTAGGTTTATAAACCCTACTTTTTGATCTATCGGATTTGGACTAAGCCAGTTCATATAGAGTAATTGAGGTTGGTGTTAGACATCAAGAGGATTTCGCGTTAGCGCAAAATAGAGTAAAATAAAGAGTCGCATTTTTGAAAATGTCCATCAAAATCCGAAGCTACGATAGTCCTATAGCAGACAAATATTATGTTAGAAACAACACGCGAATACACAACTAAATCCATTAAATGGAAAAATGGACAGAAGATTGTACGTCTCGTACCGGGTAATTATGATATACCGCTTCCCCTATCCGCGTGTATATCAGAAAACGATGTAGTTATTTTCGATGGTAGTAATCTACATGTCAAATGTAAAAATGGATTAGCACGCATTCTACCTTCATACATTGCACCTGATACTATTCGTTTAGGGGGAACCAATTTAGATGTAGTAATAAAAGAAATTACCTCAAAAGATGAGATTGTTGCATATGAAGCGCTTGCCGATTATCACTATCGAAATTCTACCCCTGCTGGCCGCCATGCTAGGCTAATTATACGTTCTTATCATCCATTATATCCAACAGTTGTAGGTTATATAGAATTACAGACCACGTTTTATATGAATAAAGCACGGTTTCGCTTTATGGATGCACCCTTTGAAGAAGGTCCTGTAAAATGGGAGCATTGGGACAAAGCTGCTCGCCAAAATGTTACAAATGCTATCGTTCGTATCGCAAGATGCGTCGTACATACTGAGTTTCGTGGACTTGGACTTGGACAACTCCTAATCCATCATGCGGAACAATTCGCTAAAATTCACTGGCATTCTGGCGGTCTACGTCCACTATTCTTGGAAATCTCGGCGGATATGTTGAAGTATGTTCCTTTTGCGGAACGTGCTGGTATGACCTATATGGGTGATACTGAAGGTAATTTGCATCGAGTTCATCGAGATCTTCAATATTTATTAGGAAATGTTGAGCGTGTTCAACTAGGCGAAGTCGCTCGTAAAGATAGTATTGCGATTGTTCGAGAGCAAGTGAACCGTATGGAGCGAGCTTTGAAGTTAATGGATGAGGAGGGGTTAACCAAAGAGCAATTTTTGGAACTAATTCAAAATCTATCGCAGGCTTCAGCTCTTCGTGATTATGCACTATTACATGATATCGTTCGTCTACCTAAACCGACTTTTGTAAAGGGCTTAACCGAAAAAGCATCTGAATTCGTTCATACTCGTGCAGATGCGCTTCAACTCCTTAGAAGTGTAGCCGATCCAGATTGGCGACCACACAAAATTGAAGATTCCATCCAGTTAAAAGATGTCACTCTATCATATACATCAAAGGTAAGACGTACTCATCAAGCACATGCTATCCAACAAGCATTTAACATCTCTCCTGATGAGATTTGTTCAACACATATTCGTAGATTGTCGATTGATGTCAAACCGGGTGAAATTCTTTTAATTACAGGGCCTTCTGGTTCGGGGAAAACCACCCTTCTTAACCGACTAATTCAATCCGATTCAGAAACTGATTATTTGCAAATGGAAGGCAGCATAGACTTTCCTACAAATTACCGTCCTGGCTATTTTCAAATTATTCGCTCCCAAAAACCTCTCATTGATGCCTTTAATTTGAAGAATGTACATGCAGCATTACATTTGATGGGATTAGTGGGACTTTCAGATGCGTACATTTATCTAAAGAGGTTCAAAGAACTTAGTAAAGGTCAGCAATTTCGAGCGCAACTCGCAAAGCTCATCATTTCAAAATCCAACGTCTGGGTAATTGATGAATTTTGCAGCAATCTTGATCCAGTAACCGCATCTGTTGTCTCTGATAAACTTCAACGGGTTGCAAGAATGCTTGGGGTCACAGTCATAGTAGCTGCTCCTCACGTTGGTAATTTTATTTTTTCTCTAATACCTGATCGTGTATTACAATTAACAAGTGTATGGGAGCATAGAATATTTTTAGGTAGAGAGTATGTGCAAGCTGTTGAACAGGGGATAGCACGTCCACAGTACATCCCAATTTTTGATTTGTACCCGGACACTTTAACAGATGTTGTACAAGGAAATGTCACGCAAGTTGTAGGTGCTTCAAGACCTAATGTTCAAGTTGGTCAACCTGTAGTGTTGACTGATGGTGATAGATATGTAAGCGCAAATGTAATCAAATTCAGCTCTAAAAGTATTGCCGAACTAACTTTAGATGATGCTATTAGGTCTGGATATCCTTCTTTAGGAGAGTTGCTTAGCAAGTTAGAAAGCCAATCGAGTGAAAATGTATCTATCTTTAGCATCGAGTCTACACAATTGAAGGTATTATATAACTCAACAGCATAACTACTTTTAAGGTCTTTACACTAATATGGTTCTGTCTGATAACATCCTTGGCTGGTTAACTCCATTTGCAGATGTCATTCCACGTTCAGATGAACCACTATTTACCGAATTGTGGGGCAATTCGCGTTTTTCCTACAATACATCGAAATCTCTAATCGATCAGGTTGATCTTTGGAGCGCAAAGACTGTTTGCGCTGCCATGTATTTAAATAAACCGTTGCTAATAGTACTACCTGATCGCTCTCCGCAGCGCGCCCCAATTCTTTTTGCAAGTTGCCTTGTAATGGATGCTTTAGATGGAATGTTTTTCCAAGACTCTGAGCATCATAAAGTGATCTATTTTGGCACTTCGGTTGGTATAAGAGAGCAGCTAAGTTCAGTAAGTGTCGGTGATTTGTATCTTGATACCGTTTTTCCCATGTATAAGACACTACGCGGTCATAATGCTGCTGTTGCAATAAAAGTTAGTGGAAAGAGACATAAAGGGAGAAGTAACAAAAACCTTCTCAGTTCTCTGCCACATGTAATCTGTGCATATTCTCCTGCTGATCCGAGAGCCATTATTGATAAGTTTGAACCAACTTGGTTAGCACTTGATTGCAGTGATACACATGAAGTTTCATGGTTACCTGCCGTGTTAGAGTATGCGTCACGTTTGGACCTGCCGGTTGTGGCATGGTGTCAAAATCCTCTTGGAACAACTGTAGATACTTTTCGCCGCCACGGTGGTTTAGTATTTAAGTGGGGGCAATTAAATAGTATCCCGACACCAAGAACTGGAAATTCGTCAAAAGAGAATCCCTCTCTCTTGAAACCCAATTCCCTGGTTTCTGCACATCCTGAGCTTACTAATGAGCTTGAGAAAGCGACAGCAGCACTTCTAGATGCATCTAAAACTGCAAAACAAGATCAAATACTTATGAATGATGCCCTCAAAATAGGGTGGCGTTATCTTCAAGCACTAGAACTATTGCCAGTACCACTAAATTTATATGAAGCTGAAGTCTCAAAATTTTGGGGAGGGACTCCAATAGCTCGTATTAGAGCTGCACTTGAACGTTTTTTTGAGGAAATCCAAATCGAGGAAACATCGAACGATCAGCAGCATCTTGCAAGGGCATTAGAAGCACTGATCAAAGCCCATGATAGTCTCAAGGAGGTTGAGCCTCCTTATTGGAGTTTCATCTTATCGCTCGCTATGAGCAATCCATACAGCCATAATGTCATCTTGGTATTTTCTTCAGAGTATAGAAAACAACTAACCATTTTTGGACTACTATCTCGTGCGAATATTTCGGAAGAAGATTTGAGAAACAAAGGGATATGGTTAACCACCTATAAAGAGCTGTATCGAACATTTGCAGCTCAAGAAACAAGACGGTTTATTTCGCCTGATACGGCAGATGTAGAGCCTTTATCAGTACCGTTGAACAAACCCTTTATCCCGATCTTGTTTGGAGTCCCTTCAGTAAGCCAAACTCCTTATCTTGAACCTATTTTCCGCGAAAATGAACTTCATTTTGTAATTTATGATTATCAATCTCAGCTTTTATTCAATCGAGCAAATGCTTGGAATAGATCGTTAATGCATAATCCTGCACAATTAATAGAAGTTTTAGGACAGCTAACACCCAACAAATTTGACTCTATATCCTCGCCTATGCCCCAGAATATATTGCAGGTTGTTGGAATTGAAGCAATCTCTATAAAAATAAACAAACTTGAACAACCTACTTCCACCGAACGTCTACTCGAACCTCTTGATATCGTCGACGAAATATCAAAATTATTTGAATTGGAAGAAGAGTCCGAATTGGATTTTGTAACATTAGACGACTCGGAAATAGGCTCACAAAATGAAGGTAATTTATGGATTGAAAATCAAATTTATTTGGAGTTCGATGATGGTTGGTGTGTCTCATTCTCACCAGACGACACTGTTCAGGTGGTGGTTGCCGGTGGGGAGACCCATACTCAAGAGCGATTTGTACGCTCGATTCGACCAGGGGATAGAATTCTCTTTATCGTGGGACAACAACGCCAAAATCTATACGACTTAATTATATCTCGCGTTCATGCACATCCAGCCATTGAGGTACACTTAGCCATGATTCGTAGATGGCATGAAGAGTTTCCTAGAGCTTACAAAGGATGGCGTAAACGAAATGAAAACAATTTGACGACACTCCTGAGCCTAATGCAATTGGAAGGCAGCCAAGTCACATCAACACAAACGCTGAGGCAATGGCTGACCGGAAGTGTTCTTTGTCCAGAGGACTCCAACGATCTACAACGGTTGGCTAAAATTCTGAACATTCCCTTTTTAAGCGACAATTTTAAACAAATCGCAAAGGCTGCTGGCCGATTAGGCGGAATACATAGAGCTTTGTCGCGTAGACTGAATCGTTGGCTTAATCAAGAGGCTTTTGGAGCCATAGGGGAAGTTGAAGTAGATACAACAGTGTTAGATAAGGAACTGGGATTGACCTTCAATGACTTTAGAGACTCTTTAATTGTCTTGACTGTGACATCATCAACTCAACGTCAAGGCTTATTTCTCAGGCAAGGTATGGGGAAATTGTTACGAAAGGGATGATTGATGACACAAAATTGGGATGTTCATGAAGAGGTATTGCTTACAGATTATCTAATTAGCCAAGTATGTGATAGGGCATCAGGCTTATTGGAAACAGAGTGTAAGCATAATTTACCAAGCGACAAATATTTCATAGGTTGTTTACGCCCTGTCCCAATAGAAGAGGATGATACTGCCCCACTTTACCTTCGGGATTTAATGAACAAACTTTCCCCGATGGCGTTTGGATCCGAATTTCGTGTCCTATCCACAAATAACAAAATTACTATTCAAGTGCAAGTTACTTGGACTTGTTATTACCGTGTATTCCCCTCTTTTCATCAACAGTTGGAACATCAACTCAATGTTTCACAGGACTTAGCTTCAGATGAGGTAATTGAGACAATTTTAGAAGGGCAATCTGCGGTTCATGAAGACGAATTAGATAGCGGTGATTTGATAGACGATGATTCAGAAGACACAGAATTTTTAGAGGATGATATTTCATCGACTTTGGACTCTAGTGAGGATATACTGACACCTCCTCCGCTTATTGCGAATGTACCTCGTAAGAGAAGACGATCTACTATACCAAAGGATTCACTGGCGATTCGTTTCAAGAGGATTGATTGTCTTGCTGAAGGTGTAATTACCTTTAGTTTTGATGAAACCACTTGTAGATGGGTGAGCGATTACAGCGATTTGCAGACTGCTTTAGATGCTGAAACCTCTCGTGCTCAGCGAGATGTGCGTTTAGACCCAGAACGCATTCATACAGGGGTGGAACCAGAACTTGGAGTTCGAGTACCCGAAGATAAGTTACAAGATGAGGCAACTTATCTTGCATTTTGTGCTTCATTAAAAACAGAAGTCGTTCCTGTATGGAAATGGGAATGCCGGGCTGAGGCAAATTCGACTGCACCTGAGACTATCCTACTGCTAACATTCACTAACCGTTCTGTCGCTCCACCAAAATCAAAAAATGTAGAACCTTACCTCTTCGCTACAAGAGCTGCATTTGCTTTTTCAGAGGCGCAAGTCCTTCCGTTTGAGTTGGAATTAGTCCCCAGAAGTTTCAGATATGACCGATTTATGAGTGGCAAGGGCTTCAACTGCTCAGTTGAGTATTTTGAGGATAGAGACATATTCATAACCTCAAATACTCCCAGACATACACAGAAGCGATACAGTACACGTAGTCAACCAACTGCACGTTTTGAAGACCTAGCAAATGATCCCATTCCAGTTCTGGAAAACATTCTAAATGCGATGTACGAGGAATTAACGGATTGGGAGAAAGCACAAGAAGAGTACAGGACCCAATTTTCTGATTGGGATAACTCATATGCCTTCGAATTCGAAGCAGACCACAAACTATATATCAATGAAATTGAACGTTTCTCAAGAGGTGTTGAACTCATACGGGAAAATGAAGACTTATATTCGGCATTCAAACTGACAAATGAAACATTCCGCAGAGCAGGAACTGCTAGGGGGACATCCGTACAAAAGACGAAATCTTCTTGGCGGCTTTTTCAGATTGTTTTCCTGGTTACACAAATTCCGGCTATAGCTGCCCTAGTTAATCCGCAGAGTGCAGATGCTGCTGAGAGATCAATTGTTGACATCATCTATTTTCCAACGGGTGGTGGCAAAACAGAAGCCTATTTAGGAGTAATTGTATTTCATTGTTTCTTTGACCGCTTGCGTGGTAAAACGGCTGGTGTTACAGCGTGGACACGATTTCCGTTAAGATTGCTCACTCTTCAACAAACTCAGCGCGTCGCCGATGTAATCGGTGTGGCTGAACTTGTACGTCGAGAACAGATTGATCAAAGGTTAAGTGGGAAGGTTGCTGGATTTGCCGTAGGTTATTTTGCCGGTAAAGAGGCAACCCCTAATGAACTTGAAGAACCTGCCCCTGGACAATTACCGAATCCTACTTGGAGTAAGGCACTTGATCCTAAGCAGAGACAAAACTGGAAAAAGGTCGTTATCTGTCCTTCATGCGGAACCCCAACAGTCCGTCTCGATTTTGATCCCCAAAAGATCCGGCTTAACCATCATTGTACAAATAGGGATTGTCGGTTTCCTGAGGGAAGGGTTCCAGTCTACGTTGTAGATAATGAGATTTACCGTTATCTGCCAAGTGTAATTGTCGGAACTATAGACAAATTAGCCAGTGTAGGAAACCAACGAAAATTATCTTTAGTATTTGGGCAAGTTGATGGGCGGTGTCCAGAACATGGATACTATAAAGGTGTATGTTGTCAAAAAGGGTGTAAAGAAAGGCTTCAACCGGGTGTATCAGCCGGAATATCTGGGCCTACTTTGTTTGTACAGGACGAACTCCATTTGCTGAAGGAAGGGTTAGGAACCTTTGATGCCCATTATGAAACGTTCACACAAGAGTTACTGCGCTTAACAGGGCAAGAACTACCACTTAAAATCATTGCATCTTCAGCAACTATTGAAGCATTTGAACGTCAAATTGAGCATCTCTATGGACGCGAAAGACAACAGGCACGTATTTTCCCAGGTAATGGTGCCCGCCTAAGTCGCTCCTTTTATGCTGAAACTTATGATTACCCCCAACGTATCTTTGTCGGGATTATTCCACATAACAAAACACTATTTAACGCCGTTCTGGAACTCATTCAGTATTACCATGAGGCAATCCAAAATCTCCAGCGACTAGGTAAAAGGAATTCTAATCCATATGGGGGAGAAACAATACCGGGAACCGCAACTTGGGCAGCACTCGTGGATTATTACGCCACATCTTTGAACTATTTCATCAGTGGTCGAGATCTAAACTCCTTGAGAACGGATCTTGATACTGTTGTCAGTGAGGATATGAGAAAGCAAGGCTTTTATCCCCTCGAAATAGCTGAACTTACGGGTGGTACAAGTTCTGATGCTGTCACTAAAATATTGGAACAGTTGGAGACTCAAACACCTTCGCCGGGCAGCGCACCAACTACGGTTTTAGCAACCAACATGGTCAGTCATGGTGTTGATGTAGATCGCTTCAACTCCATGATCTTTTATGGGATGCCCAGGCAGAATGCAGAATACATTCAGGCATCGAGCCGTGTTGGAAGAAGCCATGTTGGGATTATTTTTAATTGTTTAAATCCGGCTAGAGAACGCGATCAAAGCCATTACTCTTACTTCAGCAAATTCCATGAATTTCTTGGGCGTTTGGTGGAACCTGTAGCCATCAATCGTTGGTCTAAGTTCAGTATCCAGCGAACTCTTCCGGGATTGTTCGTAGGAATTCTTTTGCAGCGTATTGCCAATCAAGCAGGTGTCACAAAACCGAATAGTTATTATTTACTAGATTTTGTAAAACGTGAGATCAGTAGTCGGCGTCTTCAGGCAAATGATTTTGTACCTTTATTGGAAGCTGCATACAGAGTTGAGCATCCAACTACAATCGGAGAACAAGTTTTTCGTGATGAGATTCGATTGAGGGTACAACAATTTCTCGATCAGATTCTATACGCGAGCAATCAACACACCTTCGTTAGTGATGCCCTAAAGCCGTATAAACCAATGAGTAGTTTACGAGAAGTAGATGAACAGCTGGAGATTGAACTAGACAAAGTTGGCAAGGACTGGGCAAATACTAGAAAGCAACGTAAATAGGATAACGCTATGAATAACAAAATGCTCAGAGATAAGGGGCAAATTCTTCTTAACTACTTGCCTGGAAAAACATTTGATTATGCGGGTATCAGTACGATTGCGATAGTAAATCGTATAAGGGGAATACCTAACGTTAAGATAAACCCCGAGCTTCTACTTGGAGCAATCCAAGAATATGCCAATGCTTGGAGTATTCAACACCGACCTCTACTATCAGACCGCCGATTGGATATCAATAATTTCGTTCTCCTTGAACCTAAAGGCGTGGAAGCAGAGATGTTTCCACTCGTGTTTCATTGTCAAAACAGATCGTGCGGATTTGTCATTACACGTACAGTAGACAATATGCCGCGCAGTCGTGCTTGTCCAAAATGCAAAAGCGACATGGAGCAGTTGAGTTTTATTAAGATACACCGTTGCGGCGAAATTCAGCCGTTAACTCCTTACTGTCCTGATTGCCATTCAGGACACAATATGACACTTAACACACGCGATAGTGAGCGATTATCAGGTTTCCAGTGGAGATGCTTAAGTTGTGGGAAGAAATATTCATTATTTGGCGGACCGTGTCGCGCATGTAATTGGACTGATCCTGTCTTTGGGATTCCTAAACCTCAAAACATGGATATTGAGAAATTCCGGGCAGGGAGAACATACTATACACATAAGATTGTGTTACTAAATCAGCCAAGTAAAGAGATGGATGCCTTCTTGCAAGTCCCTGAGTGGCCGCTAATTGCTGGTGCAGCATTTCTGGAATTACCTGAAATACAGGGGCAAAGATTGCTTGATTTTGGCGCGGCATTATCTAGTTCATCTGTTTCCGATACAGGAATTAGCAATACAGATTTGGACAATATTCTTCTGAAAGCTCGTAAAGGTGAAATCACTGCGGAACAAATGGCTGCTGAGATCGAGCAGAGCCGTACCAGACGCATGAATACCCTAAAAGACACCGCACCACAGAATATAAGCCGCACACTAATCGCTCGAACTGGGATTGCCGAGAATATTTGGCGAGCAGCCGGTAGAGAACTGCTTGAAGCTGTGCTACCGATTCAATCAAGTACTGTACAAGAACTGTTTACAGATTCACCTCCTCCAAATATGGCTAATCTAGGAGAGGTGCGTAAAACGGCTCGAAACTCTGGGATTGCTCGTCTTACATCAGTGAACGATTTTCCTATAACGAGTGCCTCTTTCGGCTATAGTAGAGCAGATTATCAACCTGATAGATGCAGGTTGAATATTTTCCCCCCAGATCCAGAACACGGTGGTAAGTTCCCCATTTTCGTCGATTTAATCCAAGCTGATGCTTTAGTAATAAGGCTTGATGCAGAGCGGGTCTGGCGGTGGCTTGCGAAAAATGATGCAGCTCCTAATGTAGATATTCAAGATCCCCTTCGAAAACAAGCCTATTTCATTGATTTGTTCAGTCAAGAGGACATCCAACCGACTGTCACCTTAAGAAATGAACAGTTGCAAGCACGTATGGTTTTCGGTTTACTTCATACTCTTAGTCATATGTGCATTCGGCAAGCAGCTCTACTTTGCGGTCTTGATAGAACCAGTCTGGCAGAGTATGTACTCCCAAGAACATTATCTTTTGCTATGTATTGTAGTCATCGTTTTGGTGCCACCATTGGAGCGCTAACGTCTCTATTTGAACAATCCATGTTAGAGTGGCTAGGGCAGGTAAAAGATATTCGCCGCTGTGTATACGATCCAGTGTGTGATGGTAAAGGTGGAAACTGCCATGCCTGTACCCACTTGGCTGAGACGAGTTGTCGATTCTTTAACTTAAATTTGAGTCGGGCATTTCTATTTGGTGGCGTGGATAATGCGAATGGTGATTTACATGAGATTCAATTTGGGTACTTTGACGCAAGTTTGAATGAAGATGACACAGAATAACGATACACCAGAGTTAGTCTTAACTATACCAACATCATATGACGCGGATCTTACATACTGGATGCGTGCGCGTATCACTGTAAGCGTATTGACTTTGTTGATTGCCGAAGCAAAGCAGGAAGTAATCATTGCTACTCCGTATATTCAACGCGATGAAGGTCTTAGCAAGGAACCACTTTCAGATGCTTTAAGTTCAGCCTTACAGAGAGGGGTGCAAGTTCATATTGCTAGTACAGGAGAAAGCTTGCACCAGCTAAATATAGACAAAAATCTAAAGAAATATCGATCCCAATTGCATTTTTATCAGCCTCGTGCTCATGTTCAAGACCCGAATCGATTGGGTTCACATGCTAAATTTTGGCTATCTGATGACCAACAGGCTTATGTTGGAAGCGCAAATCTCACAGGGCCTGGACTAACTCAACACCTTGAGCTTGGGATACTTGTTAAGGGCACTGTAGCACAGCAAATTTATCGAGTATGGAAACATCTTCAGGAAATTGATTTTTTTGTCAAGGTAAGTGTATAACAAGTTCAAAATTGAATCGCAAAAAATATATGGCTGGCGACTGCTCACCAGCCGGGAAATAAAAACGGCTGCCCTCATGCGGTACAGCCGTAGACTTTGTTCAGTTCTTTGTGGGCGTTTCGCCGCAGCATGTGGATCGTATATTTCGATAACCCAAGCCGCTCAACCAGAGTTTTGCAGCTTTCGTAGGCTGCCATACTCTGCACCGTCACTGCCATGCGGAGATTACCTTCCGCTTCGTAGTGTGCGACCAGGCGCAGCAGCGGCGTCTCCACCCCGGCAAGATGCCGATCCCGCCATGTCTCTTGACGCGGTTTGAACAGTTCCAGCTTCTCACATAACTCCTCCCGCATCGGCTTGACCACGCTCGTCAGCCACCAACACTTCTTCGTGCCACTGCGCCCAGCGATGGCTGCCGCATCGTCCGGTCCGACTTCGGTGGTGATGTAGTACAACGCTGCCAGGTGAGGCAGGCTGTCCATGTACTTCTCCGCCATTTCAACGATGACCTTCTCAATGTCAATGCGGAGTTCAATGGCTTCTGCGTAGGTCGCGTGACTAATGATGTGAGAATGATCGAAACCGTCGATGATGAAGTCGTCAGGATCACCGCTGCGGGTGGCGATGTCTTCCAGATACATTTCCCGGCGGTAGAACTTGCGGTAAAGCTGGGGATTAGTACGGTTCAGCAGCAGCTTGAGCGCTCCGCCTTTGTCAACTGCTGCCAGTATAGAAGTATCGGCGCTGATGTCCATCCACAGCCGCATAAAGGCGTGAGCAATCAAGTCGGGGATGTCCAGTTCGTGATTGCGATAGTAACGCAGCAGACGGTTGAAGCTGGGGATCAGGTCATCGTAAATCTGCTCAAAGGTACACTGCCCTGCCCAGCCTGTCGGATAGGTCGCAACACGCGGAAACGGACGAATCTTAGCGCGGATACTGGAACGAACATCGTTGTCGATCATGGGGACTACCCCTCCTCAATCACGCTGGAACGCCAGCACGTTGAGCGCTACCGCTCGACCATGCGGGGACAGCGCAGAGGGAGGAACCTGACCAGCATCCCAAAGGGAAAGCGGTGGTTCGGCAGTCCCGCCGGAACGGTGGTACTGGCGTATCGCCGCTGGTGCTGGTTAGGAGGGAACCCCGCGCTGTAAGATCGCCGCGCGGCGGTAGTGCGAGGAGAAAATACGTTGAACGGTCAGGACAGGGGTGAACTACGCTGGTGAAGGGAACAAGTCATTGAGGCGGGATCAGTCTCAGGTGTCTCAACTGTCTCACCCCTAATTTGCGTACTCAGATGTCGGGTTGGATGGGGGTGCGATTTTTTTGAAATTCAGTAAAAATCATTGTCTCAACCTGAGCCACCTGAGCCACTTGAGACAACCGGGGATGAAGTATGGAATGGAATGCTCATCTCGTCGCCATCCGCCTTGCGTCGGATGCTGCACGGGTACACATTATCGAACGGAGTTATCTTGAGCCAACCGGTGCCGCCTACCGGTATACGAACATCAAAACCTGCTGCGGCGTTGAACTGACCTCTCCGTATGATAAATGTCAACAGGAGGAGATTGATTGTGATCCCTGCGTCGCAAAGGTCGAGAAGCAGCAGGCATACTGGAAAAAATTCTGGGGTGGATGGGAAGGAAAAAAGATTATCAAAATCCTCACCGGGATGGACAAGCTGGAGGAGGAATGGCGCGAGAGTCACAGACAAACGGAGGCTGTTCTACGGGAAGCACAAGCCTTCCACGATTTTCTTGAAGATTGCCTGAAGCACCATCAACCGGTTTTTACGCTGGAGTTGCCCGATGAGATTTTGCTCAAACTCATGGATTTTGGGAGCGTGGGTGAAATCCTGTTTTGCTTCAAATTGAACGATGAAACCCGCCAGAAACTACAGACCACGCTGGGAAAAGAAGGCTTTGCCCTGTTGGGTTCACGCCTCATCAGCAAAGGGCTGCTGAAAGCCAATGATCCCATATTCAACCGCAGGTGGACATGAGTATCGGTGCTTTTGAATTTGACCTCTATGAATAAAAAGAGACTCTATGTCTCAAGAGTCTCAGCTGTCTCACCCTGTTTACAGGCACTCATGCTGTCACTTTTGCGGGTTATCTGCTCCCCGTCTCAGGTGGCTCAACTGTCTCAACAAAGGATTCGGAGCTAAGTTGCCAGAATCGCACTCTACTGCCCCGGACGCGCTTCTGGGTGCTGAGGTTGTTCGGCCCCGGTATCAGGATGCTATCTTCCCGCAACTGCATCCCAATGGCAGTCACGGTGAAACGCAGCGGCTGCACCCGGTTGACTTCCCGGTGGGCAATCTCTGGCAGTAGATAGACAAACCCCTCATCCTTGTAGCCCACAACGGTCACACCCGGCGGATACTCGCGTGGGTTCTTCATATCATCATCAATCACTGCCTGTCCTCCTGCAATTAATTGCCCCAAAATATCGAGAAAGACCTCGCTGGCGCGTTCCTGGCGCAGCGTGCGGACACTCTCGACGATGGCATCTTGCCATGCAGGAGGCAGATAATCCTCAGCCATCTCAGACAGAAAACGGGCAAGCATCTGGTAGACCGTCACCAGCACCGCCCAGTTCTGGATGACTCGTCCGGTATTCGACTGCCCGCCAACTTCAGCGGTGAGCTTCTCACGGTAGCCGCGCATGTTGCTGCTAAAGCGGTTGGCGATGTCGTTTTTCAAATCACCCTGCTCAAGCTGCTTCGCTATCCATGAGGCAAAGTGAGCGGTGAAACCCGGCAGGTGTTCGCGTAAGTGTTCCGCCTGAACCAGCGTCTGTCCACCCGGATCGCGCTTCTCCCACGGTGGAATCTCTAGCACCAGCATTCGCGCCACTACCGACATCTCACCCTCAATCGTGGTTTCCCCGGTGGAGAGAATCAAACCACGACAGGGTTTCTCATGCCGCACCTTCGCTTCACGGGTCAAGCGTCCCCGTCCCATACCACGCGAATAACTTTGCAGAAAACGGGTGAACGTTTTCTCGTCGGCATAGATGCTTTTGTAGTCGTCCACCCAGAACAGGCTGTCCGCCAGCGGATAACCGAGCGTCTCAACGGTGTTGATGGTATCGCCCCACTGAGCCGGTGGTGTGTCGCGGCTGAACTGCCCGTAGAAACTGCTCAACAGCGAGGCAATCTCGGATTTGCCGCTGCCGGATGTCCCGACCAGATGCACAGCGGGTCGCGGCGCTGCCGCTGGAAAGAAACGCTGAAGCACAGGCAGCAGCGCGAAAGCAATCAGACATGAAGCCAGTTTAGGCGGCAGCACTTTTGTAACCGCATCGAACGCCGCGAGGCTCTCGTTCCACCCTGTCGCCTGCAAGCCGTAATCGCGCAGGCGGTGGTCGAGTTCAACTGACGGTGGTGAGTTCAATTTGCCCTTCGCCGTGATGCAGTCCTGCGGGGAGACATACACCCACCTACCATCCAGTTCCATCCAACCCATGAAGTTGTAGTGACGGTGGGTGGGAAACTCGCCGGATAACTGCACAATCGCCGGAACCAAATGCTTCGACATGCCCGCTCGCACGACATACTGTGACCCGGCACTGGCTCCGATGAACCGGCGCAACGCCACATCATCGACAAACACATCCCCAGGCACATCGAGCTTTTTCACGAATTCACCGCGTCGGAGTTCAAGTGCAGTGGTGTGCGCTTCTTTGCCGTCATCATCGACCTGACAGGTCTGGTAGAGTGCGGTGGCCGTCCAGTCCACGACGGTCTTTTCCAGCGTGCCGCGATAACTCTCTTTGTGATAGATGATCTTCCCATCGCGCAGCAGGTAGCTCTCGGTGTCAAGGTACTCCTGCTCATGCTGCTGGAAGCTGGCGCGTTTCTTTTCCTTATAGAGGCGGTCAATATCGCTGATTTTTAAGCCATCCCCACACACGGCTTTGAGCCGCTGACGTTCTTCTGCCCATTCCACCGGGTTGAGATGGATGCAGGCTTCAACGGCAGCGACGATTTGTTCGGTAGTGGGTCGTTCGGCTTTCTGCTCAACGGCAAATTGGCTCACCAGTTGGCTGACCTGCTGACGTGCCTGTTCTCGCGGTGCGGGTATAGGTTCACGCGCCGAGCGGCTGAAGGCACTCTGGATAGTCGCCAGCGCCTCGCGTTCGCTGCTGCCATTGGCAAGATGGCGCGGGATGAGTTCGCGTTCCGTGTCGGATTGGCTATACCCAGCATCGCGCAGTTGGCAGGCTGCCGCGAACAATTCATTGTTGCGAGAGCCATTCGTCGCGCCAGATACCAGATAGGTCTCAGTACGCGGCGGCAGTGGGTGGTGTCCGTTCCCGTTCAATGTCACCACCTTCGACCCATCAAAGCTCGTTTGTTGTGGCTGGCTCTCCAGCCAGGCAAAGGTAGCCAGCGGATAACGCCGTTCCGGGTGGCTCTCAACAACATTTACCACCACACCGCCGCGTTCAGGTTTGGTATTCACCGAATTGGGGAGGCGCATGATGCCTGCCACTGTTTTTACGTATTCCGGGTCGCCATCTAGGGCTGCAAATAAACCACGCAGGACACCCGCGATTTTCTGACGATCAGCATCATTCTGAAGTTGGAACGGCTCATCGAGCAGCCAGTAGCCATGCCAGCCGCCACCACTGTCGAGGACGAAGGACGGCGCGGGGTCGAAGTCCTTGAGTATCGTTAAGTTCTGGTCGCGCCGATGAGCATCGCCGTCACAGTCAACATCAACCCATAATGCCGGTACGAGCGCGGCAGCTTCCGCCTTGCCCTGCTTCCCTTTACGCAAACAGGGCGCGAAGTACACGCCGAAGCCCTGGCGGTTGAGTGCCTCCGCCTGCTTGAGTGCAGAAGATAGTTCGCGGTTGTTCCCCATGCGCCCCCACAGTGAACGTGCCTCACTGGTGGTGGGATGGATACAGCGCAGTTCGAGGTAGAGGCTGTCGGGACTGCCCTGATAGAGCGCATTCAAAAACTCCCGCCTTCCAGTGCTGGGCGTGTCGAATGTGTCCGTCTTGTCCACAAGGTCGTTCTGTGTCATACTCGTTGTATTCCTTTTAGGTTGGTACACAGGGGTTTGAAGCGCACACGTTTGGCGACGGTTGGCGCTTTTCTCCCCTGTGTGCTTTTTCGGCTAAAGTTCAAATTCAGGTGATGGGTTTCTAGCAGTCTGCTCATATCCACCCATTTCCTCGATCAATACCTTCCGTTGGTCAGCACTCATCCCGCCAATCAATCCCGCGAGTTCCTTCAATTTGTCCAGCTCACCGTTCATCGCCTGTGCCAGTACCTGCGCGAAAAAAGCTGCCTGTTCGTGTGACAGTCCCGACACCAGTGGACGAAATTCCAATCGGAGTGCATCCGGGTCGTCTTCCGTTGGCGCTGGATAGTGGCGATAAAATCCAATAGCGGTTTGTTGCTCATCCGTCCGGCGTGTGCCGCACCAGACAGCCCAGCTTTCACCTTTGTCGTCGAGCATCTCACCATGTGGTTCTTCCTCGACAATTTGGCGCTCCTGCTCACGAATGGCGGCTAACTCGTCGTAGCGCTGCTCCCAGTCGGGACCGACGTAGTGTTCCATTTGCGCGACCATCGTCCGTTCGGTGACATCATGCAGCATCTCGATGTGATTGACTTTGCGATTGCGGCTGAAAAACAGCGGCACACGCTGCCCATGCTCCTCGTCATACACCGTTCCCGGCAGCACGATATGGGTATGCGGGTCATGTAATCCCGGCGCTTGTGGATCATCGGTCAATCGGTGATGAAGCACATATGAAAATTCCACCCCGGTATCCAGCCCGCGCTCATCAAAGAATCCATTGACCATGCTATCGGTCAACTCGCGCACAAACTGCTCCCGGTCTTCCGGCGCGACCATTGCCATCAAATCCGGGTTGGGATTACAAACGAGGCTGAAGGTCAGTACATGCTCACTCTTGAGGTCGTCACACCGCTGCGCGATTTCGGCTACCGAACCACCCATACCGTGATCGACCCAGCGCTCCCGCCCGGCGACATGCCGCGCCGCCTCATCTTGGCTTTCGCGGTAGGTCAGATACCGCAAGAGGTTCTTCGATTGCTTCGCGCCGTCGGCGGACGGTTTCTTGTACTGTATATTGGCAACACACATCTGCTTGCTGTCCATTTACCCCTCACGTTTGCGTGTCACCCGTTCAATGAATCCTTGCAGCAGCGTGGTCAGTGCCTCGACCTTCGTATCCAGTGCGTCCACTTTCGATTCGACACCTTTGGCGATGGCTCGGCGCGAACCCGGCAGGTCTTCCTGCGCTGCCAGATACAGGTTGACCGCATCGCGCAGCAGGTCATTCTTGCTGACAAATTTTCCGACACGGCTGCGGACATTCCGCAGTTCCTCCAGCCGCCGCATCTGGTCGGGAGTCAGATTGACGGTCATGCGTTCACTGTACGGGTTGGGTTTCTTCTTCATTTGAGTTGTCCTTCCTCTAGATAGGCGGTGAGGATTGTCTGACGAAACTTTGCCGTTGGACGAAAGCGCACATACACCCGTTTGAGGATGCGCCGTCCTACCGCGCCACCGCTGCGGACGGTCTGCACCTCGACGGTCAGTTTGCCCAGATCCGCAACCGTCACTGTCTGACCGAGCTGTGCCAGTTCCTCCAGCCACAACTCCGTCATGATTTCCAGCACCTCGGCCACGTCACGCCGTTTCAGGCGCGGCAGGCGTTTGCTGATTTCTGCAACTGTCTGACGATGGTTCATAGTCGCTGTTCCTCGTTTTGCTGCTGAACGGACGTGATGCAGATTGGGAACGCATCCCGGTCACGGGTGTGTTCGGTGGGCGCGGCGAACCGCGTCCACGAGTGCGGCGGCATCTCTGCACCGCCGCACTCATGCAGGGGCGACAGCCGCTGCATCAGCCCCCACGGCGCATGAGTGGCGAGCGGATTTAGCTCGCTCCAGACCCCGTGAGAACCCTTCTGGTTACTCACAACCGTTACACGGGGTCTGGTGAAGTCGCTGCGCCTCGACGCTGCGACCCGCATGGCAAAGCCATGCGCTGCTTTACGCTGGTCTGTCTGACAACTTCGAGAATGTCTATACATCGTTACCACTTCGCTTTCTTCATTCGGTTTTCGCGGCGCACCGCATCCTCACTGGAAACATCTTCATCCTGTAAGACACCATTCCCATTCGGTGAACGGATACTGGACGGCACCCCACCCACAGCGGCGACATGCTGGATGACCCGTTCGACATAGCCCGGCAAGTCCATCAAAGCCGTCCGTATCCAGGCGGCATCGTCACACACCTGCGTAAAGCGCCCCGGATCGAATGGCTGCGGAACATTTCTGGGCATAATCGGACGATAGCCACCCCGGTTGTGTTCGATGTAATCACGCATCATGTCTTTCATCACCGCGTTGCGGCTGCCGCGCGGGATGCTGTTCCACCAGGCGATCAGATCACTATCCTCGCTGTAGGTCATTTTCACCGTCGCTGTCGCTCGTTTTTGCTTTGCCATACCTTAATCTCCTTTAGAGGGTGTCCGAATCAGTCCGAATCATGTCCGAAGCTGACCGACACCCCATCACCCCTACACCGCTATGATTGACGGGCAATAAACCGGGCATAGTTCAGATACCCGCGTGCGTTGGCAAGCTGCGCTCCCGACACCAGTTCAGTTTGCGGATAGGCTGCCCGAACTTCATCAACAACGAGTTCCGCGCCGCCGCCTGACAGGTAAACCACATCCACCGTTGTCCCGCGCTGCCATTTCTCACTCATCAGATTGAGGGTCGCACTGCGGAGTGGGGCAAGGGCTTCTTCTACAATCTCGCTGTAATCCACCGGCTGACCATTGGCGTGAAATATCCCGGTTCGCAGCACTTCCTCGACGATCTTGAACGGCATCTTCTCGCGGTAATCCCGTTCCAGCGCTGCGGCAATTCGTTCTTGCGCCGTATACACCCCGCTTTCAACGCTGCCACTTTCGGCATCCACGAATTCCCCTTCGTCATCCAGTGCCAGATCAACGGTATAGGTCCCCACATCACAGACCCCGGTGCGGCGATAGGTGTGCTGACGATTGATCTCGCCGTTCTCATTCAGCGTGGCGGAATATATGGTTCCGTAGGGCTGCGGCATGACCATCACTTCGGTCACATGGGCGATGAGTTCGGCGGTGTCTGTCTTGATATGGTGCTTCCCAACCAGCGAAGCCTTTAATTCGGCGGCGTCTCGCATGTGATCCGTCGGCAAGCCCGTAGCGATGCGAATATGCACGATGTCGCGGTTCCACATCCCCTGCATGACTTTCCCAATTGCTACCTTCGCTAACCGGAGCCGAAAGGCATTGCCCATTGTGGATTCATTTGCCGTCCTTCCACGCAGTCGCAAAATTTCACCGGGCGGAAGCTGTGCCAGTGCCAGATCGCCCACGAACCAATCCCCTTCGTCATCGGTCATCTGGTCGCCCGGATGCCGCCGCGCCATATCCTCCTGCTGAAACTTGATCTCACGGGCATGACCCATGACCGACGGAAACATCACCACCTGATCGACAGTGACAGCCTTCACAACCCCGTAACCAATGTCCAGTCCCATCGTCACAGTGCTGCCCGGTAATGCTGGTTTCTTCGAATTCTGCTTACTCACGGTCTTCTCTCCTTTGAGAAATACAAAAAAGCCAGTGACCTACGCTCGTTTGCGCGGTTTGGCTTTAGAACCACCTGGGTTGTTGGGTAAATAGCGTTCAATAGCGCGGGCTACATCGCCTAAATCAAAGCTTGCCGCACTACCTTGTTGAGTTGGGGCTGAACCAACAGATGAGTATTTTCCTCACTGGGAAGGCAAGGTTGGTATTCGAGAACTGCCCCATCCGCATCGTCTTCTCGCAGCGGCAGGGCATGAATGTCTTCCATGAGGATGCCGCGTTCCAGCATCTCAACCAGCAGCACCGCGACATCATCGCCGCGCTGCCGCGCTTCCACTACGTCCTCGATATTCAGGACGAGGGCCTCTGGTATCTGTACAACCGCCCGGCGGCGGGGGAGATTGCCCGCTTCCAGACCACCTAGAAGGATCACCCGATGGAGGATGAACCGTGTCGAAAAAGACCGTCGCAAGTCCGTTTCAGGCACTCGAAGAAGAGGCTTACCACGCCTTCCGCGAATGGCCGGTCTGGTTGGTCTTACGTGAACGTGAACTGGATGCCCATCTCACGGCGCAGCGCCCGCCAGATGCTGCGAACCCTGGCGCAAAACCTGACCAGCAGCGCCGCCATCCGGCGCTGGATCAAGGAGGCAAGTAACGTATGAAACTGGTGATTGTCGAATCCCCGGCGAAGTCTAAAAAGATCGCCGGATTTCTGGGCAGCGGCTGGCGCGTCGAGGCGTGTCTGGGACACGTCCGCGACCTGCCCGAAGCCGAACTGGGGGTGGAAGTCGCGGCTGACTTCCGCCCGACCTACGAAGTGCTGCCCGGCAAGGGCAACGTGGTCAAGAAACTGCTCAAGGCGATTAAGGATGCCGAAGCGGTCTACGTCGCCACTGACCCGGATCGGGAAGGCGAAGCGATTGCCTGGCATCTGCTCAAGCTGGCGAATGTGCCGAAGGACAAGCCGGTGTACCGGGCATTGTTCCATGCGATTACAAAGGATGCGGTGCGCGAAGCAGTGGCTCATCCCCGTGCGTTGGACGTGAATCTGGTCGAAGCGCAGCAGGCGCGGCGCATCGTAGATCGACTGGTGGGCTACTTAGCGTCCCCGCTGGCGGCGAAGGCACTGGATGGCAAATTCTCCGCCGGACGGGTGCAGAGCGTGTGTCTGCGGTTGGTAGTCGAGCGTGAGCGCGAAATTGAAACTTTCGCACCGGAGACCTACTGGACGCTGGCACTCAAACTGGCGGCGGATGGCTCTGAATTCACGGCAAAGCTGCACCGCGTCAAAGGCACAGACAGCACCTTCAAGACCCGCGAACCGCTGGACAAACTGGTGACGCTGCTGCAAACAGCGCAGGTGTGGGTCGGCAAAGCCGGGCGGAGTGTGAAAGCGCGTCAGCCGCTTCCGCCCTTCACCACCTCAGCGCTTCAGCAGGCAGCCTCGAAGGGTCTGGGGCTGTCGCCGGATAAGACGATGGCACTGGCACAGACCCTCTATGAGCAAGGGTGGATTACCTATATGCGGACGGATGGCGTGTCTATCGCTCCCGAAGCGCAGACGGCAGCGCGTGACTACATCGCCCGTGAGCATGGGGCGGACTATCTGCCGCCTGAGCCGCCCACCTACACCGTCAAAACTGCCAACGCGCAGGAGGCGCATGAAGCCATCCGTCCAACGGATATGAACCGTCTACCGCAGGATGTGGAAGGTGACGGTGCGGCGCTGTATGCCCTGATCTGGAAGCGTTTCGTCGCCTCGCAGATGTCCCCTGCCCTCTACACCGTCACCGGCGCGGTCATCTACGCGGGCAAAGCACAGGGGCAGCCCTTCCCGCTGGAATTTCGGGCGCAGGGACGCTCGCTGCTGTTCGACGGCTTCCTCAAAGTCTACGAAGAGCCTGCCGATGAGGGCGAAGACGGGAACGATGAGACCGGAACGCTGCCGCCACTGAAAGATAACCAGCGCCTTCAACTGGTCGCGCCGCTGGTGGAAGACCATGAGACCCGCGCCCCCGCCCGCTATACCGAAGCGGCGCTGGTGCAGGCGTTGGAACAGCGTGGGATAGGTCGCCCTTCGACCTACGCCAGCATGGTTAAAACCGTGAAGGACAAAGGTTATGTGAAGTCGGTCCAGAAACGGCTCGTCCCCACCGAAAACGGCATCGCCCTGTGCGATTTCCTGACGGCGCACTTCGCCGATGTGTTGGCGTACGACTACACCGCCCGGCTGGAGGAATCGCTGGATCGGATCGCGGCAGGAAACACAAGCCGCTTGGAAGTGCTGCGGGCATTTTGGGAGGGCTTCCATCCGCAGTTAGGTCGAGCCACAGAATACGCCTTAGCACAGGTCAAGGCACGGCACTCGCCCAAACCGCTGATGCTGCGTCCGGCAGAGGAGTAAGCGCATGAGCGACATCGACACCATGCCTGAACCACCGCCTATCGACTATGACGACTGGCTGCCGCCTCCGCCGGATGAACCCTATTTCATGCCCGACGATCCCTTCCCTGATGACCTGTTCAGCGGCGCACCGCCACCGGATTACGACTACGTGCCGGTGGACGACCCCTGGCTGCCAGACGATGAGCGTTTCATGCCGGAGGATGTCAGGCATTTACCGGATGTTCCGCCCTTATCACAGGACGGCTTACAGGGCTTTGAGCAGCCCGAACCTGCGGATGAAGGCTGGGGCTGGCATGATGCCCGTCTCATTGGCGTTGAGCGCGAGACCGACGACAGCACGCGCTACGAGATCGGCGCAATCGACGTGTACGCCAACGTGAACACCGGCGACCTAGGTGGGAGCTACCTGCCGGTGGCATCGTTTGAGGATGTGGACGTGGCGGCAGCCTTCTACCACACCCTTCAGGAGCAGATACACGATCAAGGGTTGCCTGCTTATCAGGTGCCGGAGTTTGCGGAAGCCCGCGCTGCCGAGATGAACCCCGAACCAGAGAACTGGCGCGGGGCATCGCTTGAAGAATACGCCGCCTATGAACACCTGCGCGATCTGGAAGATGGGAGCATCGGCGGGCGCGATGAGCCGCCGGATTATGCGGTTGATCCGCTCATTCAAGCGGCGATTGAACTGGGTGGTGTGGTGGTTGAGCCAGAAGTGGAAACACCGCAGATCGAAGATGGGTCGGCGTTTCAGGCATTGAACGCGATTGGCATTGAAGTCGAGAACTTCGATCCATCCAAAGACCCACCGCCTTTCTATGATGCCGAAACCGGGACTGCCTACTGGATCGGGGTCTTCCAGCCCGATAAAGAAGACCGTGAAAACTGTGTCACATCCATCCTGTCACTGGGGCGTAATCCTGAAACAGGGGAGATGGAGGCGCAGCTTGCGCCCTGTGTTCCCGGTGAATGGGACAAGGCGTATGCCTCAGCCGAATATCTGATTCAGGTGGCGCAGAAAGGCGGCATTGACCGCTGCTTCGATGCCGCCGAAGGCATGGCGCTGGCAACCGACCAGCGTGAATTGTGGGAGAACGAACGCGGTGTAGCACTTGAACCGGATGCCGCCAGAGAGATCGCCGATTATACCCGCGATGCCTGGGAGGTGGAACTGTGAGCGATGTAAGCGATGCCAACGAAGTCAAAACCCGCAGTTTCACCATCCGCCTTACACCCGAAGATCAGGCGGCGCTGGCGGAACTGTGTGACCTGTACGGGCTGGATCGCCCCGGCAGCCTCCGCCGCGCCGTGCGCCAGGTGCTGGCATGGAAGAAGAAACTGGGCAAATCTGGCTATTTTGTCCCGGCGGGCGAAAGCGAACCGCCGGAATTCCTGATCCGGTTGGAGCGAAAGGACGCGCATGAGTGATACCGACTATGTGCGTCACACCGCCGAAGACGGTTCGATCTATGACGTCGAAGTGGTACCGCCGGAGCGCGACGGCTACGGGGCGCAGTACGGTGTTGATCTGGTTCGCTCCTCGACAGATCGCTATGGGCTGGAACACGAGCAGCGGCTGCGTCTGGGCGCATATGCGTCGTGGGGTTCCGCTGAAGAACATCAGCGTGAAGTCGAAGGCGCTCTGGAAAAAGATGGGCTGGACGGCTTAGGGGAGGATGCTCGCCGGGTGGCGCAGATGCCCTATCTGGATGGGCAGTATCTGGCGCTGGTTTTTCCAACCGATGGCTCGACGGGGGACAGTGCCAAAGTCCATCTGCTCTATCTCAGCGGCGAACAGGTGACGGCAGCACTGGTCGCTGATGGACGCACGGAGGATATGGAAAATCTCTGTGGGCAGTTGGATCGCGCCTGGGTCGAAGGCGGGAACGAACGCCTGCTGACGACAGCGCAGCACGAAGCGGAAGTGCGGGGACAGGTCGCGCCCGGTACACCGCTGTTTGATGCCGTATCCAACCCTGACCTGCCGGACGACCTGCCCTTCACTTTTGGCGATAGGATGCAGCCCTTTGATGTGCAGGGGATTGGACATGCCCATCACGTCGATGGCGGCGGGACGGCGCACTGGTTCGCTGTCGTCGAGAGCGCTGAACCGCAAACAGAACCTTATGAACTGCGCTATTTCCGGGCATTGGAAACGGGCGACGGAACACTCAAGCACGACTCCTATCCGGTCATGCCGCTGCCCGACGACAATCCCGGTTCGGTCTGGCCGCTGCCGGGGCTAGAGATGTATCTGGCAAAGGACGACCTCTACATGGCACAGCAGTTTGCCCACGATGTCGCTGACCATCACGGGCAGGCATTCCCTGACCCGCTGGATTTGCCTGCGCTCAACCCGCAGCCGGAATACTACTTCGGTAATGGGATGAGTGACCAGAACAACCCATCTTTGGAAGCGGTGAAAACGTGGATGCACGGCAGCGAACGCCACTTCGACACCTTCACCATTGCCGAGTATGGCATGTGGGACGAAGCGCAGACCGATGAACGTGAACTGGAAGAGGCACTGAAAACGCAAGGGTTAGAAGCCGCGATGAATCAGGCGGAGCGGCTGGCGGTGGCGGGGGGTTATCTCGATCCGCACCGCGCCGATGGGCGCGTCTTCTTTGAAGACGATGCGCCGCCCGACCCCTTTACCACCGAACGTACACGAGCGATGGAGCGTGAGATGCAGCACGACGAAACACAACAAGACCCGGAATACAGTATCACCGCGATTTCTGCCAATGGCAGTTCGCATCTGGATGTGACCAAACAGTGGGGCGAAGACCAGCACGCCCACCTCATCATTCATCAGCCGGATTGGGAATCGGCGCGGACACACGCTGAGTTTGCCAATGAAATGCTTCAGCAGGAGATGCTTCAGGGGGCGATGACGTATGTGGAGAAGATCGGTGTGGAAGCAGGGGTGATCGACCCGCAGCGGGATGATCCGCGTCTCTTTACCGAAGGTCCGCCTGACCCGTTTACCACCCTCCGCGAACGCGAAATGGCGCAGGCGGTAGATGTCACCGAACTGGACACTGAACCCTACACCCCGGTCACACTCGAACCGGAAGCACCGGATTACCCGACGATGTACCGTGAGTTTGCCGCCGAAGCTGCCCGTGAGCGTGAGGCGAACGCGGCGCTGGAAGGATCGGCATGGTTTGAGGCAACCTTCGAGAAAGCCGACACCGAACTGCTGCAACCGGTTAACGATACCGTGAACTATGCGGTGGTGGTGCAGGAGACCGACCCCTGGACGCGGGAACTGCTGGTGGACAAATACTGGCGCGAACCCAATGGCTATCTGGGAACGCAGTCGGTCACGCTGGACACCTGGGATGCAGATGATGAAAAGGGACGCGAACAGGCGGAGCAGGCGCGTGAGGCGCTGCTCGAAGTTCATGACAGGCGCGGGCTGGAAGGCATGATGCACCAGGCAGAACTCATGGCGGTTCACAACGACTGGCTGGATGGGGATCGGGTTGACCCGCGCCTGTTTACGCAGGGACCACCGGATCGCTTCGAGACGCTGGCGCAGCAGTTGGAGGATGAGATTAATCCCTACTGGAATACCGATGAGGAGAAGATTGAATACCCTGCGCCGCAGGTGGGAGTAGAAAACCCCTACTGGCGGCTTGATCCGATCCCGGTGAATGACCCGGCGGGTGAACCGTTGGGACACGCCCTGCATATGGTCGTCTATCCCAACGTAGAACACGACCCGAATGCGGTGGGCAGTCCGGCGATGGCGGCAGACGAACCATTCCGAATGCTGGAAATGGCGCACTTCGAGACCCTGGAGGCGGTAGATAAATTCGGCAAGGATTTCAATGGCTATCTCATCCCTGGACTGCTGGATGGACCGGAACTGGCGGTGGAAGTGGCGCGGCTGGAAGGTCTACCTGCCGAGTGGAAGACGCTTGAAGGGGACGATTTAAAGGCATACCAGAACACCGAACTGACGCTCACCCGCGACCCGGCAGACTGGCATCCCTATAACCCCAACGCCGAACGCGATGCCCGTATCGCAGCGGAGGGGCTGTACACCGACCCAGTTCATCAGTTTGCAGAGCGTGAGGAATCTCAGCCAGAAACGGTGATACCGGATTTGGACTTCTAAATTGAATAATTCAATTGAATGCCCGGTGGATGCCGGGCAGTTTGTTTATTGATAAGGCTGGAAAATGCAGCCTTTGCCCTAATTTGCGTCACGGACCTTCAGGGACGTGATACCTGCCCAAAATACAATGACCAAAATGCTCCTGCGTTCCGTTCCAACTCTTCAGGCGTTCCCACCTCAGCAATCTCGCCGTCAACCAGGACTACTATCGTGTCTGCCCTACGGATGGTATCGTAGCGGTGCGTAGTGAACAAAATAATCTTTTCGTGCGCCAGCGAGGACAATAGACTGAAAATTTGACGTTCGCCCACCGGGTCTAAACTGGCACTTGGCTCATCAAGAATGATAATGGGGGCGTTGTGATACAGTAGCCGCGCCAGCGCCAGGCGCTGCCACTGCCCACCCGACAGATCGGTGACACCGCCAAAACCGGCTCCCACTATCGTGTTCATCCCATCCGGCAGTGCGCTGACCACCTCCCATAACCCAGCCATACGAAGCGCTTCGATAACCGCACTATCTTCATCGGGTAGTCGGTCAAAACGCATCGTGACATTGTGCCGAATGCTGAACGGGAAATGTCCAGGATCTTGAAACAACACCGACTTGACGCAGGCAGCAAGCGGATGTTCTTGACCACTTTCGTTGGCAGCGCTTATCTCACCTGCACCTGGAGCAATCAAGCCTGCTACCAACTTGACCAATGTGGTTTTGCCCGCCCCATTCGTACCTACAATGGCGGTCAAACCCGGCGTGAATGTGTATGAAATGTTGCGGATCGCTGCCGTTTGATGCTGCGGATAGATGTAGGAGATACCTTCTACCCGGATTGACTTGAGTTTCGAGATGGTTTCGCTTGTAGGAGTAAGCAAACTGCGAGTGCTGTTCTCTTCCACAAATGAGGTCGCCAGAAAGTCGGAGAGTGACTGGGCATACGCCAGCGATTCAAGCAGTGAGCGAAAGTGGTAGATAAACGCGCCAATCATGCCGGATAGGAGTGCGATGCCGGGAACCAGCACCACCATGTTCGCCAAACTAAGCTGCCCTTGACTGAGGAGTACCAGAGCTGCCAACAGCGCCAGTGCCAGCCCCACCACCTGAACCAGCGCTGCTCCAATCCGCAGCTTGAAGAAGCGTCCTGTGAGTTGTTTGAGCTGCATCAGATAGCGCTCACTGAGCGCTGCATGTTCGTGTTCCAATAGATTACTGCTGTAAATCCGCACATCGCGCTGCCACGTCGCATCAATGAGCATATTGGTGAGGGCTTCCAGACGCAGTTTCAGCGGGGCGGAATGCTCTTGAAGTTCATACATCGCCTGGCTAAAGCGCTGCTCGATCCGTCCTGCCGGGATCGCAATCACCAGCAGCACGATCACCATCACCGGGGAAATAGCCAACAAGGTGACAACCACTCCCAAGAGACCTAAGAAAATCGGCGCGGTAGAGAGGACGGTATCGACCATCGTAATCGAGCGATACGAGGCTTCCCGAATAACGAGTCCATATCGTGCCTGAAAGTCATTGTCCTCGAATAACGGATAGGGAACCGAAGGCAACTTTTGCATAATTTGCTTGCTGATGACCACCCATGCTTCTTGGCGCAGAATAGTGGACGACGCATCCCGCACGATGATGCCCAGCCGCTGGATGAGCAGCAGCGCCACAATCCCAATGCCAATAGGGACAACTTCTGCTGTCACCTGTGCTGATCCATCTATCCCAGTGAGTCTCGCAAACAACTGCTGAATCAGGAGAAGCAATGCTGGATAAAAAAGAGGCTCGGCCAATGATGCGACGGCGCTGACGGTAAATGCGCGGGGATGACTGCGGTACAGCAGGCGTAGTGTGGATCGTAGTAAGGCAAAACGAGAGGTAAGTTTTTGTCGCAATCGATAAATCTCCAGACAACAAACTATTTATAGAGTGTAATAAGTGTGAACCAGAGTGTAGCCATAACACAGACGTTCTAAAGATAGAACGGATTGGTTCCCCTGTCAAAGCCAATACAGGGCATTTCAAATTTCTAACTTGACATTCCAGCGACTGGAAACGCTACCGTCATAGGTGTATCCACGAATCACATTCAAGACGGTTCAGTTGCACGAGGTAAAAGGAGATACCCAAATGGAAGTACAAGCTCTGCCCAAGTATGATCTGCAAGCGCTGGCAGACACTTTAGCTGGCGTATTTGAGGGATCAGAAGATTGGCTACGAATCATGAAGCTCCTGCTGGAAGGGCATCCACTTTCCCCTGAGCGAGTCGCCTCTGCGCTTCAGATTTCGCTCGACGATGCGAACCACCTGCTTGAAGGCGCGGAGTTTGACCAGGCAGGCAATGTCGTCGGGTTGGGTCTCTCATTAGTACCCACGCCGCATTCGTATCAGGTTGATGGTCGCCAGTTCTATACCTGGTGCGCGGGGGATGCGATCACCTTCTCGATTTTTCTGAAGACCACTGCGGTGATTGAGTCCCCTGATCCGATCAGCGGTGAGAAGGTGCGGCTAATCGTCACACCGGAAGGCGTGCAGCAGGTCGAACCCCGGACCGCAGTCGTATCGTGGGTTACAGAAATGGGGGAAATGAAAAATGTGCGTACCTGGGGTTGCAATTTCATCCAATTCTTCACGTCGGCAGAAACCGCCTCTCAATACATTGTTCAGCATCGGGGGCTAATCGTCGTTCCCGTCGATGAGATCTTCCAGATGGGCAAGCTGCTCTGGGAGCGCGAACCGTTTAAGTCGGTGATTGCTGATTTGTAACGAGGCGGGCAACAGCCCTTTTCGACGTGAGCCAGGACTGGCATTTCGCCGGATGTGTGCTGCGCGGAATGCCAGTCCGAAAGTTCAATTTCACGCTTGACATTCCAGTGGCTGGAAGGTTTATGCTTAACTCAAAGATTGAGGTGTATGTGATGTTTCAAATTGGTGAGTTGAGTGACCAGACTGGCGTGCCTGCGAAGACCATTCGCTACTACGAGGACATTGGACTGCTGTCGCCAGCGAAGCGGGACGACAACCGCTACCGACTGTATGACCAGAAGGATGCCGAGCGGCTGCGCTTCATCAAAAGCGCTCGTGCGCTGAATTTTTCGCTTCAGGAAATTGCTCAGATACTGGCGGCGCGTGACCGCCACGAACCGCCATGTGGTCATGTAATGGACTTAATCCAGAGCCACATTGACGAGGTAGAACGGCGTATTCAGGAATTGGAGACACTGAGAAGTGAACTCACGAATTTATACGAAGCCGGACAGGGTTTGCCCGAAGATGTCCACATGCGGTCATGCGTTTGCCATTTGATCCGAATATCGGATAGCAAGAGAGGAAACTGAAATGCAGCCAGATCTTACCAACCAACATAGCTGCTGCTCCAATGGAGCTTGCGAAATCTCAATCTCTCAAATCACTGCTTCCGCAGGGTTGTGCCCTGCGTCAGGGAGCAAGGGAAGGCGAGTCGATGGCGCAACCGTCAAGGCGATGCTAGCGGTCAGCCTCACCGAAGTGCGTGATGCCCCCTATTTCTTCTGCAAAGATGCCGACTGCCCGGTGGTCTATTTCAGCGACGATGGAACCCAGACCTTCACCAAAGACCAGATTCGGGAACGGGTTTACCAGAAAGAACCTGATAGTGATGATGTTTTCGTCTGCTACTGCTTCCGTCATACGCCAGGGAGCATTCGCGCCGAACTCATCGCTACGGGTGAAAGTACCGTTGTCGAGGGGATTAACGCCGGTATTCAGGCGGGACAATGCGCTTGCGACATCCGCAATCCGCAAGGGTCGTGCTGTCTGGGCAACGTCAATGCTGTTGTGAAGGCTGTCCAGCAAACCATGAAGGTTGAAGCATGAGTCCCCAATTCGATCTCGTTGTGATCGGCGTTGGCATGGCTGGGCAAAGCATTGCACGGCGGGTGCGTGCTGCGGGATGGGACGTGGCTGTGGTGGATTCGCGTCCGTATGGCGGCACCTGCGCACTGCGCGGCTGCGATCCGAAGAAAGTGCTGGTCGGCGCAGCCGAATTGATGGACTGGCACCGCCGCATGACTGGACATGGGATTGTAGGGGATATGCGGATTGACTGGGCAGATTTGATGCGTTTCAAACGCACCTTTACCGACCCCGTACCCGGCAACATTGAGAAATCGTTCCGTGACTCCGGTATCGCAACCTATCACGGGGAGGCGCATTTTGTGGACACGAATCGCCTTCAGGTCGATGGTGAAATGCTGACCGCGAAACATATCGCCATTGCGACGGGCGCAAAGCCGCGCGAACTGGATATTCCCGGCGCGGAATACGTGGCGACCAGCACTGATTTTCTTGAACTGGAAGCGCTGCCGGAGCGGATTGTGTTCATTGGCGGCGGGTATATTTCATTTGAGTTTGCTCACATCGCTGCGCGCGCAGGCGCGCAGGTGACGATTGTGCATCGAGGCGAACGTCCGCTGGAAGCCTTCGACGCGGATTTGGTGAAAGAGTTGGTCGCTGCAACCAAGAGCACCGGCATTGAGGTGCGGTTACAGGTCGAGGTCACGGCGGTTGAAAAAGTGGACAGCCATCTGTTGGTGCATACGTCCGACGGCGGTAACTTACCTGCCGATCTGGTCGTGCATGGCGCGGGACGGGTTCCTGAAATTGACGATCTCCAGCTTGAGCAGGGCGGCATTGAATATACATCACGTGGGGTTGTCGTGAACGACTATCTGCAAAGCATCTCCAATGCTGTCGTATATGCGGCTGGAGACTCAGCAGCGACCAAGGGGATGCCGCTGACTCCAGTAGCGGTCACTCATGGGCATGTGGTATCCAGTAATCTGCTGAAAGGCAACCAGCGCACGCCGGATTACGCTGGCACACCCAGCGTGGTGTTTACCGTTCCTGCACTGGCAAGAGCCGGATTGACCGAAGACGAAGCGCGCCAGCAGGGGCTGAAGTTTACGGTCAACTTTCAGATAACCGATGGCTGGTATTCATCACGCCGAACCAATGAAAAACATACCGCATTCAAAGTGCTGGTAGAAGAGGGCAGCGGACGGATTCTTGGCGCGCACCTGCTGGGTTCCCATGCAGGCGAGGTCATCAATATGTTCTCCCTGGCAATTCGTCATAAATTAACCGCAGTAGACATCAAGCAGACCCTCTTCGTGCATCCAGCCGAATCCTCCGACATCGGTTACATGGTGTAAACGGATGGCACGAAAGCGGAGAAGTTTAACCCTGATCATAGGTCACGACGACACGTAATGACTGAAATATCACTGTAGCCTGAAAGGAATAAGGAGAAATAAGCATGGAATTGGCGGAAGTCACGGATATTCTCAAGGCACGGCAAAACACACCTACCCGCGCATCAGCGGCTTTCTCGCGTCAAGTCCTTCAGCTTTTGGCAGAAGGTCTGCCGGTGACACCTGAACGAGTAGCTGAAAAATTAGGACAACCTGTGGAGTTTATCCGTATCAGCTTTGCGGAACTCCAGAACTGCGGCTGCGAATTCAGCGAGCAAGGCGCTTTAATTGGCGATGCGCTTACGCTCACTCCGACTCAGCACCATTTTCGGGTCAATGGCACAGATCTCTATGCCTGGTGTGCCCTGGATACGCTGTTTCTACCAGCGTTGATTGACCGAACCGCTGAGATCACCTCTACCTGTCCACAGACAGGAACCTCCATCCGTCTCACGGTATCCCCTCATGGGGTTGAAGCCGTCAGCCCGCCTGAAACGGCGCTGTCCATTGTGGTTGCTTCTGGCTGTACGTCGGGCATCAATGGGACATTTTGCGGACAAATGCACTTCTTTGCCTCCACAGAGGCGGCAAGGGAATGGGTTGGAGAGCGTCCCGATTTTGCTGTGTTGTCGGTGGGGGATGCCTTTGAACTGGCACGGCAAGTTTATGTTGAGCCACTGATGAACTAGAGGAGGTGATTAGTCATAAGATTGATCACTTAATAATCGCTTCAAATTTCTGCTGGCACGCACGATCAGGCGGCGAATGAATCGAGGCGCTTGAAGTTCGGAGTACTTGTTTTTCAAGGTACCGACGTGTTCACCCCGATCAATGGTTTGCGTTTCCAGAACAAAGTAATTCTCTAACTCAATGCGCCCTCCGCTGACAAGTTCTTCTGTCCACACTTCCATCAACGTCTCAAGCATCGCCTGTATATCGCGGTTCTTCAGTCGTGTGCGCCGCCCAATCTCGCGCACCATTTTGTTCTTCGTCAGGGTCATGGGTTCACCTCTTTCGTGGCAGTCAGCCGCTTTTCGCGCTTGCCGCGCATTTCGTTCATGCTCACCGCTTGAACTTTCCCATTGGTTTGCTTCTGCGTTTCAGCGGCGACCCTTGCCATCAGTGCCGCTATTTCCAGGTTGGACGGTGTATTTACGGTAGATTCAGGTGTATGCGAATTGGGAACAGGTGGTGTGGGTGTTTCGACAGGATGCAGAGTGAGCGCAATACCCCGTTCCAGCAATAGTGGCTGTACATCCTTTGTTACGCTCAAGCGCTTCTTCCAGTCGTCACGCTCGTAGAAGCGTGTCAGCCGCGCATTCAAGACGACCTGTGTGGCAAATCCAGCCTCAACATAACGGGCAAAGATGGTGCAGTTCCCCACCTGTGGCGTGATGACTTCATCGACGGTCAACAGCGGACGCTGGCGCAGGTGGCTGTTGGGATCGTCAGCATTGGCATCGGTGGTCGCTGTGCCGCTGGCTTTGCTGTAAAACTCAGCCGTATCCGCATCACAACCACCATAAATCACCTGCGTTGCCAGACCTGTGAACAGTGCCTGTGTCCCTTCGTTCCCATAAATCATATGGAACTGTCCTTTGGTCTGAGCGCCAATCATGATGGAGATGCGGCGCTTACGCACAAGGTTCACATCGGCGACCAGACTGTCCAGCTTACCGAGCGTGGGGAACTCATCGAGAATCACGCCCACTGGAACCGGAAGCGGACCTTTATTGCGTTCACCAATGGTGTCCAGATCGAGCATCAGCTTACGCAGCGTCGCACCGAGATAGGACGCATAGACAGCACGCATACGCCCCGGACAGGTCAGTACCACAACCGTTGGCTGCTCCACCACCAGTTCCGCATCGAAATCCGACGCACTGGTATTGGCACGCACGTCGGTGGAAGCCCAGCCCGTCAATGCCGTTGCCAGTGTCGCCACCACATTCGAGGCGACCTTGCCATCTGAACTCACCGACGCAATGAAACTGTTTGCCAGCAGTGCGGCATCATCTTTCTTCGATGCCAGCTTCTGTGCCAGTCCTTTCAGATCGTTCATGGCGTTGTAGATTTCACCGAGATTGGGAAAGCGAATCAGACAGGCAGCCAGCAGTGCGGCTGCGCTGTCCGTCCAGAAGCGGTTGTCACCAGCCGCGGATGGCACAAGCACATCGGCGATGGCGCGGGCATCCGATACATTGTCAATGCCTTCTGCCAGGTTGTAACGCGGACCAATCGTGCTGGTTGGGTCGTGGACAACGACCAGATGACGTGTAACAGCGGCATACTTCAACACATGCCCGGTGATTTCCCCCTGTGGATCAGCAACGACCAGTGAGTGACCTGCCAACATGCGGTCAGCGATGGCAGGCAGGATAATGCCCTGCGTCTTACCCGAACCCGGACCGCCGAGCGTCAGAATACCCCGCGCCACATCTTCGCCGCCCAGACAGAATTGACCCATGCCTAAATCCAGCCGTCGCTTTTGCTCCCCCCAGAATGCGCCGAGCAGCGTCAGACCTTCCACGTCTTCGCGTCGGAAGCGCTTGTATTCGCGCATGGTGCAGAAATGCGATGAACCTAATGCGCCGCGCTTCACCTGTGGATTACGCAAACGATCCACTCGCTCACGAAGCCAACCGCCGTTTTTGATGCCACTGTGAAGCCCGATGGTCACGAAGAACCACAGCATGACCAGCATCATCCCGAACATGAACAGCCGGGTCGCATTTATATTCGGTGGCGCACCTGCTAGCAGGTGAATAAAACCATTGGCTGTCTGCCGTCCGCGTGCGGTCTGCACCGCCATATCGCCTAATAGAGCAAGGTAGGTCGCCGATACTCCCAGTAAGACAATGACATGCGCGAACAGCTTTGCCCCACGCTTCCATCCTATCGCCTGTTGGGGGCTGCTAGTGCGTTGAATGCCTGCACCCATCATGGCACTCACCAGAATCGGGGCAAGTAATGTCAGACACAGTAACGGCGCAAGACAGCCGCCGAGCAGCACCCGTCCATCGGTGAACAACCAGTAGAACATAGACTAATCCTTTCCAGGTCGTTTGCCGAAAAAGCGGTAGGCAGCACTGACCAGCCCGATGACCAGCAGCGCGGCGATATAAAGGGCTTCGCTCATCCCCAGACCCAGCAGCCTGGCAATGGCTGCCACTGCCAGAATGAGCGTTAGGAAGGTAAACGTGCCAAGCATCGTTTGGGTATTCAGGTAAGACATGATGTTTTCCTATCTTGGGAACCAATCATCGAGATTGTCCCCGGACGGCGTAGGCGGTTCGGGTTGTTCTATTACTGGTTCTTCACGCAGTCGCCGCCAGTCGGGATCAATGAGCCGGTCTAGGGCTTCGGTGAAATGTTTGCTGGCAATCTCTCGAAACAGGGCATCGTGTCCCTTCTCTTTGTTGTTGTAGACTGCCTGCCGATCAGTTCCTGCCAGCGGCGCTGTTCCGGGTAAGACAACATGCGTGTGTAACTGCTGCAAGGGTTCGCTGTCATCTTCCGGCTGCGTTAGCCGGTCATGCAGCACATAGCTGTATTCCGGTACTTCAAAACCGCGTGAGGTGTAATACTCTTCAACGATGCGCTCCGTCAGATCGAGAATAAGCTCAGGACGCTGATCTTCCGGTACGAGTGCCATCAGGTCGGGGGCAGGTGAGATCACCCACGTCCAGGCAAGAACGTGTTTGCTTTGCAGTTTGTCACAGTTCTCGAAGATGGCGCGGTAGTGCTGCCCTAAGCCGTGATCGACCCATCGTTCGTCATCTTCACCCTGCTGAATGTGCTGGTTACGGTTATCGCGGTATTGCAGGTATTTGAGCGTAGACCGCAGCCCTTGATGCCCTGTCCCGCGCCCTTTGCGCTTTGGCCCCTTATAAGCAAAGTCAGTCACGATGATGGCTTTCATTTCATCTCGCGCACGGCTTTAATTTGTGCTAATAGGGTATTGCCATCACGCTTGGCGGCGATGATCGCGTCAGCGACGAGTTCATGGCTGTCTGGTTCGAGCGCTGCCAACAGATAGATGAGGACGTTGAGATGGAATGCCAAAGCCCCTTCCAGTTTGTCTAACCGCTCTTGGAGCGATTTCTGAAAATATTTACGGCTGCCGATGATGTCTTCCTGGTTGTCCAGATACAGTCGGACTGCTTCCCGTATGACATCGGCTTCAGTAGTATCACGCGGCTGCTTACTGACCAGCAGCGCCAGACGGTCACGCATTTCCTGCGTCATGGTGATGCTGCGCCGTACCGATTTTTTTGCCATCGCCAGTCTCCACACACGCGAACTTCTAGCTCATTATCGCAAAGTGAGGTATTGCGACCTGTGAAATTTTGCAGTTTGCGGTTGGCAGTATTGGCAAGAGGCGGGGAAAATTACACGAGTTGATACATTGTCCGACAATGACTGGCGTGATGCCGCATTTTGATTTTCGGACGCGCAGTGTGCGTCCGGTCAGCACGGTCTATCGTGCTGACGCGCTGACCAGCACTCAAGTGCTGCGTCAGCGGTGCGGCGCGTGAGCGCGGCACATCAAGCCCTCCGGCGCATGAGGAGCCAGCGTTTTAGCTGGCGACCACCTCA
>JACSRP010000192.1 GCA_014879665.1 Anaerolineae bacterium | reverse complement strand
GGTGAGGTTATGGCAGGCAATTTGTGCATTTCGCTGATTCTGATCCACAAATGCGCTCACGGAGAGGGGTAGGGGCGGGGACAATATCTGCGATCACATTGCGCGCAGTATGGATCCCACAAACCATCGAAACCATGCTGCGCTTCCCTTATCTTGACATTCCCCCCGCACTATTTCCCCCTCTCCATACAATGGAGAGGGGGTCAGGGGGTGAGGACAAAACACAAAGCAGAGGATAACAATGCCCCGACAACGCCGCAGCGCTGACCAGTCCAGCTTTCTCGAAAATTACGGCCACACCGCGCCCGCAGTTCCCGCCATCCGGCAGGCGACCCAGGAATGGGCAAAGGGGGGTTACAAAGGCGCGACGCCGACCAGCAAACGCCTGCTGAATTACTGGTTTCACACCGATCATAAACTGCCCAATGGGCGAAACTTCAAGTATCACGATGCCCAGCGGGAAGCGATTGAAACGCTGGTCTATGCCTTTGAAATTGCGCAGGCGCGCACCTTCAGCGGCTTGTCGCAGCAGTTCATCCCGGCGGAGCTTGCCAGCAAAGTGCGCCTGCCAGAATATGATCTATTCGCCCGCTACTGTACCAAAATGGCAACCGGCAGCGGCAAAACCAAAGTCATGGCGCTGGCGCTGGCATGGCAGTATTTCAACGCTGTGCGCGAAGCTGATGACAGCTGCGCTCGGAATTTCCTGATCATCGCCCCCAACGTGATCGTCTTTGAACGCCTGCGTTCTGATTTTGAGGGCGGGCGCATTTTCCGCACCGATCCGGTCATCCCCAAAGACATGCTGATCGACTGGGACATGCAGTGTTACATGCGCGGCGATGCCGAACGCGCATCCTCGCTGGGCGCGCTGTATCTGACCAATATTCAGCAGCTTTACGAACGCGAGGGCGATCCCAACAGCGGCGAAACCGACATCATGACCCTGATGCTGGGCAGCAAGCCCCCCGCCAATTTAGCCGAGCGTGACGATTTCCGCGAACGCCTGATCCAGCGCGACGGCTGCGTGATGGTGATCAATGATGAGGCGCATCACACCCACGACGAAAAAAGCATGTGGAACGAGACCATCCGCGCGCTGCATGATGGGCATTCCAGCGGCATTTGCGCCCAGTTAGATTTTTCAGCCACGCCCCGCTATCAAAGCGGCGCGCTGTTTGCCTGGACGATCAGCGATTACACCCTGAAACAGGCCATTGTTGACCACATCGTCAAGCGGCCTTTGAAAGGCATCACCGATATTGGCGAAGTCGCCAGCGATATTGCGCGGGTAAAATACCGCCCGTTTCTGGTGGCCGCCGTCGAGCGCTGGCGCGAATACCGCCAACAGCTTGCGCCGCTGGGCAAAAAGCCGCTGCTGTTCGTGATGATGAACGGCAACGACGAGGCCGATGATATTGGCGAATGGCTGCAAGCCGCCTATCCCGGCGAGTTTGACGGCGATAAAACACTGGTGATCCACACCGATAGAGGCGGCGAGATCAGCAAGAAAGACTTAGACCTTGCCCGTAAAGCCGCGCGCGAAGTGGATCACGACTCCAGCCCCGTAAACGCCATCGTCAGCGTGTTAATGCTGCGTGAAGGTTGGGACGTGCAAAACGTGACGGTGATCGTCGGCCTGCGCCCCTACACCTCCAAAGCCAATATCCTGCCCGAACAAACCATCGGGCGCGGCCTGCGCCTCATGTTCCGCGATCTGCCGTCAGACACCTTCACCGAGCGCGTAGATATCATCGGCAATAAAGGCTTCATCGAATTTGTCGAACGGCTGGAAAAAGACGAGCAGGTTGACTTTGACACCTGGAAAGTGGGCGAAGACAAGCTCACCATTACGCTCATCCAGCCGGAAGCCGAACGCGCCGCCTTTGACATCACCATGCCCTCGCTCAGCCCGATTCTGGCGCGCAAATCCAATATTTCCGACGACATCGAAGCGATAGATGTAATGCAATTTCGCTGTCCGGTACTGCCGCTCATAGAAAACAGCAGCGAGGCGAAGCGGTTCAATTATGAGGGCAAGGACATTCTGACGCTGGAAAGTGTGGTTGCGCGCAGTTATGTTCTGCCAGAGCCGCAAACAGCGCAGGAAGTGATCGGCTTTTATGCCCGCCTGATCGCTCAGGATGTGAAGCTGCCCGGCCAGTTTGCCGCGCTTGCCCCCAAAGTACGCGATTTTCTGAAATACAAGGCTTTTGGTCAGGAAGTCGATCTCGATCAGCCCAACGTCATTCGCGCCATCAGCCGCCCGGTCACCAGCCACGTCACCCGGGGCGAATTTGCAAAGGCGCTGCGCGATAAGATCGTTGAGCCGCAAGAGCCGGTCATAGAGGGGGAAGGCCGCGCGCTTTCCACACAAACCCCGTTCCCGTGGTCAAGGCAGGTGGTTGCGGCCACCAAAACGATCTTCAATCAAGTGCCCTGTGATAATCATTTTGAAGCTGCGTTCGCGCGCTTTCTGGATCAGGCCCGCGATGTGACGCGCTTCTGCAAGCTGGCGATGACCTTTGGTTTCACCATCCCCTACACCGACAATGCCGGCAATTTGCGCTATTACTATCCTGATTGGGTCGCTGCAGATAACAACGGCATTCTCTATCTGGTCGAAACTAAAGGCCGGGAAGACCTTGACGTTCAGAACAAAGATCGCGCCGCCGTGATCTGGGCAGAAAGTGTCACCGCGCTCACCGGCCAGACGTGGCAGTATGTAAAAGTGTTGCAATCAGATTTCGAGGGTTCGCAGCCCACGCATTTTGCCGACTGTGTAGCGATAGCGGCCACGCAGCCTTCGATGTTCTAAAGTGACCGCGTAGAAGGCGTAATCGTTATATAAAAAAAAGCGCAAGCGATAATCTCTTCGCTTGCGCCACTTCGGGGACGACGGGCCTCGAACCCGCGATCTTTGCCTTGACAGGGCAATATGTTAACCACTACACCACGTCCCCTAACGCGATGAAGTATAAAGGGAGAATCGCTGCTCTGTCAAGCCGAAAAACGCGATTACTCACCGTTGTTTTTAGAAAAAAGTGATACATCGAATGAAAAACGCCGGTAGAAGTTTTCTGCATATTTCCAATAGCCTTGCTGAAATGTGATGGAATCGCGATCAATAATTCCAATCTGGCAGGAACTTAAACAAACGATTTCGCTTCCCCTCTCCGTATACAGAGACGGAAGGGGTGAGGATACGACTAGCTGGCTTGTGCCAGCGGCATGTGCTCCCGAAGCTGGCGAAGCCCTAAACTCTTCTCTTTACGAACAAGGTCTTCACGAATGTTCAGCATCTTGGCAATTTCGCCGGTGCTGTAGCCATGCTCATACATGCTGACGATAGTCGCCCTGCGGGTGGGCAATTCACCCATCGCAGCGCGAAGGCTTTCGTATTCTTTCCAGAATTCTGCTTGTTCGTGCTCGTGTGTGTGCTCGTCGGAGGGCAGGTCTATGAAGTTCTCGAAAGAAACTTCATGCGCCCCTTGCCGCGAAGCTTCCATGATTTTGTACCATGCAATCTTCTTCAAAAAGGCGGTAAAGGGAAGGTTGCGGTCTTCGTATTGGCCGGCTTCCACTTTCTGATAACCGAGAATCAGCGTCTCTTGCAAAATTTCTTCGTCGTCTGCGCGTGTGCCATTCTTGAAACGGATGAATCTCAGCACCGGCTCGTGGCCGCCCTGAAGAATCCACTCGCTCCATGCCAGATGCCGGTCTGCTGCATCAGCGTTATTCACAGGCAAGAGACGTTTGACGACTTTTTCAATTTCGGCATAATCCGAACGCATGGGGAACTCCTTATGATTAAAGAGTGAACCGCTTGGTGAAACGAAAAGATCGGAAATATGCAGTTGTTAAGGTGCATAAATGATGCGATCTGCGCGTAGCTTTATGTAATGAGGGTTGAGGTGAGGAATGTGATAGTAGCGGTCGTATCACTTCAACTTAAGAAGTATAACATGCGAACATCTATTCTGCAATAGGAGCAGTTTTAAGGGCTAATTGCCGGTTCTATAGGGTTCAAAACGGCTCATGAAAATTACGGGGAATATTAACGGTTTTTGAATATCGAAATCGCCTCATTTTACCCGCGACCATCCATCATGAAACTATAGGGTCATTTCCGTGAAATGACCCCGCACATCGGCAGTCCTTTAACTTTTGCTCCCCATCACCGCCCGCGCTGCCCTAATCTGTTCTCTCACCGCATCCGGCGCTGTCCCACCAATCGCATCCCGCCGCGCCACTGACGCCTCAAAATCAAACACATCTCGTATGTCAACCTCAAATAGTGGCGATAGCTCCCGTAAATCCTCCAGCGCCAGATCGCCTAACGGTATTCCCTGTTCCGCCGCCTTCCGCACCGCCGCCCCCGCCGCATGATGCGCTTGCCGGAATGGCAGCCCCTTCTTCACCAGATAATCGGCTAAATCCGTCGCCAGCAGTTCCGGATCCAGCGCCGCCTTCAGCTTTTCCGGGTTCAGCAGCAGCGTTTTCACTATCGCGGTCATCACCGGCAGCAGCAAATCCAGCGAGTCGAAAGAGTCAAACAGCGCCTCTTTATCTTCCTGATAATCCTTGTTATACGTGCTCGGTGTCCCCTTCAGCGTCGCCAGCAGCCCCGTCAGGTTGCCGATCAGCCGCCCCGCCTTGCCTCGCGCCAGCTCCATCGGGTCAGGATTGCGCTTTTGTGGCATCATGCTGCTGCCGGTACTGTAGCGATCATCCAGCCTGATAAACCCGAATGACGGATTGCTATACAGAATCACATCTTCCGCTAGCCGGCTCAAATGCACGCCAATCATCGTGAATACAAACAGCGTTTCCGCCGCATAATCCCGATCCGCAACCGCATCTAGGCTGTTCTGCGCCGCCTCTCGAAATCCTAGCGCCTGCGCCAGCCCCGCACGATCAACCCCGAACGGATTGCCCGCCAGTGCCCCGGCACCCAGCGGCGATACATTCACCCGTCGCAGCGCATCATTCAGCCGTTCAACATCCCGCGCCAGCATCCAGAAGAAGCTCATCAGCCAGTGTGCAGCCGTGATCGGTTGTGCTGGCTGCATGTGTGTGTAGCCCGGCATCACCGAATCAATATGCTTTTCAGCCGTTTCAATCAGCGCCGCCTGCAAAAACCCAAGTTGAATCCGTACATCTTCAATCGCGTCTCGCGTCCACAGCCGGAAATCCGTCGCCACCTGATCGTTACGACTGCGTCCCGTATGCAGCTTGCCCCCCACTGCGCCGATTAGCTCGGTTAGCCGTCGTTCAACCGCCGTATGAATGTCCTCGTCACCTTCGCCAATCACGAACGCGCCGCTCTCGAACTCGGCTTTCACCTGTTCCAGCCCGCTCACAATCTGATCCGCTTCGCCCGCCGTGATCACCCCCGCCGCCTGAATCGCCCGCGCATAAGCGATGCTCCCGGCAATGTCCTGCGCGTACAGCCGCCTATCAAAGCCGATGCTGTCGTTCAGCTTCCGCAAATGTTCATCAGATGGCTCGCTGTATAACGCGCTGCCCCATAACGTCATCGAGAACTCCATAGTTGCAAGGAAAGTGCCGCCAGCATCGCCAGAAAAACCCCTGCGGGTGTTTTCTCACGGCGCTGGCATCTTGGCGGTTCAAACTCTTTTTGCTTAGTCTCGCTTGAACTTGCTGTAGTCCGGCTGACGATACCGGCTCGCCCCGCCGCCGTCAATTTGCAGCAGTGCCTCAACCTTCATCGGCAGCCCGAATAGCTGAATGAAGCCCTCGGCATCGCGCTGATCGTATACGTTTTCTTCGCCAAATGAGGCGTAGTCCTCGCGGTACAGGCTGTTCAAACTCTTGCGTCCAACCGTGATCACGTTGCCCTTATAAAGTTTCAGCCGCACCGTGCCGCTCACATTTTCCTGCGTCACATTCACAAATGCATCCAGCGATTCGCGTAAGCGGGTATACCACAGGCCGTTGTACACCAGTTCCGCATACTTCACCGCCAGAATATCCTTATAGTGCATCGTGTGTTTATCCAGCGTAATGCTCTCCAGCGCCTGATGCGCGCGATGCAGAATCGTGCCGCCCGGAGTTTCATATACGCCGTGGCTCTTCATGCCCACCAGTCGGTTTTCCACCATGTCCACCCGCCCGATGCCATGCTTTGCCCCTAGCGCGTTCAGATTTAGGAACAGTTCCACCGGCGATAGCTTCTCACCGTTCACCGCCACCATCGTCCCTTTTTCAAACTCAATATCTACATTTTCAGCCTCGTCCGGCGCATTTTCCGGCGAAACGGACAGCTTAAACATCGCTTCTTCAGGCTCCAACCACGGGTTTTCCAGCGTTCCCCCCTCGTGGCTCAGGTGGAACAAATTGCGATCTCGGCTGTAAATGGATTTCAATGTGCTGGTGATCGGCACGCCAAATTCTTCCGCGTAGGCGATCAAATCCTCGCGCCCCTTCAAATCCCATTCCCGCCACGGGGCAATCGTCTTGAGCTTCGGGTTTAGCGCCATCGCGCTGATCTCAAAGCGCACCTGATCGTTGCCCTTGCCAGTGCAGCCATGTGCAATCGCGTCCGCGCCTTCAATCTCGGCAATCTCCACCAGATGCTTGGCGATCAGCGGGCGCGCAAAAGACGTGCCCAGTAAATAATCGCGCTCATAAACAGCTCCCGCCCGCAGCGATGGATATACGAAATCAGTCAGAAATTCCTCGCGCAAATCGCGCACGTATAGCTTGCTTGCGCCGGTATTCTTTGCTTTCTCGTCCAGCCCTTCAAGCTCGTCATCCTGTCCCAGATCGGCGGTGAAACAAATGATCTCCGCGCCGTAGTTGTTCTTCAGCCATTTCAAAATGACCGAAGTATCCAACCCTCCGCTGTAGGCCAGAACAATTTTCTTCACATCTCTTTGCTTGTCGCTGATCATGCTCATCTCCCCTCGTTATGAAACAAAAAGACCCCGGTTTCGTCCGGGGTCTTGAATTCGCTGGCTCTAGCTGTGCCTATGCGTGATCCCACGTCCCGGACTGAGAATCAGTGCGGCGACGACGGATAAAACGGGCAATCACACCTGTACGCATAATGCGCCTAATCTTAACCGATGATCATTCGCTGTCAAGCCACGAAGCCAACCTCATCACTCATCACTGCTCTTCCCCTCTCTCCACCCGCCAGTAAATCCCTTTTTCCCGTTCCAGATAGTGAAAATCAACCAGTTCCCGGCGCAGGGTAGCATAATCCTCATTGAATTTTCCGAGAATTTCATTGACCTGCTTTTCCGGGTATCGCGTCTCAAATGCAAATTGCCCCGAAAGAAACTTCAAAATAGTCAGCAGTTTCTTCCGCCCAACCGGTATCTGCGTCAGCCGCCCGTCACGGATATACGTCCGTAAAATACGCTGTTCCTCGTCTTCCGGCTTGGTTCGCACCAGCTCCGCCAGCTTCTCGCGGGATAATATGTCCTTATTCATGGCGTAGAGCGCCTTAAAATTGAACGAATACACCCGCCGCGTGCCTTCTGGGCGCATGCGTACCAGCCCGATTTCCCGCATCATCGCCAGATGCTCAGATACCGTCGGCTCACGTAAATCCAGCCTGTCCGCCAGTTCCGTGACCGTATGCTCACCTTCCGCCAGCATCCCCGCAATTTTTAGCCGATTTTCGTTGCCCATAACCTTGAAAAATGCTAGGAGTCGGTCAAAATCTTCCTGACCCATCGCTGTCCTCCCCAATGAATAATAACTTATTCCCTATTTAGGATTATTCCTAATTAGGCATATTTGTCAACAAATATCAAGCTTTAGGAGGGAGAAAAACAAGGAAATAGCCTACCTCACCCCGCCGTGCTGCCTCTAGCCACCTCCGCATCCCCGAAAGCCGTAGGGACGCCCCATGGGCGTCCGCGGTCTTTTCGCTAATGCCCTGGTCAAGGGGTAAGGGGTCAAGTTCTTCAAGCCCTGCCGTACTGCCTTTAGCTTCCCCTCTCCGTACACGGACAGGGGATTGAGGGGTGAGGTTGCGCGGTTTATGCCCTCATCTTTCCCCACTCCCCTCACTTCCCACTCTTTTAACTTTTACCTGTCCTTCACGTATAATCACCCTGTGATTTATGCCATTCAGGAGCCATCTGTCCATGAGGAAAATTCGCATCGGCGTTATCGGCTTGGGCGGCATCGCCCAGATGATGCACCTGCCGCACCTCTCCGAATATGATACCCATTTTGAAGTGGTCGCCGCTGCCGATACCCACGCGCCCACCCTGAAAGCTGTCTCTGATCGCTTCCACATCCCGCAGCGTTATACCAATTATGCCGATCTTCTCAATCAATCAGAGGTAGAAGCCGTCCTCATCCTTCACGGCGGCTCCCACCACGACTCCGTTGTTGCCTCGCTTCAAGCCGGCAAAGATGTTTTTGTCGAAAAACCGCTGGCTTGGAATCTGCGCGAAGTGAGCGAGATTGCTGCCACCCTCAGCCAGACCGATTGCATCCTACAGGTTGGCTATCACAAACGCTACGATCCCGGCTTCCTCCATGCCCGCGATCAAATCCAAACCATGAAGGATATGAGCTTTGCCCGCATCACCGTACTCCACCCTGATGATGCTCTAGGCTGGTCTACCCATCGCGTGCGCCGCGGTGATGGCCTCATCATTGAGGGGCATCATCCACCCGCTAACTTTGCTGATATTGTGGTTGGCGCGCGCGGCGGCCTCGCGGGTGGCGAAATGGCACCCCTCGTAGATGAGGCGCTTGGCAAGCGTAAAGATGACCCCGCGCTTCGCCTCGCCTATGGCATGATGACCGTCAGCCTGATCCATCAGGTCTACATGCTCTGGGGCTTCTTCGGTGCGCCTTCCCGTGTCGTTTCAACTGACATCTGGCGTGAAGGCATGGCGATTCACTCCGTCATCGAGTATCCCGGCGATCTCCGCGTCACCCTCGACTGGCATTTTCTCGGCAATCTGAAAGATTACAAAGAGGAATATGCCTTCTTTGGTGATGATCAGCGCCTTTACCTTACGTTCCCATCGCCTTATCTGGAGCATTTCCCAACGCCCGTGATTATTCAAGGGCATGAGGGGGAAACGGCATGGGAAAAACGGGTGATCGTGAATTACGAAGAGCCGTTCAAACGCGAACTGTTGGCCTTTCACAAAAATGTAACCGACCGTACCCCCCCTGAAACTGGCATTGAAGAAGCATTAGCCCATGCGCGTTTCATTCAGCATATGATTGACGCCGCCCGCTAAAATTCCCCCGCATATCACTCGCAGAGGCGGCCTGCCGTGTCGCCACCCATCATCAGCTCTCGCGTTTTACGGGTGGCGGATATATCGTCATTACGGGGAAACAGCACATTCGTAGGGACGCGGCATGCCGCGTCCGCTGGTGAGTTCCCCTTCCACACAATGCCTCGCCCTGATCGGTGCGCATCCACCTTCTTCCACTGAAAAGGCATTTCACTATATAGTGAGTACCCCTTGAGGCTACTCCTCCAACGTGCTCAGGTCGCCTTCTGGCGCGCCGGTCACGCGGGCTTTCAATACCCGCCGCATAATCTTCCCGCTGCGCGTCTTAGGCAGTGAAGCCACAAACTCGATCTTAGTAGGCACAGCAATCGGGCCAATTTCATGGCGGATGTGTTCCTTCAGTTTATCTACCAGCGCCTCTGAAGGCTCTACGCCTGCCCGAAGCATACAGTAGGCGTAAATGACATTGCCGCGCACATCATCCGGCACCCCGATCGCAGCCGCTTCCGCCACTGCCGGGTGGCTAACCAACCCGCTTTCTACTTCGGCTGTGCCTAGCCGGTATCCGCTTACTTTGATCACGTCGTCGTTACGACCAATGATCCAGTAGTAGCCATCCTCATCTTTACGCGCCGAATCGCCCGTCAAATACCAGCCCTTGTCATCATAAGTGCTGAAATATTGCCGCACATAACGATCCGGGTCACGGTAAACCGTGCGCAGCATGCCCGGCCACGGGGTCTTAATCACCAGATTGCCATCTACGCCGGGAGCGCAGCTTTCGCCTTTTTCATCCACAACATCTACCTCAATGCCGGGGAAAGGACGGGTTCCGCTGCCTGGTTTTAACGGCACTGAAGGCATCGGCGCAATCATGAATCCCGCGGTCTCAGTTTGCCACCATGTATCCATAATCGGGCAGCGTTCCTTCCCGATAACACGGTAGAACCAGCGCCACGCTTCAGGGTTGATCGGCTCACCCACTGAACCCAGAAGCCGCAATGTGCTCAGATCATGGCGGTTCGGCCACGCATCGCCAAAGCGCATCAGGCTGCGAATTGCCGTCGGGGCGGTATACATCACCGTCACCCCATATTCAGCCACGATCCGCCACCAGCGATCCGGGAACGGGTAATTTGGCGCCCCCTCATAGAGTATTTCTGTCGCCCCTAAAATTAGCGGCGCATACACAATATAGCTGTGTCCTGTAATCCAGCCGGGGTCAGCCGCGCACCAGAAGCGGTCATCATCCTGAAGATCAAAAACCCACTGAAGCGTAGTCGAGATGAAAACCTGATAGCCGCCGTGAGTGTGCAAAATCCCCTTCGGCTTGCCGGTTGTGCCGCTGGTATAGAGGATGAACAGCGGATCTTCGGCGTCCATAACCGTCGTTTCACAGACGGGGTTGGCAATTGGCAGCGACATCAAGTCGTGATACCAGTAATCGCGCCCCTGTTCCATGCTTACATCATGGCCGGTACGCTTGACCACAATCACCGATTCGACAATCGGCTGCCGGCGAACCGCCTCATCTACAATATCTTTTAGCTTAATAATATTGCCTCGCAGCCACGCCCCGTCGGTGGTGATTAACACCCGGCTTTGAGCGTCCTCAATGCGATCTGCGAGAGCGTTCTCAGAAAAACCGCCATAAACCACGCTGTGAACGGCGCCAACCTTGGCACAGGCCAGCATCGCAATCATTAGCTCAGGGATGCGCCCCATATAAACCGTAACGCGGTCGCCTTTTTTCACGCCAAGGCTTTTCAGCACATTGGCGAATTTGTTCACTTCGCGCCACAGCCGCCAGTAAGAATATGAGGCTTTATCGCCGTTTTCGCCTTCCCAGATCAGCGCCAGCTTATTGCGCCGCCATGTCTTTACGTGGCGATCCAGCGCGTTATAGGCAATATTGGTCTTTCCGCCGACGAACCACTTATAGAAGGGGGCGTTGCTGCGATCTAAGACCTGCGTCCAGCGCTCAAACCAGTGTAAATTTTCGGCTTGTTCCGCCCAGAATGCTTCTGGATCGCCCTGGGCTTGCTTATACAGCGCCTCATAATCGCCAATAATTGCCCGCTTCTTCACTTCCTCTGAAGGGTAGTACCACTCACTTGTCGGCGGCGCAAACTCTTGAGACATGCCCACATACTCCTCAAAACCATCTTCGCAGTCCGCCATTATAGCGCGCTAGCGCCGCGTGGGGTCTTGCTGTTATGAGGCAAATATAGTTCGTTCGTTGTCAGGTGGGGGCGCTTCTTTTGGGCGGCTTCCCGCGCATTCAAATCCATTCTGAGCGTTCGTGGTATCGCGTTTCCCGAAAACAAGCAGCTTATTTTTCTCAGAATACGCCTCAGTTTAGGGTACATCAGCGCCGCCCCGATGGATTCTATGCGAGCCGGCCAGGCTATCCGGGCAATCTGCATCCCCCGCCCGGTTTACAGGAGAGGGATGCCAAAAGGGGGCAGGCAGCGGGGGAGTGAGGTAGAAGCAATGGCCGCCCGAAGTTTAACCGTTTTCAGCGGCGAGGCGGTCGTCTTCTTCCTGCGCGACGCGCTGGCCTTCGCTGACATTCACCTTAGCGAGCAGGTAGCCACCGATGATGAAGAAGGCAATCAGGCTGATAATGGCCGGACGGCTGCTGCCAAACAGCGCCACCGCCAGCGCGAAGATCAGCGGGCCAATGATCGCGGAAAACTTCTCCATCACGCCGTAAATGCCAAAAAACTCACCGCTTTTTCGGGCGGGGGATAGGCTGGCGTATAAACTGCGGCTAAGCGCCTGACTGCCACCCTGAACAATCGCCACCAGCCACGCCAGAAACCAGAATTCGATAGATGAATCCAGCAGGAAACCCCATACCGCGATCACGCTGTAGAACACCAGCGCAAGCATGATTGACCGTTTTGTGGTCAATGTGCTGGCTGGTTGAGAGAACAATCGTTGTGTGAGCGCGGCAAAAATCAGCCCGATCCCCTGAATCAGCAGCAGCACGCCAAGGATCACCGGCAAACTTGTTTCGCGTTCGGGCTGCAATATACCAATGGACTGAATGGCGATCAGGTTGTCTGCGCCTTCCTCTCCGTCATTGCTCAAAGTAAGCGTGTGCTGCCCGGCTGCTGGCGCGCTGATCACCACGGTTTCCCCGTAGCGCGTGGTTTCGTTAAAGGTGTCCAGCACCATCGGGCTGCCCGTTTCAGGATCAAGATGCGGCAGACCATCCAGCAGCACGGCAATACTTCCTGATTGTGGGCCAGCAATATAGGTGAGTTCAACCGCTTTACCGTTAAATTGCAGCGTCAGGGCATCGCCTCGCACACGGCTGATGAGCGACTCAACGTCTTCCGTTTGCCGGCTTTCGGCTGCCGTGACCGGCTGTGTTTCCCACTGGCCGGAGAGGTTGAATAGGTGATCCCGGGCGCCGTATAACCCCTGCCCAACAAAGCCATCGTGAGTTTCAAAAGCCGCCGCTGGAACTCCGGACATATCGGCTGGCAGCAGGCGGCTTCCAGAAATTCCCACCAGCGGAAGCACGACCAGATTAAACAGCATAAATGCCAGATAGAAGCTGCGCCGGGTACTTTTAGGGGAGGGCAGCCGCCCGAACATCAGGCTGAAGGGGATGCCAACGAACTGAACCAGCAGCAGCGCCAGCACCAATTCTACCGAACCGAACCCAAGTTCTGCGCCGTAAATGACCGCCAAACTGATAATTGTGCCGATAGCATCGTTATAAATGAGGAAGGCGATCAGGAATTTGAACAGCTCACGATAGCGGCGAATATCGGAAAAAGTGCCGGTCAACTGCTTGATTGTGGCGGAAAACACGGTTTCCCCGGGCAGAAGATTGCGTACAGCCGGCGGCTCTGGCACTCGCCGGAACAGCGGAATCGAGAATACTAACCACCACACCGCCACGCTGGCAAAGGAAAGCTGTGCCCCTAAAAGACCGGGCAGCGTTTGCAGCATCACGATATTGATGGCTAAGAGAATACCGCCGCCAAGGTAACCCATGGCATAGCCACGAGCCGAGACGCTGTCCCGATCTTCGGGGCGGGCAACATGCGGCAGCAGCGAGTCGTAGAAGGACGTTGAGCCGAGAAAACCGATCCGGGCGATGATGAATAAGACCGAAGCCAGCATCCAATCGCCATAATTGACGAGTACCAGAAGGCCGGATGTTAGCGCGCCAAGCATGGTGAATAGGCCAAGAAAACGTTTTTTGGTGCGCGAAATGTCGGAAACTGTCCCTAATACCGGTGAAATGAGCGCGCCGATGAGCAGGGAAATGCTGAGGCCGATGCTCCAATAAGCGGTGGCCTGCGCTTCACTAGACAAGCTAGCGCCGGCCACGGTGGAATAGTAGACTGGAAGGATAGCCGCGAGGATGGTGGTGACGAAGGCGCTGTTTGCCCAGTCATAGAGCGTCCACGAGAAGATTCGTCTTTGATAAGTGCGATTATCCGCTGCGAGTAAGTCCGGGGAAGGGATTGCGGTCATGTTGCCTCCAAGGTCGCAGCAGGGATAGTGAGATGCAATTTTGCGGTATCTGGAACAGCCTATTCTAACTCTGAGTAAGAGAGTACATCATG
>JACSRP010000129.1 GCA_014879665.1 Anaerolineae bacterium | reverse complement strand
TCGCTCATGGTGTGATGACTTCCATCATTGCATAGAAAACACGGCAAGTGTAGTGTTCTATTCCTATGCTGGTCAATAGTAAACCCACCCTACACGGCGGGAAATCCCAATGCTAACATCGCCACTTATCTTTTCCACGTAGGAACGATACCCCGATGCCGCGCAAACCCGTAACGCTAATTCCTGTAGAAGCCCCGGTTCAACAAAGCGCTTTTGATCTGGTTGAAGTTTTGATCACCGCGCTGATGAACGCCGGATATATGCTGCAAGACGGCGATGTGCTGGCGGTGAGCAGCAAGTATGTCGCTATTAGTGAAGGCCGGATTGTTAATCTGGAAGATATTGGGATCACGCCTGAAGGCGCTGCATTGGCCGAACGTTACCAGATGAACCCAATTATCGCTCAACTGGTCTTGCAGGAAGCCGATCATATCTTTGGCGGCATTCCCGGATTCTTGCTCACCTTCAAAGATGGTATTCTTTCGCCCAACGCAGGCATTGATCGTTCCAATATACCTGGTGGCAGCGCTGTGCTGTTTTCATCCGATCCTTATGCCAGCGCCGCCAAACTGCGCGAAGCTGTCCAGAAACGCTTAAGCGTGGAAATTGGCTTGATTCTCACCGACAGCTGGCTCATTCCGGGCAGGCTCGGCACTTCAGGGATCGCGCTGGCGACTGCCGGTTTCGCACCGGTGCAAGATGAACGCGGCAAGCTTGATCTTTTTGGAAACCCGCTCGTCGTCACCCGGCGCGGCATCGCGGATACGATCTGCGCCGCCGCCGAATTGGTCATGGGCGAACGCGACGAAGCCACGCCCTTCGTCATCGTGCGCGATACGGGCATTACGCTCACCGATACGCCGATCACCACTGCCGATGTCGCCATCGAGTGGCCGATGGATATCTACGTCCAGTCACTCACTGAGGGCTTACTCAGTGCCAGACCTCCCGACGCCTGATCCAAAATTTTCAGGACTTCTATAGCGACTGCTTAAAGAAATTAGCCCGTGATCTGCTGCAAGTAATGGTGCAGATCATCCCGTTCCGGTGAATGTGCCAGCGCGCGGAGCAAGTAATCCCTTGCCAGCACTGGTTGGCTTTCAGCGAGCGCGATCTGGCTTAAAGCCTGGAGGGCTTCAGTGACCATCTCCCGATATTGTTCCCGGCGTTGAGCGACCCAATCCATATCCACAGTTTCAAGGAACTCGCCACGATAAAGCTCGACAGCGCGTAAATAATACAATTTCATACTGGCAGCATCGCCGCCGGATTCAGCACATTCAGCCATTTCCCGGAATTCGTCAACATCTATGCATCGCGTCAGCTGGTCACTGGGAATATAGTACCCGCTTCGATATTGTGTCAGCTCAATATTTTTATTGCCCGATGCGCGGCTCAGGCGATCCGTAATTTTGCGCTTGGTCACATGAAAAACATTAGTCGCCTCACGAACCGAAAGCGTCGGCCAGAAAGCATGAAAAATCTCGTCGCGGGTGACTAAGGGGCGATCAATCAAATAAAAGAATAGGTTTCGGGGCAGCACGCCATCCCACCGGGATACCTCATGCCCATTGATGAGCACCCTTCCTTCACCAAAAGTAAAAACCTCCAGCGTTGGGCGTTCATACGGATCAGCTGAAAACATGCCGGATGTAGCCCGCCATTCCCGGCCAAGCACCCGCACATCTCCCTTTTCGATCCATTCTTGCCATGGATCACGCCCTAACTGGCGGGCATTGAGAATTATCTGCACGCCCCGTGGAAGGTTAGCAAGCAAGGCACCCCAGAATCGTGCTTCATCCCGCTGCCCGGATACACGATCATATTCATCCAACAGCAGCGCAGTTTCTCCGTTCTGCTTCGCAATATTGGCAAAATCGGCCGAAAGCGCCTCCGCCCAACTGGCTGCGTCTCCATCCTTCAACGCCTGTGCAAGCACGGGGAAATCTGCATTGCCGGTCAGCCCTAATAACCAGCTCTTCAAGGTTTTCTGCTCTGCGCGAATGCAATAATATTGCATAGACATGCCGTAATATTCGCTTAAGCAGCTGATAAAAACATTTCGATTTTTCGTTTCAGGGTATAGAATGACCAGCTTCTTGCCAGCAATATGCTCGTGGATTGCATCATAAGAAGTATTTGTCAGTGTAGTAATCATCGGCGGCATCTGTAATTAGGATTATAGAAGTAATCTTCACTGTATATTGTAACAGCGTCACCTAAAATTCAGCCTAAAGGATCGCGCCGTTTTGCAATCGTCCCCTCTGCTTCCTGCTGCGACTGCCCAGTCTAATCATTTCATTATGCGCATTGCACGAATCGTACTGCATTTTGAGTGGCTGGCGCTGCTGATCATGATCGCTGCCTTCTGGGCGCCAGATTTTCGCCGTGTATGGACACTTCTAGCCATGCTGCCCATTCTGGCAGCCCGTCTCATCCTCTATCGGAGATTATGGAAACCCACGCCACTCGATCCTATCTTCATCCTGCTCATTTTGCTGGGCATTCTCAACTTCGCTATCGCGCCCTATCGTCAGGGCATCGTTCATCTCGATATTCTCTCGATCCAGTTCACCCTTCCTTACAATCTGGTAGCGCTCGGCAGGCCAATTTTTGGCATTCTTATAGCAACAACCTTTGCTGATCGTGCCTTTAGACAGGGATCAGCCCGTGAACTGATCTGGTTCAGCATAGGGCTAGGCTTACTCATAGGCATCCTCGGATTAACTGCTGCCCAGTACACCACTAAATCCAACCAGCTTGAATTCATCATTCATTTGCTTCCCCAATTTCGCGCTTTCCCCGGAGCTGAGGGGGGATTTAACGTAAATGAAATTGGCGGCGCGATGGCGTGGTTCGCGCCATTCTGCGCTGGCGTTGGTATATGGTCATGGCGGCAGTGGCGCGCGGCGGGTGCACGCTCAAGTTTAGTTCTGGCGGGCATCTCCAGCACCGCCTTCATTTTCCTCTGGAGCGCGCTATTTTTAGGGCAAAGCCGGCTAGCAATTTTTGGCGTCCTCTTAGTTCTGTTCGCCATTGTCTGGTTGATGGTGCCATCTGGCCGCTGGCGAAAGATTGGTCTTGGAATTGTCGCCTTTTTCTTTATTACTGAGTTAGTCCTCCTCAGCGGCATCATCAATCCGCAGGCTGCCGAACTGGCCGAACGTGACGAGGGCAGCGCATCCAGCCGCCTGCTAATGTGGGAAAGCGTACTTTCAATTGTGATTGACCACCCACTAAGTGGCGTTGGCGTAAACAACTTCCGCTATGGCCCTGTGCGCGATGATTATCCCGTCACCGGTTATATCAACGGGCAGCGAATCCTTCCGCACACACATAATGAGTGGCTTCAGTTCGCCGCAGATCTTGGCATACCCGGATTTATGCTGTATATCGCTCTGCAAATTGTCGCTCTGTGGATGCTCTGGAAGGTATGGCAAAAAGGATCAGTCAACGAACAGATGTTAGCGCTAGCGGTTGCCGCGGGATTAACTGCGCACGCCTTTTTTGGACTGGGCGATGCTATTACGATATGGGATCGCTTCGCCTTCGGGCTTTGGTGGTTACTCGGTATTGCCTGTGCCCTGTTTGTACTGGTTCAGCCCCGCCGTAGTTCTGACAAAATCGCTGTGACGGTGCGCTGAGACTCTGCAAGTCATAAAGCTTATGGAAAAAACAGGGGGATTCCCTCTTAAAGTGATAATTGTAATGATAACAACATTTGCTTGAACGAGTTGGATGATTTCACGGGCTATGGCTTCGCCGATACCCGCTGCTTTACGAGTGATGATGCCTTCAACGATGCGCCGCGCGCGCAGGTTTTCGCTTGTTTTGATGCTGTTGTTGGGTGTTTCGGCGCTTGCCTTCATTGCTGCGCTGCTCGCACTTTTTAGCGGCAGTCTTCCCTCATTTTTGATCACTATACTTATCTTCGTGATAAGTATAGGCGCTGCTGCCCTAACTATCAGCAATCGTCAAAATCCAACACCCGGCGGCCCGGTGTTGGAGCAGTTGGAGCAGTTGAACCGCCATTTTAACCCGGCAGCACCTCTCCAAACGGCTCTCAATGAAGCCGGTAAAACAGCCCTTCAACTTACCCATGCTGATGCAGTGCTGCTTTACGCGCTGGAAGGTCTCCCCGGCGCATCCCAATTAATGGTTGCAGTTGGCAGTACAACCGCCGAAGGTTGGCCCGTTTCTTTGCCAGAACGCTTGCCTACATCTCAGGGGTGGATCACCCTATCCGATTCATACACAAGCAGGCAGTTCCCCGCTAACATCGGCCAATACGCAGCTGAATCCGGGTTCAACTACGGTCTACTCGTGCCCTTACAGGGCGAAACCGCGATTTTAGGCTCGTTGATTTTGCTGTGCGGCGGAAACAGTTCTCCGCCTCCGATTGATCAATCGTTGATGCGGATGCTAGACGGCTTGATCGCTTCATATCTGGATAATTCTCACCTTTTCAAGGTGTTAGAAAGTTACGCTGTTCAGATGGCGCAGCTGACGCATCTCAGCCGGATGACAGCGCTGCGCAGCCAGGTAGATGAAATCGTCGCAGAAAGTCTTGCCATCCTCGGGGAAATGCTGCCAGAAAAATCGCTGGCTTTGATACTTAATGAAGATGATGAAGCGAATGTCTCACTTTATATAAAACCCACGGGAGAAAGCCAGCAAGAGTACATTCAAGCTCATTTTGACCAATGGCACGAAATAGTGAAGCTGCTAGCCAAAACTTCGACAAACGCGCCCCTTGTCCATCTCAATTACACCAATCTTCCAGTGCCGCTGCAACAGTTCCTACAAACCTATCAGCTAGACGGAAGCACACTTTATCCCTTGAGCACCGGCGAGTCCACGTTAGGACTATTGATCACAAAGAGTGCGCAAACTGAGGAAGCGGATGCTCAATTATTAGAATTAGCCGCGCTGCAAATTGCCGCTCAAATCCAAACACTACAAGAATATGAGGAAGGCCATCGCGCATTACACCGGCGGTTAGACGAATTAACCATCATCGAAGATACCGCGCGTCAAATTTCGACCTCGCTCAATTTTGACCAGATTGTGCGCCAGATGTTAGCCGGGGCAATGCAGGCAGCAGGCGGCGATACCGCGCTGCTAGCCATTCGCGCTGACGGAGATGAAATCTGGTCGTTAACCACCCGCGACCATATTGGAGACATTCGCCATAGTTTCCGATCATCCGGTATGCGTGATTATTTTGTAGAGAGTATTGCTAAAACCGGTGAATCTCGAAATATAGGAGAGCTTCGTCAGTCGAATATGGTCACCGATTTAACTCCGGATTTTCATTCACTGGTTGCAGTGCCGTTAGAACGTGATCGCGCCGTGATCGGCGTTCTAATGGTTGCCAGCCGGCGTTCCAATTTCTTTCGGGACGATCACCTTAATTTCTTGACCAGATTGGCCGCCCACGCCGTCATTAGCATTGAAAATGCTCATTTGGTTGAAGATCATAAACATCAGATTGCGTCCCTGCATCATTTGCAGGCGCTGACGCTGCGTGTAACAACAGCTGATAATATCCGCGCCGTGGCAGGTGCAATTATCGAAACTGCGCGTGCCATGCTTAGCGCAGACGATGCGTTACTATTTCGCTATCTACCACAAAGCAATCAGGTATCGTTAATTGTCGCGCTGAAGCGCCCTGAAACCGGCACGACCCAGCAGCCGGCTGCCATATCGCAGGCGGCGCTGAACGCCGCACGCACCGGCGAAATTAAAATTGAAGAGGGTGTGGGCAATAATGAGACCTTAATCAGCGTTCCGATTAAAGGCACAGCCGGAACCCGTCATGTATTATGTGTGCTTCTTCCGTCCGGAATGAAGGTGCGCCAACGCGATCTGAACAGCCTGATACTGCTCTCAAATCAAGTTGCCGGGCATTTGGATAATACGGCATTAGTAGAGGAAATTCGCGCGGGTAATAATCGCATGGCCGCGATTTTGAATTCTACGCGCAATGGTGTCATCCTTCTGGATCGTGACGGACGCTTAATAGATTGCAATCCCGCCGCTGAACGCATGATTGGCCTCGAAAAAGATGAGGTATTAGGTCAACATCTGGTCACTATCCTCACGCAGTCAATGGGCAGCGATGAGCCAATTGGCATGGGCTACAGCCGCAGCGAACTAACACAGCTTGCCCGCCAGCTCCGGCTTGAGCCTGAACGCATTACCCGTCGTGAATTTACCCGTGAAACCGGAGACCAAACCATTCACATTGAGGAGGTCGGGGGGCCGGTTCGCAGCGAAGGCGGTGAAATCACCGGGCGACTGCTATTGTTCAGAGATATGACCGAGCAGCAGCAGTTAAGCGATTATCGAAATGAAGTCACCCGCATGATGGTTCACGATCTGCGCGGGCCTTTGTGGGCGATCCAAACAGGCTTGACTCTGGCGCACGAAGATCTCGCTGATACGCCTGAAAACGCGATAGCGCGTAAGACGATTGAAGTGGCCGAAGAAAGCGCGCGCGACTTGATGCGAATCGTAGACAGCCTACTGGATATTGCGAAACTGGAACGCCGTGAAATGCCGCTAAACCGTCGGGCAATTCCGCTTCCGCAAATGCTTGATGCCGCCATAAACACCCTTTTAAGCAGTATTGTAGAAGCCGAAATCGATCTCCAAATTTTTGTAGATAGCGCCCTTCCAGAGCTTTTTGCTGATGAAGACATCATCCGTCGCGTGTTGGTCAATTTGATTGACAATTCCATACGTCACACGCCGCAAGGTGGGCAAATCTTAATTTCCGCGCAGTTGCAAGGCTATGAGATAAAAGTTTCCGTTGCCGATAGCGGCGTAGGCATCCCTTTCGCTGAACGCGAACGCATTTTTGAGCGTTTCCGTCAGGTGAAAGAGAATATTCCGAGGCGTGGAACACGCGGCAGTGGGCTTGGGCTTACCTTGTGTAAGCTGGCAGTCGAAGCCCATGACGGGCGCATCTGGGTGGAAAATACCAGCCCATTGTCCGGGGCAAATATCAGCTTTACCGTTCCCACAACAGATCGTGTTAAAAATATGCGCGGTCAGTCTTCCTTGCCCTAAGTAATATTAAGCAATGTAATGATCTATGTCGCCAACACGCCTCCAACATAGGTCTGGTGTACGCGAATTTCCGGCAGTGCTTCCGTAGGAACGGTCAGCGGATCATCGCTTAACACCGCGAAATCAGCCCATTTTCCCGGTTCAATGCTGCCGCGGTTGCCCTGATCGCCGCTGGCAATCGCCCCGCCCATGGTATAAGCGTATAAGGCATCGTAGGCGGAGATCGCCTGTTCTGGCGCCAGCGGATTGCCATTGCCATCCTGACGATCTATCGCAGCCTTCATTCCTAACAGCGGGTTATCATCCGGCACTACCGGCGCATCCGAACTCAAGGCAACCGTTAGTCCAGCTTCCAGCATCGAACGTACAGGATAACAGCGGGTGTAATAGACATCTGGCAAATAGCGGCGAAACGTAGTACCCAGCGCATAGAGGAAGATCGTCTGCGGTACGGCGATCACATTGTTGGCCTTGCAGCGCGTCAGCTGTCCAGCATCAGGCAGTCCCAGATGCTCAATCCGATGCCGCAGCCCGGCCACAGGTTTACGCGCATACAGCGCTTCATAGATCGAAAGTACCTGCTCAATAGCTACATCGCCAATCGCATGAGTCGCAATTCGGAATCCGGCATCATGCGCCTCCCACATCAGGTTGAATAAATCATCATCATCAAATCGCAGCACACCCCGCGAGCCAGTTTCCTTATACGGTTGGCTAATGGCGGCAGTTGCCCCGCTCAAGCCGCCATCCGCAAAGAATTTAACACAGTCAATTCGCAGCGTATTACTGATATATCGCTCCGGCAGCGGCAGCGTCTCTGTGCCGCCATCAGGCCGGCGAATGGGCAGGCCGTTCACTCGCACTGCAAGATCGCCCGCAGCCTCAAGCTGGCGGTATACCCGCAGGTGCAGCGGGGTCAGCAGAGGATCAGTTGCGCTGGTAATCCCTAACCGCAGTTGATGATCATTGGCTGCACGTATCGCCCGCGCCATCGTCTCATCGTCATAATCGGGAATGACCCGCGTCAGTAATCCCTGCGCCGTTTCCTGAAGCAGCCCCGTAGGCTCGCCACTGCCATCGTGCACGACAAACCCGCCGGGAGGGTCTGGCGTTTCACGGGTGATCCCCGCAAGTTCTAGCGCCTTGCTGTTCGCCACAATCATATGGCCGCAGGTGCGGGTTAGCGCAATCGGATGTTCGGTACTCGCGCGGTCAAGATCATAGCGAGTTGGGTGTCGGTATTCGGGGAGTTCAACCTCGTTATAGCCGCGGCCCGTCAACCAGACGCCGGGCGAGGTATCTTGAGCGCGCGCCGCGAAATTCATCACGATTGAAGCAATATCCGGCGCAGCAGCCGCCCGCGCATCCACTTGCACCGTCAGCAAAAGTCCCAATTTCCAGATATGCACATGCGCATCGTTAAAGCCCGGTATCAGTGTTCGTCCCTCTAAGTTGATGCGTTCCGGCGTATCAGCCCCCTCAATCGTAGGCATCGCACCTAAGCTGCCAACCCACCGAATACGCCCGCTGTCATCCACCATCGCGGCATCTGCCTGCGGTGAGCGCGGGTTCATCGTATGTATGTTTGCGTTATAAAAAATAATCATCTGTCACCAAAATCGCAGATTACAAATTACCGGAGTGATTTCTATGATTGTACCGCAGGCACTATCCCACCACGCCGCTCTGCCGCAGTGTAGATATATCGGCGTCACTCATCCCAATTCCTTGAAGAATCTCATTGGTGTGCTGCCCTAACCGCGGCGGCGCGCTTCGCACTGTAGGGGGCGTTGCCGAAAACTGTACCGCCGGCCCAACCAGTTTAAGCGTATCCCCCAAAAACGCTACCGTTTGCACCAGCCCGCGCGACTGCACCTGCGGATCGTTCAAAGCTGCCAGTACGTCATTGAGTGATCCGGCTGGAACGCCTGCAAGCAGCAGCTTATCCACCCATGTCTCAGCCTTGCGCGTGCGAAACACAACCTGCAAAATTTCGACTAGTGCTTCACGATGTGCAACTCGTGCGGGGTTCGCAGCAAATCGTTCGTCGTTAGCTAGTTCTGGTTGGCCGATCACGCCGCATAATGCCGCAAACTGGCGATCATTACCGGCAGCCAGCGCAAATGCTTTGTCCTCAGCATCGAACAACTGGTAAGGTACAATACTTGGATGCGCGTTGCCGTATCTGGCAGGCGGCTGATTACTGACCAGGGCGCCGCTGGCAACGTTCACCAGCGCGGCCAGCGAGGTATCCAACAACCCAATATCCAGATGCTGCCCCTGTCCCACGGCTTCCGCTTGGCGCAGTGCTGCCAGTATTGAGGTGGCAGCAAATAGGCCAGCAACCACATCGCAAATTGCCACGCCCAGCTTATAGGGTTCGCCCGTTTCTGGCCCGGTAATACTCATCATGCCGCTTTGTGCCTGTATCACGAAATCATAGCCGGGGCGTTCGCTGTAGGGGCCATTTTGCCCGTATCCGGTCACGCTGGCATAAACGAGCGCGGGTTGTATGGCGATCAAGTCGTTAAAACCGAGGCCAAATGCGCCCATTCCCCCGGGTCGCAAATTTTCAACGACAATATGGCTTTGCGCAGCCAGCTTCCGCGCGATCTTCTGTCCCTCAGGCGCTTTCAGATTCAGCGCGATGCTGCGTTTGTTACGGTTCACGCTCAAGTAATAGGCCGATTCTCGTTCGCCATCATTTTCAAACCACGGCGGCCCCCACTGGCGAGTATCGTCACCCTGTAAACTTTCAACCTTTATCACCTCCGCGCCCATATCGGCCAGCAGCATCGTACAAAACGGGCCGGCCAGCACCCGCGTAAAATCCAGCACGCGCACGCCCGCTAAGGCGGCAGAATGTGACATCGAAGGTTCTCCGTTCTATATAGCACCCACTACTTGCCCGCTGCCGATCATACACACGTGTAATCATAATGAGCTAAAATACCTGAATCCTTACCTGTTTCGCTGGTTTCCGGATGTAGATACACATCCGATTTTATGCAATATGAACGGCAGCGCATGGTTATTTCTCCACAGTTCATTCTGATCATCATCGTTGCCATTGCGCTGGTCTTGATTCTTTCGAATCGTATGCGCAGCGATCTGGTTGCTATGCTGGTCTTGCTCTCACTAGCAATCACCGGCCTTGTCACACCGAATGAAGCGATTGAAGGCTTCAGCAACCCGGCCATTATCACCCTGATCGGCCTATTTCTCATCTCCGAAGGTCTGGAAACCACCGGCGTTGCCCAACGGTTAGCTGATTGGATCAAACAGATAGGCGGGGGAAGCGAAATCAAGCTGGTCTTTCTGTTCATGAGCACCGGCGCGCTTCTTTCCATAGTCATGAATAATATCGCCGCCTGCGCGATGCTGCTGCCAGTCGCCATACAAGTTTCGCAGGAATCACAGGTGCGCGCATCAAAACTACTGATTCCGCTGGCCTTCGGAACGCTCGTCGGTGGAATGGCTACTTATTTCACAACCGCCAATATCGTCATGAATGGCGTGCTAATCGCAAACGGACTCTCTGGCCTCTCTATGCTTGACTTCCTGCCAACAGGCGGAATTATCGCGATAGCAGCCATCATCTTCATGACCCTGTTGGGCAGAAAACTGCTTCCACATCGAGAGTCAATCGGGCAAAGTGCCAGCGCATCCACGCTCAGTCAGGCACTCGCCAGTACCTATCAACTCAATGAGCGCATGTGGGAAGTGCGTGTTGAACCCACCTCCAACTTGATCAACCTCACACTACAGGAAAGCGAAATTGGCGGCAATCTCGGCTTGACAGTGCTCGCCATCTGGCGCAATCATCAAGCTATCCTAACGCCCACAGCCTCAGAAAAACTAATGATCAATGATTACCTGCTGGTTATGGGAAGGCAAGACCGCATTGAGCAGCTTCACCAGCGCGGGTTGGTACCCGCTCGAAACAGTGAGGCGCGCTGGACTAATCAGATGATCGTAGATTTGAGCGAAGTGATTATCCCGCCTCGCTCCAGCACCATCGGTCACACGCTTCAAGACTTACGTTTCCGCGATAAATATGGGCTAACCACCGTCGCACTATGGCGTGAGGGTCGCAGCTATCGCACCGATGTTGGTAAATTCAAACTTGATGTGGGCGACGCACTGCTCATGGTTGGGCCGCCTGCTAAAATTGATAAACTCGCGCGTGATTCTGATTTTCTAGTGATTAAAAGCGCCCAGCTTGCACGCCCCAAACATCCCGAAAAAATCTGGATCGCCATCCTCATCGCCACGCTGGCGCTGTTAGCTTCGGTTTTCAACATTGTTCCGGGGGCCATCGCCATGCTCGCTGGCGGCATTGCAATGGTCGTCAGTGGGTGTTTGGAAATGGACGAAGCCTACCGCGCTATTGAATGGCAAGTGCTGTTCCTGATCGCCGGTTTTCTCCCCTTAAGCACTGCCATGATGCACACTGGCATCGCTGATCAGATAGGCGATATAGTCATTCACCTGTTCTCCCCCTTAGGGGCGCTGGGTTTCGTCGGAGGGGCCTTCTTATTTTCCATGCTGGTCACACAGGTCATCGGCGGTCAGGTTACCGCGCTGTTAGCTGCGCCAATTGTTATCGCCGCTGCCCTTGATCTCGGCCTCAATCCGCAGGCTGTCAGCGTCGCTGCCGCCATTGGCTGTTCGGCGGCATTCCTAACACCGATGGCTCATTCCGTGAATATCCTGATGATGGGTCCCGGCGGTTACAAGCCGAATGACTTTTTGAAGATTGGTTTCCCGATGTTAGTAATTGTATTCGTGATGTTGATCGTAGGAATGACGCTGTTCTGGCATCTCTAGCAGGCGATATAATATCTTTCAACGATTGAACACTCTTGAGCAGTCGCTGATCAATGAATCGCTTATTTCTCTCTTTAATGGTCATATGTGCGCTGGTATGTCTCATTGCGCTGGCCGGCGCGGTTGCTGTTGGCGCCGCCGCGCAGACCGATCAAATTGCTTTTGACAGCGCGCGCAGCGGCAACACCGATATCTTTCTTCTAGATGCCGGGCGCAGCATGCTTGCGCGCTTAACGCTTGGCGACACACTCGATTTCAGCCCCGCATGGTCGCCAAGCGGCCAGCAGCTCGCTTATATTTCCCTTTCGCCGCAGCGGTTGGAAAGCAGCTTGATAGTCATGAATTGGGATGGCAGCCAGCGCCGCGCCATTGCCAGCGTTCATTTGAACGGCATCGTCAATTCTGCTTTAGCGTGGTCGCCTGACGGCAGCCAGATCGCCTATACCACCAGTGATGGCAGTGGCACGCAGGGCGTCTATCTTGTTGATCTTGAGGGATCAGAGCCATATCGGGTTACTGAATCACGCGGCAATGTCTTTTCTCCCACATGGTCGCCGGGCGGTCAGTTGGCATTTGCATGGTCGCCTGTCGCCAATACTGAAATTTATGTGTTCAGCCCGCAGCTTGTCGAAATGCTGGACTCGCATACGCCCGATCCCGCGCCTCAGCGCATCACCAGCAGTTACTATACCGATACCGCTCCAGCGTGGTCGCCAGATGGGGAATGGATCGCCTTCGTCTCAGACCGCGCGGGTTCCAGTGATGTCTATCTAATGCGGCCTGACGGAAATGCACTGCACGCGCTGACCGATACCAGCGATCTAGATACCAACCCCACATGGTCGCCGGATAGCAGCAGATTAGCCTTTGTCTCAAATCGTGACGGCGCGCGCACACTCTATATCATGAACGCAGATGGCAGCAGCGTTCAGCGGCTGCTGGAGGCGGTATCGGAGGACAGCCGTCCTGCATGGCGCCCCGGCGGCCCGTTATCCTAATGTTTTTATTCGGCATCATGATGGATTCACTTTGATGAAACGATTGTTCGCGCTTGCTACTGCCCTTTCGTTATTGGTTCTCACCTCCGGAATCTGGGCGCAAGATACCCTCCCCGCCGAACTAACCGCGCAGCTCGACGGGTTGGTCACGATAACCGAAAATATTCGCGGGTTGGATACATTAATTCCGGTAGAACGCCGCTTCCCCACCCGTGAAGAAACCATCGCCTATTTGAGCGATGCTTACGACACTGATGTTTCCGCGCGGCAGTTAGCCCGCCTTGAAGCTTTCTATAGGGTATTAGGTATTCTGCCCGCAAATGCCAGCCTACGGGATACTTATCTGCGTTTGCTCGGCGCTCAGGTGGGCGGCTTCTACGATCCGGACACTAGAATCATGAATGTCCTGCCCATGCTTGGTGATGATGTTGGCAGCAGCCTCTCTATCTCCGAGCAAATCATCTTTATTCACGAATATACCCATGCCCTGCAAGATCAGCATTTTGATCTGACCAGACTTGAGGATCCAGAAATCGCCGATTCACCAGATCGTTTGCTGGCTGCCCTTGCCCTGATAGAAGGGGATGCAACCGCCGCTATGAACCTGTATACGCAGACCGCCATGCTCAACGATCCCGGAATCGCCTTCGCGCTGCTGGCCGAAGGCGCGCTTTCTGGCACGCTGCTGCTGCCGCCAGATACTCCTGAAGGTCTAGGCAGAGAGTTAATCTTCCCCTATGATTCCGGGCTGGCCTTTGTACTGGCGATTTATAATGCCGGCGGTTGGGATGCGGTCAACGCCGCTTTCGATAATTTACCCGTCACCACCGAGCAGATATTACATCCTCAGAAATATCTTGACGGCGAAACCGGCATTTCTGTTGAAGGATTGGCTATGCCCATTTCCGAAAATGCCGAATTACTCTGGGATCTTTCTTTAGGGGAATATTACCTGCGTGAATGGCTGCGCAGCGCAGGCGCAGCATTCGGCGCTTCCCGTGCGGCGGCGGGCTGGGGGGGTGATCGCTTCAAAATGTGGCAGGAACAAAATGGCGATCTCGTCTGGTCACTTCACAGCGTATGGGACACATTGGAAGACGCTGATCAGTTCGCTGAAGCTATCGCCAGCATCACCGAAGATAATGAAGATGTTGTTGAATTGCCGGGCGGGCAGGGGTTGTGCTGGCCGGTTGCAGAGGGCTGGAATTGTTTCGCTTATCCCCGCCAATTCAGCCTGCCTACCACCTTTTTGACTTTCGCGCCCACCATGGAGCAGGCCAGCGCGCCCCTAGTTTCCGTCGGGGCATAAAAGCCGAAGATGGTGGCAATATCGCCGGGGGGCGTCAGCGCCAACTATCAACGCGCATTAGAGCGCGCCCGTTCCTGCTCAGCCAGCGCATAAAGCGATATGGTTTCGCCCGTGCCATCGGTCAAATAAGCCTGCTCCAACGAGTCCAGTTCCTCCGAACTAAGCGACTCCAGAAGCATCAACGCGCGCTGTCGCTGATCAGGTTTCATTTTGCTGCCGCGAGATTGTGGACGGTTTTCTGCTTGCATATTTACGGGCGGCAATGCAGCTTTTTCAGAAGCATTTTTCCAGATCGCCAGCGTCGCTACAGCCGCTGCGATGATCAATACTAGAACGATAATCGCACTGAAGATCATCATAATGTCAGGCGCATACAAAGTGTCATAAACCGGCATCTGGCTAGTGAGGGTTTCAGTGCCCTCCCCACGAAAATTCGGGATGGTCTGGGTATATTCTACATAATCAACGATGATCACCCGCGTCAGGTTATTCACAAATGCGGAAATCGAACCCATGACGATGAGCCATACAGCGATAGTCGTAAACGCGCGCGACTTCATGACGGCAGTATCCTTATTTCAGAATTGCAAGCTCGACTGACTACGTTATACGTACCGTTGATCAACAAAGTTGCATTAACGGCACAGCGCAGTAAATTCGCGCCAGTTGAACCCGATGATCTGATCGCCAACCCACACCCGCAGCGTCCCATCGTCATCTAAACTCGACCATAAGTTCGTTCGGCTGTCTCCCCAGATGCGGGCTTGCCCACATAATGCGCCGCTTGCCGCTTGCCACGCGATCATCTCCCCTTCACTGTTGGTCAGCAAAATCAGGCCATCGGCCAGTGTTAGCTGGTTTGTCCCCTCAATTTGCCGCGGCAGCGTAGATTGCCAGAGTCCCACATTTTCCGCGTTATACGCAGTGAGCGTCGCGCCATCAAAAATATACTGTGCGCCATCCGTCCCAATCGCCAGCGCCGTATTCCGGTTGCCAACAACCGGGATAGTGCTCAATGACCACTGGCCATCGCGGTCAATTCGCCATAGACCGCCCTGTGTGAGCGCATGCAGGCCGCCCTGCCCATCTACCGCCAACGCGCCGGGCGTATTTAAATAGGCACGATCTAGCAGCGCGCCATTAGCGCCAATTGTCAGAAGTTCAGCGCTTCCATCGGGTGCTTCAGTCACCAGAGCAAGCGTTTCATCCCCCGCAGCGGAGCGAACAATACGCAGCACATCATCTAACCGCCATATCACCCGCCGTTCAACTGTATCCACAGCGATAAGCTGATCATCTGGTGTGCGAAACAATTGCAGTCCAAAAGCAGCAGTTGGCGCCCCCTGTATCGCCTCGCCTAATGACCACTTTTCTCCGGGTGTGCCATCGCGCGCCACGAACTGCACCTCGCCATCAGCATAAAACAGATAAACGCCCTCCTGCTCCGGCACAACTCCCACGCCATCTTTGTTCAATAAAACTCGCCACAGCACGCGCCCATCGGGTGTCGCCCTGACCAACCGATCCACCCCGCCCGCCGCGTCCAGATATACCAGGCTGTAGTCCTCAAGCTGTGCCGGGGCTGCTGCCGGGCCTAATTCATCAGCCAGATCGACCCGCCAGCGATAGGCGTCTTGCAGCCACGTTTGCCAGTTGCTGATAAATTTAGAAGGGCGGCGATAGCCTAATTCTTCCGGATCAAGCCATACATACCCCGCGCCGGGGGTTGTGTTTGTCGCCGCGCGAATTTCAAAATGCAGATGGGGCACCGGGCGCACGTCGGCCACTGCCGCCAGAATATCGCCGCGCCGCACGCAGGTGTATACCGCCGGGAAAGCGACGCCAGTTTCATCGGTGATATGCCCATACATACTGTAAGCCACCGAGTTATCCGGGAACACATGCTCCAGCACAATTACCCCGCCATCAAAGCCCCATGCGCGCGGGTCAGAAAACACCACCCGCCCGTTGGCAATCGCGCGCACATATTCACCATAGGCAGTCCCGCGCGCTGCTGCCGAAGCAAGATTACGATCAATAAACCAGTCTTCTCCGCTGTGAAACCGTCCCTGCCAGCGAGCTGAAGGCGCGGCATAATCCTGCACAATCGAAAATAAACTCGTATCCACGGGAAATTCAAGGCCATCTACATACCCGCATTGTGCCTGCGCTTCCGCGCGGCCCACCGGCGCAGCCAGCAAAATCATGATCGCCAAAAAGAGCAGCAGAGAACCGCTATATCTTGTTTGCCGCAAGGCCATAGATTCCCCGCTAGAAATAAAAAACCTCCGATCATTATAACCGGAGGCATTGGCTTAATCATCTCACAGGCTGTTCCCGCAGTTGGCTACGTGCCCAAATAATCCCGTAACTGGCGGCTGTGGCGGGGGTGGCGCAGGCGGCGCAGCGCCTTGCCTTCAATCTGGCGGATACGCTCGCGAGTTAACCCGAACTGCTCCCCTACTTCTTCCAATGTATAACTGCGCCCATTCGCAAAGCCAAAACGCAGTCGTAAAATTCGCGCCTCGCGTGGGGTCAGGCTGTCTAGAAGCATATCCAGCTTTTCGCGCAGCATCTTGTCATAGGTGGCCTGCGCCGGGCCGGGGATCATCTCGTTTTCGATAAACTGTCCTAATTCGCTGTCGTCATCCTCTCCCACCGGGCGCTCAAGGCTCAGCGGTTGCCACGAAACCCGCAGCATCCAGCGTACTTTGCGCGGGTCAAGTTTGAGTTCACGCGCCAGTTCATCCGGCGTCGGCTTATGGCCGTTTTCCTGTTCGAGCCGCCGTAACGTCTTATACATGCGTCGAATCCGATCGCTCATATGCACCGGCACGCGAATAGTGCGCCCCTGATCAGCGATGGCACGGGTGATCGTCTGGCGAATCCACCATGTCGCATAGGTACTGAACCGGAATCCCCGGCGATGATCGAACTTTTCCACCGCCTTCATCAGCCCTAAATTGCCTTCCTGAATCAAGTCCAGAAAGGGCACCCCCCGCGACATATAGCGCTTGGCAATCGAGACCACCAGTCGCGTATTAGCGTTGATCAGATGCTCGCGGGCTTCCGCGCCTTCCTGCATCTGGATTCGCCATTCAAAAGCGTGCGGGCCATTCGGGTTTTGGCGCAGTTTTCGCGCCGCATGAATGCCATCTTCAAACCGCTGTGCCAGCGCAAATTCTTCTTCCATGTTCAACAGCGGCACGCGCGACATCTCTTTCAGATACAGGCCAATCGTGTCGCTGCCAATTTCTCCGGCATAATGCCCACTATCAAAATCTTCGTCCTCGCCATCCCACAAATCAGAGTCGTCTGCGATCATCTGTAATTCATCTGGATTGGAGTCGAAATCTTCTTCAAATTCAGCATCAACATCATCTTCAAGAAAGTCATTTTCCGGCAGCATCCGGCCAACAGGTAAATCAAAGCTAGGCTCGTAGCTTTCCATGGTTCAGCACCCTCACTACTGCTTGCACTTGCGAATATTCAATTGCGGCTAGAAAGTTAGTTTTTGTCGAGCAGTTCTTTTAACTTTGCGAAACGCGAGTCTATATCTGCCCCGCAATCGCACGGCCCGTCATTCCAATTTCGCCCGCATTGCGGGCATAACCCTTTACAATCTGGCTGGCAAAGCGCACCGCGTGCGTCAGCGATGATAGCTTCAGCACGAATGAGCGGCGCAAGATCCAGCATGGCATCTTCGTCAATGCTAAATTCCGAGTCGTTAGGATCGGGATAAGCGTATAATTCCTCAATCGAAACCTCAAGCTCCCGCTCAATTGGTTTCAGGCAGCGGTAACATTCGTCCTCAATCCCCAGTTGAAGATCGCCTTGCACCAGAATGCCTTCTTTTGTCCGGCTCAAACGAAGTGGTCCGCGCAGAAAGGCCAGATCAACATCGTCAGAGATTCGCATGCGTGGAACGTCGAATTCGGTTTCATGGCTGTGTCCGGGGCCAGCAGCCAGTAAAAATCCAACATTCAGTTTCAATACCCGGTCACCGATGTAACCATTAGTTACTTGTTTCACAGTACATTATCCTAAACGGATACGAATTATGGCTTTCACGCTGACTACACAGTATCGAAATTTTTCACGGGAGTCAAGATAGCTGCACAGTCGTTTGAGGGAAAAGTGATCTCTTTTTTTTCAGGTTTTTTATGGTGTCTGTGAACAATTCCATATAGACACCGTTGTTTTTTGCATATTTCCCTAGTCTTTTCAAACCTGCAATTCGCGGAGTTGCGCCGCCCTGTGTTACAATGCCACAAGAGAATATTTGAATTAACTATCCTATACCTTCATTGACAGGCCGCTGGCGTTTTTTATGATCGGAACTCGGCTCGGACCGTACGAGATCATCGAAGAAATCGGCAAAGGCGGAATGGCGACGGTTTTCCGCGCTTACCAGCCAAGTATCGGTCGCTTCGTTGCTGTCAAAGTCATTCATAGAGCAATCGCCTCAGATCAGCGCGCGTTGGAACGATTTCAGCGCGAAGCCCGCCTGATCGCCCGCCTTGAGCATCCCCATCTGCTGCCCGTATACGATTACGATGGCTCGCATGAGCCGCCCTATATCGTCATGCGCTATTTGGAAGGCGGCACGCTCAAGGATGTGCTTGATCGCGGTAAGCTGCCCCTGACCGACGTAAGCTATCTGATGCGTCAGATTGCGGCGGCGCTGGATTACGCGCACCGACAGGGTGTCATTCACCGCGACATTAAACCGTCGAATATCATGATCGATCAGGACGGCAATGCCTTCCTGATGGACTTTGGCATCGCCCGTCTGGCCGCATCGTCAAGTGAAGGGCTAACGCAGACCGGTTTTGCCGTTGGCACCCCCGGCTATATGGCCCCTGAACAGGGCATGGGTCTGGATAACATTGATCGCCGCGCCGATATTTACTCGCTCGGTGTTATGGTCTACCAGATGCTTACCGGCGAAATGCCTTATAAGGCCGAAACCCCGCTGGCTATCGTGATGAAGCATATCAACGATCCGGTTCCCAGCGCGCGGCTGCTGAATGACAACATCCCCGAAGGCTTGGATATTGCCATCTCCAGAGCCATGGCTAAAAAGCCAGAAGATCGCTTTGATTCTGCAACTGATTTTGCAGACGAAATCACCCGCGCGGTTGGTCGTATTTCATCGTCGAACCTCCGGCCAGATACGCTCCGCGCCGCGGCTTTAGCAGCTGTCGAAGATATCTATAAGCGCCGCGCTGAAGATCAGCCGGTAATAGACCAGACAATGCTTAAGTTCGAATCCAGCCGGGGTTCGCTCACCAAAGTGAAGCCGGATACTGGATCAACGCGCACAGATGCCGGCGCTGGAATTGCCCCTGGCACGCCTTCAGAGACCAGCACGCGCATCATTAGCGAAGACATGCCAACGATAATGACGCCGACCGATCAGCGCATTGTCAAACCAGCATCAGGAACCATCCCCGGTCAAAGTGTTTCACCGCCCCACGGCACGCCAGCAGTGGCCGCTGCCCCGGCGGGACGTTCAAAATTACCGTTATTCATCGGGGCAGGCGTTGCTGCTGTTGTCGTTATCGGCCTTATCATTGCGTTAGTGGGCGGCGGCAGTGGCGGGCCTTCCCCTGAAACGCTCACAGCGACCTTTGCTGTGGGTACTCAGGTCGCCCTTGGTCATCAACAGGAAACACAGCAGGCCGCAGCCTCGGCCACCGCCGTTGCAGAAGGCACCATTCAAGCAGTCACCGCCAGTTTTGCAGAATCGGCACTCACCCGTCAGGCGGCTACAGTGGCCGCAGTCGGCGCAGCGCAGGCCACCGGTCAGGCGGCGCTTCAAGCGGAAAACACCGCCTTTGCGCTCACACAGGCGGTTAGTCGCAGTCAAACTGCCGAAGCCACAAACCCCCCGCCCGCCACGCCTGAGCCGGCGGAAAACACCTTGACTCAGGAAGCGCCGGTTACAGAACAGCCAACCAGCGAAAACACAGAACGCCCGACCCGTGAATCGGGGACGGCAACCGATGAAACCCCGCTGGTGCTTGAAGCTGATACCGGCACCCCTGAGCCTACAGAAACAAGTATCCCGACAGTTACGCTTGAGCCAACTGCAACCGATACCACGCCGCCTACTGCGACGCTCATCCCTACCGACACAGAAACGCCTCTGCCAACAGAGACCCCCACCCCAACATTCACACCGTCTCCAACAGATACGCCCGTGCCAACCGCCACACCTACGCCGGCAACGCCGATTGCGGTAGCGGGGCGGCAGATCGTGCCGCGTCTTGGCCCCGGCTTGCAGTATCCGGCAGTTGGCACTATTGAAACAAGTCAGGAAGTCGCGGTTATTGGCATCAGCGACGATTTTGGTTGGTTACAGGTGATACTGCCGAACGGCACGATTGCCTGGATTGTCAATAATAATCAATTTCTGAACACGTTCGGCGATTACAGCATAGTGCCGTTTGTTGACGCGCCAACCAATACGCCGCTGCCAACGGATACACCGACAAATACGCCGCTGCCTACAGATACGCCCACACCGACAGAAACGCCGACGAATACGCCGGTTGCTACCGAAACCCCGACGACAGTCGTGCTGCCAACAGAAATCCCAACTGAAGTTATCGTACCAACCGCTACGCCAGTTCCGGTGGGCGCTCTCCCCTACCTCGAAGATTTTGAGGGGCTAGACCCTGCTGCGGAATGGGATTTTGATCCGGCTGTATGGCAGATCATTTCTGAAAGCAATGAACACTTCCTCACCGGTCAGGGATCGCTGCGCCAGCCCGCCGTCATTATGGGGCGTGGCTTCCAACCATGGACAGCCACAGACGGAATTCTCATTAGTTTCCGCGTGTTCCTCGATCCGCAGGCTGTCGGCGCGCGTGTCGTCTTCAATTACGACGCCGCCAGCGGTGAATACCGTGTGTTGGAATTATTCCCCGGTCTTATCAGCCTGAAACGCAATTCACCGACGCCGGATGTCTTTACACGCGAAACTGAGCGAATTCTCAGAACCACCAGCGCCCCGATGAATTCGAACCAGTGGCACAATATCACCATCTGGCAGCAGGGCAGGCACATCAATATCTATCTCAATGACGTGCTGCTCATCTCTCTAGACGATATGATCACGCCAGCGCTAAATAACGGCCAGATCATGCTTCAGGTAACCAGTCAAACCCGCCCCATCCGCTTTGACGACTTCTTAATTCAGGAACCTTCATCTACCGCCTCAAACTTTGATGCCGGGGTTGTCCCCTCAAATTGGCGCATCAATTCCGATCCATCGCTGCTCAGCATTCAGACCGACGGCACCACCAACTATCTAGCGTTCCAACCCGGCGCTTCGGTCACGCTGATGAGCGATCAGCCGCTGCGAGATTTCAGCATGCTTTGCAATATTTGGAGCGATAACGGCGGTTATCAGATCAATTTGCGTGACGGCGATCAGGGGGCCATCAGCTTGACCACGGGCGGCGGCAATCTGGATATTTCACGCCGTGACGCTGCGGGTGCTGTAACCCCGATTGACACCGTTGCCAATTTCTATAATCGTGGCCGCTGGGAACTGCTCTATATCGAATTTATCGGCAGCCACCTTTCGATTGATCGGGATGGTGTAAATCGCTATGCCGGCATGCTTCCTGAACCGCCAACTGAGGGTTTCATTAGCTTTGTTGCGCCAACTGCAAGCGATATTTTCCGGATTGATTACTGCGTAACCGCACCCGCTGCCCAAAGCAGTAACGTGCGGGCACGCCCACTTTTTGCCCTAAGAGAGCTGGCGATCAACCGTCCATGGCGCTTCCTGCGCAGCGACTTCGATGAAAATTTTGACGAACCGCTGCGTACCGATGATTACTGGGGTGATGGCTTGAATGCAGCGGGGACGTTCACTACGGACCCGAATGCCGCTGATCATCGCCAATTTTTACGGATGCAATATGCCGGTCGCCCCACGTGGCGTATGATGCGCGATGCTATCGGGATAGAAGTTATCGAAAGCGGCAGCAGCATTCAGCGCTCTACAGACGTTTACTCAACGGTGGCGATTCGCTTTCCAACCGGCGGCATGGGCGGAACTGCCTACATGGGCGTTCGCACCCAACCCACCATCACTGGCACTGAGCTTGAAGGGTACTTCCTTGCTCTACAGCGTGCCGCCGATGGCAGCACGAATGTCATTATCCGTGATGTCTCTTCAACTGTTCAGAATGTGCTGTTTGAAGGGCCAATTCCGCTTCCGGCGGATGGTTCTAGCATGCCGGAGTGGATACCTGTCGAAATTCTGGCGCTGGATAATCAGATCGCCTTCTTTGTGAATGGGCGGCTAGTCTACGTGATGGACAATGCCGCCCGCCTAGGTGGCTCAGTGGCGCTCGGCGTAGATCAAGGGACCACGGCTGATTTTGACAGCCTCGTCGTCCGTGATACCTCGCCGCACGATCAAAGCTAGTGAAGATAGGCGCGCAGTCCCTGTACGCCCATCCATATTTTCGTATAGCAGCAAGGAAAACAGCATGTCAAAACAGGTTGTGTTCACCGAAAAATCTCCCCCACCCATCGGTCCCTATTCACAGGCAATTATCGCCAATGGTTTCGTCTATCTGGCCGGGCAAACTGCCTTCTTACCAGAAAAGGGCGACTTCTCCGATAGCACCGTAGAAGGCCAAACCCACCAGATTTTCAAGAATCTTCAGGCCATTTTGCAGGCCGCAGGCGCAGGGCTTGAAAATGTAATCAAGACCACCGTTTTCCTCAAAGATATGAACGATTTTGCCTCTATGAACGGTGCCTATGGGCAGTATTTTCCCAACCAGCCGCCGGCACGTTCAACCGTTGAAGTGGCTCGCTTACCCAAAGACGCGCTGGTCGAAATCGAACTGATCGCCGTACTGCCCTGATCTTACACTCTACCCCGGCAAGGCGTCCTCAAGGCGCCTTGTTTCATTTCACCAACTGCCTGGGTCATAATTCAAATTATATAAAGTTGTACATATAAACTCACTCCCCCCCCTCAGCTTTTCCGCAGCATGACGAACCATTGCAAAGTGAATATTATTGCGATCTCCATTCAATAAAGACCCATTCTTGTTCTATCTCACGACATAATAGCTATCAAGCTGAGCTGCATGTTAGAACATTGTTATGATCAAATGTTCTATAATCACTTGACATTCTTAGAACAAACATTCTATTATTGGTATGTCACATCACACCGGGTGTAGGAAAGCATACAAAATCATGCCCTTACTCAAAGTACAAGACGTTCGCAGCAGTGTAAGCTTTTACGTAAACCAGCTTGGTTTTGAAAAAGATGTGATGTTTAACGGCCCGGAAGGGCATCCGGTATTTGCTATCGTTCGTTTAGGGCAGTCGGTGTTCGGCCTGAGTGCCGGTAACGAAGAAACTGGCGCCGGAACACAGTTCATCGTTTCTATTCCTGAAAACACCTGTATAGACCTTCTGTATTCCAACGTCATGCAGCATGGAGTCCTCATTAATCAGGACATCAAGGATAGCAGTCGGGGAGATCGTATCTTCTCTATACTCGATCCTGATGGCTACCTGATCTCAATAGCCAGAGCTGCGCAGCAAATTTCCTGTGAAGATTTCACCAATCGTTTGTAGAAAACGGATGCTTAATATGAACAGCTTTCACACGCTTCGCAGGCAGGCACAGTACGCGCTGAAACAAGCACAAATGGCGCGAACAAAACCCGAATTTGACCGCCACTATGCTGAATATAAACAGCTAATCTATCGTATTGAGCGTTTATTCAAAAATGCAGTACCCAATATCTAAATGATCTGCGCAGTACTGCGACAACTCGTTTCTTTGCTACAATTCACCGAGCGATGACAATATGCTGATAACCGATTAATTTGCATTGGAGATCATATTTTGAACGACGTTATTTTGCATCTCATCCCCCGTGAACAATGGGCAAGCTTACAAGGCCAAACTGAATACGAAGGCGACACCTTAAAATCTGAAGGCTTCATTCACTTCTCAACCCCGCAGCAGGTGATCATCGTCGCCAATGCCCGCTTCAAAGGTCATACCGGCCTCCAGATTCTGGTCGTCAATCCTTCAAAATTGAGCGCCGAACTCAAATATGAGCCGCCTTACGAGACCAATCCGACCAGCGAAATCGCCGCGCAAACCCGCGGTCAATTATTTCCGCACCTCTATGGCCCGTTGAATCTAGACGCCGTAATTCGCGCGGTAGATTTTGAACCCGGCAAAGATGGTTATTTCACCCTGCCCGATCTGGGGAATTAGAAACTTTAGTGGGTGTTCCTAATCCCGAATGCAGGTTATCTGTATCCTCTCCATACACTGGCTGAAGGGAGGATATGTTTGCATCCACAGGAAAACATCGCATTAATTTTGCCCGTAGGGACGCGGCATGCCGCGTCCGCTATCGTAACGCCACATTCGGATTCTGCACCCAGTAAGCATCGGCCACGCCCGGAATCTGCGTGACAGCGAAGCTAAATCCCCGTTCCGGCAAATCCGGCAGCGCATAATAAGTTGTGAATGAATAGCGCCCCGCAGGCTGGCGAAATACGCTGATGCCCGTCTCCAATTGCATCGCCCAACCTAATCCACTCGCTTCCGCGCCGCCTAGAAACTCCCATACCCGGCCAAATCCACGTACTGGCGTCAACAAACCTTCCGGCGCGGCAGCTTCGGGGTTGCCCATCCCTTCTTGAAACGTATCCGTATAGAAACGGGCAAGCCCATCATCGGTAAGCACCAGCATTTGCCCTACATCGGCCATCCACAGCATCGCGCCATGCTCAAAAGCCTGATATGCGCCAGAAACCACTCTCGCAGGTTCTTCCGGGCACATCGCTCCGTCTGCCGGAAACAAGCTTTCCTGAGAGCAGCGCACGCTGAAATACAGGGTTTGCAGATCAACACTTTGTCCACCAGCATTATAGGCCGCAGCTTCCAATGCATAGTCACCCGACTGCCAGAAATGATCCAGTTCAACTGTTCCCGTATTCTCGTAATGAATTGGTGCTCCACTTCCAAACGGCGTGATGCATTCTGGGGTGACAATCTGCCCATTAACTGCCGGGCATAAACTCAATGTCACGCTTTCTGCAGCAGCTTCCCAGCGAATCGTAAGCCCCTCTTGATTTTGAGCCATTTCGCCGCCATCGCTGCTCAAAGCAAGCGTTTCAGCCCCTGCCAGAGTCACATCGCCAGCAGCAGAAACGATGCCGCCGCCAGCAGCAAAAGCATCATTCGGCAGCCACAACGCCGCTACAGCGCCAAAATCCATCGTGTTGTCAATACAGTTCAACGCAGCAATTTGTGCCGGCGAAAACACATCCGAACCGATCAGCAGATCCGCCAATGAGCTGTAGGGGCTAGGAAATATTGGCGCAAACCCCGGCGCAATCGGCGCAGCGCATACCGCTAAACGGCTGTCTTCAGGCGAAAGTGCCACTGCCTCAGGCGTCATCTCAGGCTGATCGGGTGCAGCAATCGCTGGCGTAACCGGAGCAGGCGTCACAACCGGCACCGCCGGCGTAACCGGAGCAGGCGTCGCCTGCTGCGCCGTTATCCCGCCTGCTGCCACAAGCAAGCCAACTATTACGCTCCCGATCATCGCCAAACGTCGCATATGCCGTATCCCTATCTCTATTCGACCAGTAATGCCCAATTTTCCATCGCCGTCTGCAATTCAGACTCAAGCAGCAGGTATGTTTCGCCCAATGGCTGCACCTGCTGAAGATCGCCCTGCATTGAAGCCGTTTCTAGCGCCGCGCTCACCCGCGCCAATTCCGCTTCAAGCGCATGAATTCGCGCCTCAGTTTCTGCTATACGCGCTTCTAGCTGGTACGGATTCAACCCATGCTTTTTAGCTTTTGGCGCGCCATTCTGAGCAGGTTTTCCCGTTCGCGCAGCCTCTCTCTGTAATGCCTGCTGCACGCGCTTAGCGTCCCGCGCCGCCATATACTCCGCATAACTGCCTTTGAACACGCTAAGCTGACCATCACCCAGCATCCATAACTGTGTCGCCAGCGCGTCAATCAAATAGCGATCATGGCTGACTAGCAAAATCGTGCCGTCAAACGCCGCCAGTACATTTTGCAGCGCTTCTTGACTGGCAATATCCAGATGGTTAGTTGGCTCGTCCAATATCAGAAAATTCGCGCCGCTTAAGGCCAGTTTTGCCAGCGCCACGCGGCCGCGCTCGCCCCCGGAAAGGGTGCTGATCTGGCGAAACACATCATCACCTTCAAAGAAAAACTGCCCCAGATAGCCCCTCGCTTCGCCCAACCCCATCGGTTTTGCAGTCACGATCTCATCCAGCACACTGTTCGCCGGATTGAGCGATTCATGCGCCTGCGCGAAATAACCGATATGCACGGCTGCCCCTGATCGTACTTCACCAGCCAGCGGCGGAATTTCGCCAACAATCGTCTTGATAAACGTGCTTTTGCCTGCGCCATTCGCGCCAATCAACGCGGCTGCTTCGCCGCGCACCAACACCAGATTCGGCGATGTAAACAGCGGTCTATCTGTATAGCCAATCTCTGCATCGAACGTCCGCAGCACGAGATCACCGCTGCGATTTCCCGTATTTAAGCGTAAATTTAACTCTTTGCGAGTACGTGGGCGTCCGATCAAGTCGTCACGTTTCAGGCGCTCTAAACGTCGCAGTCTGCCCTTTGCCTGACGGGTGTTCTGGCCGGCCATATTCCGCCGGATATAGTCTTCCTGTTTCGCAATAAATTCCTGCTGTGCCTCGTATTCTTTGAGCAAACGCGTATGGCGTTCTTCCCGCTGCTTCGCGTATCCGCTGTAATTGCCACGATACGTTTCCAGCCCGCCAAAGTCCAATTCCCAGACCGTATTAGCGACGGCATCCAGAAAATAGCGATCATGGCTGACCACGATCACCGCGCCGGGAAAGTCTTTCAGATAGCCTTCCAACCATTCCACAGCTTCAATATCTAGATGATTGGTCGGCTCGTCCAGCGCCAGCACATCCGGGTTTTCCAGCAGCAGCCGCCCTAGCAGCGCGCGTGTCTTTTGCCCGCCAGAAAGCAGGTTCAGTGGGCGATCAAAGTCGTCAGGCGAAAATCCTACGCCTTGCAACACCGTCTTGATTCGCTGTTCATAGGTGTACCCGCCAGCAGCCTCAAAAGCATCTTGTAGTTCGCCATACGCTTCCAGCGCCGCCGGTTCGCTCAGATCAGACGCCATCTGTTCAAGCCGCGCCTCCATCCCGCGCAGTTCCGTAAATGCTGACAGCGCCTCTTCATGGATAGTATGTTTCCCCACAAGTTCCGGTCGCTGCGGCAAATACCCTACTCGCAGCCCGCGCGCATACGTCACCGCGCCTTCACTTGGGAAATCCAGCTTGGCGAGGATATTCAACAGCGTGGTTTTGCCCGCGCCGTTCGGCCCCACCAGCGCAACCCGCGCGCCACGCGGCACCGATACCGAAACGCCGCTGAAGATGTCGTCCGGGCCAAATTCTTTCGCTAGTTGTGTGCCTACAATCAGGGACATGGGTATTCAAGTCTAAAAGAAGTAATGAGTGGTGAATAATGAGGGGGATGAAACGTGATATTTTTCATCATCCAATATCAAGTGAGAGCAATGTTTTTACCCATCACTCCTTACCCGTTCCTCATTACGCCGCTTTTTGGATTATATCATGCGCCATCTGCGCTATAATCAGCCATATGAATGATTATTCTCTCAAACGTCCCAAAACCCCTGCCGATCACGTTGGCGTACTGATCGCTTCCGTCATGCTGATCGTCGTTGGCTGGGGCGGGCTGTATTATCTGGTCACGACTCAGCCACCGCGTGTTGGTCCTCGATGGTTCTTCTTCGTATTGCTGTTCATCGCCATCGCTGGTACGGCCATGCCGCTGATTCGCTATCTCAACGTGCGTTTCACGCCGCTTTCCCAACCGCTGCCCCCGGGTGGTGTGATCGTGCGTCAAAGTGCATGGGTAGGATTATTCGCCGTAACCTGTATCTGGTTGCAGCTGCCGCGCTCGCTCACTATTCCTATCGCTTTCTTTCTAGGGCTGGCGCTGGTCGTTATCGAAATTTTCCTGCGCTCAAGAGAACTTTCGCATAACTAGGCGGTTTACCTAAGCACTACCCGAAAAACGAAGCTTCCAACCATTCGGATCAAGAATGGTAAATTCGCGTGTACCGTACCATGTTTGCTGCGGCGAAGCCTCGATCACAACGCCCCGCTGACGAAATTCTTCGAAAAGTTCATCTACTGCTGCGCCCATCCTAAAGTAAAGCGACCCCACCACCGGCGTATCAGATTGCGCGATATGAATATACGCGCGTTCAGTTGTCCACTCCCCACGCGACACAATTGCGAAGTTCGGAGGATAGCCTTCCTGATAATCAACCTGAAAACCAAGCATCTCGCGGTAAAAGGCAAGCGTCATCGCCACGTCTGCCACCTCAACCGTTGGTGCTGCCCCATAAATGACAGCTTCGCGCGGCACATTGAGAACTGAATTCATCCACTCATCGGCCCGCAGCCCGAAAACCAATGTTTCGTGCGGCGCAGAGAAATGCCCGTAGTGCTGATAAAACTGCCCCCGCTGGCGAAACCCAATTTTACTCGCCAGCTTTTGTGAACCGATATTCTCGCTGTGTATCCACAATTCAATGCGGTTCAGTTTCATAGAAGTAAAGCCGAATGCAGCAGCAGCGGCGACTGCTTCGCTTCCGTAGCCCTGCCGCCAGTAGTCTGACCTGAAGATATAGCCCAGTCCCGGCACAGCAGCATCTAGATACCGCACCATGCCAATCACGCGCTCGTTCTCTTTAAGTGTGACCGCCCATGCAGGTTCAGATTGCTTCCAGTTGGCGATCATCTGCAGGGTTTCATCAAGAGATTGATGGGGTAAATGATGCCACCAGCGCATCGCTTGCGAGTCGCTATAGACCTGAAATAGGTCATGGGCATGGCTATGTTCCAGCGGTTGCAGTCTCAATCGAGAGGTAGCGAGGGGTACTGCAGGTAGCATCGCCTAATCCCGCCGCATATTTTTTGCATTATCGCCGCGTATCTTCTGTTCCCACGGCTTCTTGGCGCCGCCGCTGTAGCCCATTTCACGCAGGCGTTCCTGCTCCAGACGTTCCAGTTCAGCCGCCACCAGCGGATAATCCGCCTCCGGAATAGCGCGATCTACGCCCTTATCTTCGCGGTAAACATATCCAGCGCCACCACACCAATCGCAATCTTCCGCCGTGCCAGAAAATTCGTCTTCCGTCCAGCCGTACCCCTCGCATGATGGGCAGCGCACAATCACATTCATAGAAAATCTCAGTTAAAGGTTAAAAACTCAACCCTCTATAGTAACCGATTTCAACTTTTAACCCTTACCTAAACCCCCGTACTGCCCTCAGGGATATTCAGCGGCACATACTGATTTTCAAACCACCAATCCGGATAAGGGGCTACCTGATCCGGTGGGACGTTGAAATAGGCATCCAATATCCGCCGTATAATCGGCGCAATCGTTTCTGAACCCTCGCGGCCATACTCGATAACGCCGGCAATCGCAATTTCAGGGTTATCTGCTGGCGCAAAGGCTACAAACCAGCCGTGCGGTTCCGCGCGTCCTGTTTGTGCTGTCCCGGTTTTCGCGCATACCGTATACGGTGCAATCACACCTTCGGGATCGGTGAATACAAACCATGCGGTGCCTAACCGTTCGCCAGAAGTACGGCCAAGCACGCTGCTATCCGTCACCTGGCACATCCCGCGATGCACAATACTTAGCGTTTCTGCGCTCAAGCCCATTTCAGAGGTAATCGTTGGCTCAAATTCGAACACCGGCGCTTCACCCTCGCGCCCGACTGATTCGGTGATAAAAGGCTCATACAGCGCGCCGCCATTAGCAACACCCGCAACTAGACGCGCCATCTGGATCAACGACACTTGAATATCGCCCTGCCCGATAGCTTCGGAAATAGCCGCATCCACACCGCGTGGCAGCGGCACATTTCCCCCCGCCTCTGGCAGTATGCCAACGTCAATGCCGGTCTGGCGTGCCAACCCCATACGACGCGCATAATCAGTCAGCGTTGAAGGGCCGCGATCCCGATATAGCAGCGCGCCAACCGTATAGAAAAAGGGATTGCATGACGCTGTCAATGCATCCGAAATTGTCACCTCGCCAGTATCAAAATTCGCTTCTTCCGGCTCAAAATTACGCCAATCAAAGCGTTCATTGCGGGTATCACCATACTGCTGCCCGTACCAGATGCGGGTGCAGTCAAAAATTTCATCAGGCCCCCAAACACCTTCTTCCGCTGCCGCCGCCGTAGTGATGATCTTGAACACCGATCCGGGGGCATAACTGCTCTGGATCACGCGGTTTAAGAACGGCTGGCGGGTGTCGCCAAGCAGGCCGGTAATGTAATTACCCGGAAAGAAATACGGCGTGTCAGGATTGAAAATGCCGGGATCAAAAGTGGGGTAGCTGGCGAGTGCCAGCACTTCGCCGCTGTTTATATCAACCACCACCACCCCACCCCCGGTGGAATGTTCCCGCGATCCCCAGTTACCTTCGGCGTAATTAAAAGCGTCGGCTATCGCCTGCCCCGCCGCCATCTGAAGCGCATAATCAATGGTGGTATGCACATCCATCGGGGCTGCGCCGTCGCTGGAAGCGATCTCGCGTACCGTCATCCCCCCCGGTTCCACAATTCGCAGCACGCGGCTGGCGTCACCTGCCAGCGATTCCTCGTACTGCGCTTCAATACCCCCCAACCCGACCAGATCGCCAAAATCATAGCCGCGCTGAACATAGGCATCAACCTCGGCCGCCGGGATACCGCCAATGTAGCCGGTAATATGTGAAGCCGCGCCATGGCCGGCATAGCGGCGTGTTTCGCGGGTGTCGATCACAGCGGCGCAGTTCTGCGCCAGTGATTGACTGTATTCTTCGTATTTATCGGGGTCAATTTCGCCAACCGGAAACTGAGTTTCAAAATTATAGTCAGCAAACATTTCAACCAGATCGCCGCGCTGCGTCAACAGAGCATAAGACAGCGTGGTTAAGCAGTCCTCCTCATTGGGAATCACGCCGCGCGTTACGTAAATTGTGACGACACTGCCACCCTGCTCCACCAGCGGTTGCCCATCCCGCGCATAAATATTGCCGCGCGGTTCACGACGCGAAAACGAATCTAGCGTCGTTCCCGGCGCGTAATCGTCAAAAATATCCATCGTTGACCATGCCACGCGCCAGCCGTTCGGCGTATTCACCAACCGCATCGTGCGATTGTGATCCTCAATGTCGCCAAATGTGTTAGAGCCTATTGTCACGTCATAACGTACAACCGCGGTCTGCCCCTGCTCTTCAGCCCTCACATTAGAGGCCGAAGCGGCGCTGGTACCAATAGCTGTATCTGCCGTCTCATACATTTGCTGAAAAACTGGCCCGGCAGTAAGCTGCTGGCTTTGCGGTGCCAGCAAAGCATACATGGCTGCGTAATCTTGCCGCCCCCATGCCTCGATAAACGCCGTAGTAACATCCGCTGGCGATTGTGCAGCCTGAAGCAGTACCGGGACATTTTCACCGGGGGCAGCGCCCGTCATTTGAAGGGCGTCGCAAGCGCTGATTGCCAGCGCCAGCGCAGCCACCAGCGAAAAGCGCAAAATAGGGAGGGATTTCTGTAAGCGCAGCAAGCTCACCTGTGTTTCGCTCTTTGAACGTTTAACAATAATCATCGGGGCAAGTTACATCTCATTCTCACCAACTTTAACTATAAAAGCTTGACCCTGATAGAACGAGACTGAATCGCCCCTATAAGGTGGCGTTTAGCCTACGCGATACCTTCCGAAACCGGTACAATGGGGAAATACCGAAACAATAGAGGCAGTTATATTGCATGCCAGAAATACTCAGCCAGCGCGCATTACGCCTTCGTGAAGGCGGCCACAAACTAACTCATGCGCGCTTAACGGTGCTGGATGTGCTAGAAAAAAGCGACGGACATCTCACTTCTGCCGGGCTGCTAGAAAAAGTGACCGCCGCTGACCCGACCATTGGCCGCGCCAGCGTATTCCGCGCCTTAGACCTATTCACCCGCCTTTCGCTGGTTCGCCCCACCTATATTGATAGCAGTGTCACGCCAAGTTATGTACTGCTGCCAGACGGCCATCATCATCACGTGATCTGCACGAACTGCGGGCGGGTGATCGAATTTGCTGACTGCGACCTTACCGCGCTGGCAAGCGAGCTTGAAACCCGGCTTGGCGTGAAGATTCACGGGCATCTGCTGGAATTTTATGGCCTGTGTGGAAACTGTTCGGCGCCAGACGCAAAAATCGAAGAAAGCTAGAGCAAATGCGTATTGCCCTCAACGGCTGGTTCTGGGATCAGCCTTATACTGGCAGCGGTCAGTATCTACGCCGTCTGGTCAGCTCGCTCCGGCGAATCGCCCCTGATGATCAGCTTATTTTAGTCTTACCATCGCGTATTCCATCGCCTCAGGGCGTGCCTGAAGGCGTCGAAGTTATGCACGCCTCCGGGCGAAGCGGCAACCCGGGCAAAGTATGGTTTGAACAGCGCGCATTTCCAGCCGCCGCAGGGAAAGCAAAAGCGGATCTCGCACATGTTCCCTATTGGGGCGGCCCTCTGTCTTCGCCAATTCCGCTTGTGGTCAGCGTGCTGGATGTCATTCCGCTGGCATTGCCCGAATACGCCAGCGGTTTATTACCCCGCCTGTATACCAGCCTGCAAAGTGCCGCCGCGCGCGGCGCCGGGCATATCCTCACCATCAGCAAAGCTGCCAGCGAAGATATTCAAAAATATCTAGACATCCCCGCTGAAGCTATCACCGTCACCCCGCTGGCCGCCGATGAAGCCTTTCACCCCATGATCGGCGCCGAACAGGATCAAGCCGTTCGTCAAAAATATGATCTGCCGGATCGTTTTGTGCTGTATATGGGCAGCTACGACTCCCGCAAACAGGTTAGCCAGCTCATCGCCGCTTATACCTATGTCGCGCCGCCGCTGGATAATGAAGTTCCGCTAATTCTGGCCGGACGTATCCCTGAATGGGGAAAGCCGCCCTTCCCTGATATTCCCGCAGAAATTGCAGCTGCCGGGCTGAACGACGCCGTCCGTTTTATCGGGCTGGTAGAAGAAGCCGACAAGCCATCGCTTTACCGTCTGGCTGAAATATTCGCTTACCCCACCGGTTATGAAGGCTTCGGCCTACCCGCGCTGGAGGCCATGTCCAGCGGCACGCCCGTCGTCGCCAACAAAATTCCGGTGATCGAAGAAGTAGCCGCTGACGCCGCCTTTCTAGTTGAAGATGGCGGTTCGCGCGGCATGGCTGCGGCAATTTTGTCGCTACTGTTAGACGATAGTCTAAAAGAAGATTTGAGAACGCGCGGCCTCGCCAGATCCACCCATTTCAACTGGCGCAAAACCGCGAAAGCTACGCTGGATGTATATCGTCATGTTCTCGCTAATCTCAAATAGTGCAGGCGAACCATCACCGCTATACTACGGTGTTAACTAAAGTTAGCGTGATCGCTAGTCTATTTATTTCGAGGCACATTATGTTCAATGAAACCTTCATTCAATCGCCTATAAAATTCCTTGAAGCGATGATCGGCACTCTGCAATCGCCAGATGCCCTATCCGATTACAATCAATTCTGGGAATCCGAAGGCATCAATATTTCAACCGCAGTTGATCGCGCCGGAACCCCGTGGATCAAAAAATATGATCTGCACGGGCGGCAAATTGACGAAATTGTGTATCCGCCCGATTACTGGCGAATGCTGCGGCAGGGTTATCAAGCGGGTACCGTCTGGCGGGCATTTTCAAACAGCCTGCGCGATGCCTATCAGTTCGGTTATCTGACTTCATTCTATGACACCGGCCTGTACTGCCCGTATACCGTCAGTTTAGCTACGGCGGCGGCCGTAGATAAGTATGCTTCCGGCGAAATACGGGATACCGCGCTGCATCATCTGCTGAATGAATTCGGCGCAAACTGGCAGGGCGCAACTTGGATGACCGAAATCGGCGGCGGCAGCGATCTGGGTGCGTCGGTCAAAACCCGTGCCACGCTGATCGATCCTGAGCGCAATCTATGGCATCTGAACGGTGAAAAATACTTTAGCAGCAACGCCAATGCCGATATTGCCGTAGTCGCCGCAAGGCCGGAAGGTTCGCGCGAAGGCGTGCGCGGGCTGGCGCTTTTTCTGGTTCCCCGTCAGCGGGAAGACGGGACGTTGAACGTAACCCTGCGCCGCATGAAAGACAAGATCGGCACGCGCTCGGTACCAACCGGCGAAATTGAGCTGAATAACAGCGAAGCCTACTTATTGGGTGAAGCATCGCACGGCATTTACCTGATCATGGAAGTGCTGAATTTATCGCGAGTATGTAATAACGTTGGCAGCATCGCGCTGGCACACCGCGCCTTTCTGGATGCTTATCATTTCGCCGCCAATCGCCAGATTTTCGGCAAGCGGCTGATCGATCAACCGTTGATGCGCCGCCAATTTGAAACCCGCTGCCACGATTTGAAGCGCGGATTCTGTATGGCGTGGGAGACGGTCAAATTATTGGAAGAAATCTGGAAAGAACCTGCGCCGCATTATTCGGATCGATTCCATTATTTCCGGCTGATCACCCACCTCGCCAAATACTGGACGGCGGAATTTGCCGTACAAACCGCTAAGTGGGCGATGGAAGTGAACGGCGGGCAGGGTACGCTGGCTGAATTTGGCGTCGAACGCTGGCTGCGCGAAGCGATGATCGTCAATATCTGGGAAGGGCCGCCGCACCGGCAAATGCTGGATGGGCTGGAGGTGATGGAGCGCAAACGCGCCCACGAAACGCTGTTCGCTGAACTAGGGAATTATGCCGATCCGGCCGATCTAGAGGCGATACAGGCGCGTATTGAGGCGCTCTTAGCACTGCCGCAGGATCAGCGTGAAGCAGAAATTGGCGATTTATTCCCATTTCTGGCAAATTGGACGGCTGATCTCTTATTGAAGAAATATGAGGGGGAGAAAATAGCCATATGAAATTCAAACTGAGCAATCCGATTTATTACCTGCTGGTGGTGGGCGTGGCGGCGATTGTCGCCGAACTGCTGCATGCCGACCCTATCCTGATCTTTATTTTGTCGGCCATCGGCCTGATCCCGCTGGCAAAGTTGATCGGTGAAGCCACCGAAGAACTGGCCATCTACACCGGGCCGAAATTTGGCGGGCTGCTCAACGCCACACTCGGCAACGCCGCCGAGCTGATCATCGCCATCTTCGCCATTCAGGCGGGGCTGCTAGACCTCGTGCGTGCCTCCATTACCGGCTCGATCATCGGTAACCTGCTGGTGGTACTTGGCGCAAGTCTGCTGCTGGGCGGCTTGAAAAATGGCACCCAGATATTTGATCGCCGGAGCGCAGGATTGAACGCCACCCTCTTAATTCTGGCGGTCGTGGCGCTGGCGATTCCCTCCCTCTTTGATCCCGGATTAGCGACGAACCCTGAAAGTGAGCTGCTGTTCAACGAAGGGGTAGCCGTTATTCTGATCACCCTTTATGTCCTTTCTGTACTCTACTCGTTCCGCGTCGGCAAGCCTGCCGAAGTTCATATAGATGAAGGCACGAGCGAAGTTGCCGCCGTAAATCGCAAACCAGCCGTCGTTCACGAAGCCCGCTGGACGCGTCGTTTTTCGGTCATCATGCTGATTTTGGCAACAGTCGGCACCGCCATCGTCAGCGAAACGCTGGTCGGCGCAGTCGAGCCAGTCACGCAGCAGCTTGGCCTAACCGAGTTCTTCCTCGGCATCATCATCATCCCACTGGTCGGCAACGTCGCCGAGCATCTGGTCGCCGTGCAAGTTGCCATCAAGAACAAGATGGAATTAAGCCTTGCCGTGTCGTTAGGATCGAGCTTGCAGGTGGCGCTGCTGGTCGCGCCGGTGCTGCTGTTCATCAGCCTGCTCATGGGGCAGCGACTGCTGCTGGTATTCAACGAATATGAGTTGATCACTTTGATCGGCGCATCAATAATCGCAGCCTTCATCGCGCAGGACGGTGAAAGTAACTGGCTGGAAGGCGCCATGCTGCTGGCGGTATATTTGATCGTAGCGTTAGCTTTCTTCTTCCTACCCGGCGCCGTTGAAGCTGCGCCCGCGCTGGTACATTAGGAAGCACCCTCTCATCTACATCGCCATTGGGGCGGCTCTGCTAGGTCGCCCCCTGAAAAGGGAAGGCGCATTTCCCGTCTCGCCTATTTAGCCAACCTGCGGGTCAATCAAATATTCAGGTACAGGTCGCCCGCACTCGAACCTAGCCTCGAATGCGGGCGCTTGTTATGATTCAGGCATATTCAAGGCGGTCATAATCGTGCAAATTGATTGGCAGCGCGTCACTCCGGTTCTCGTCAGCATCGGCATCATCATTCTCGTCGCAATCGTCCGAACCTATTCGCGGGCGCTAACCGTAATTCTGGCAACCATGCCGATCAATATCCCCTTAGCCATGTATATCGTCTCCAGCGGCAATCCTGAAGATAAAGAAGGTTTTGCTGATCTGGTCGGCGGCTTGATTATCGGGCTGATCCCCACCTTTTTCTTCCTGTTCATCGCCTATTTTGCGGCGCGGGCAGGCTGGGGCATCTGGCAAATTCTGATCGCCGGATACGCCGGTTGGGCAATTTGTCTGGCAATAGTATTGCTGGTGCAGCGGTTGATTTCCGGCTGATACGCAATGTGTTTTTTTCAGAGGGTTCTATAGTGCAAAGTCTAAATCGTCTGCCGCTGGGCCAGCGGCGCTTTGTCTTTCTCATGATTTTTATCGGCGGATTGCTCATCATTGGCGCTATCGCGCTGGCGCTAGTGGCAGGCTCGCTAAACAGCGGGCGCTCGCTGCCCGTGGCGCTGGTACCGGAAGTGCGAGTCGGGGTATTGGCTGAACTGCCCGACCCTGACTCGTTCCCGGCAGCCGTCGCGGTAGCCGATGATGGCATCGTCTACACGGGTAGTTTTGCTTCCGGCGCTGTCTGGGTAATTCAGCCAAACGGCAATACTGCCGAAATCAGCGGCGCGCGTGCGCTAATCGGCTCGGTCAGCGCGCTCGAACCATTGAACGACGATACGCTGCTCATTGTGGACGCTGGAGATACAGACCCGCGCACCTCTGGCGGCGGTTTGTGGCGGCTGACGCTGGCCGGGGATTTAACAAATGCCGGCGAACCCACAGACGGCGAAGGCTTCATCGCCCCGAACGATATAACACTGGATACGCGGGGTAACTTTTATGTGAGCGATTCCGGTCGCAACCAGATTTTGCGCTTCAGGCTGCCAGAGAGTGACACGATCCCTTCCGGCGAAGTATGGTGGTCGCCACCCTCCCCCCCCGAAGGTACCTCCAGCGCAATAGTCGGGCTGGCATATGATGCGCTGAATGACGCGATCATCGCCACCGATCCTGAAACCAACACGATTTATCGCATCAGCGTTGAAGATGGCAGCACAACCGTGATCTTTCAGTATCCCGAAAGTGGCATAACCCCGCCCGGCTTTGACGGCGCAGTGGTGCTGCCCGACGGCACATTGTATGTAGCGGCATTAGGGCAGAACGGTATCGCCCGCGTAGATATTGAAAATAATGCGCTCGACTATATCGCCGGGCTGTTTCGCGGCTCCAGCGATGTAGACTATGATGCTGCCAGCAACCGCCTGATTGTGCCAAATTTTGATCAATCAGGGCTGGTTCTGCCGCTAACCTCTCCTTCGCTTCCGTTCACCATTGATTACGTGGCGTTTAATTAATCCGGGCGTTCGTTAGGCAGAACCTTTGGCCATCTCCCCGACCAACGTCCGCGCCCGTTAAACGGGAGTGGACAGCTAAACGAAGCGGGTGAGGGTCATTCATCACCACAAATCGTTTTGTGCAGATATTGTGCGCGTAGGCAAAACGTCTATTGCAGCCTTGAACTGGCAACATTAGTATTGCGACGGGTTGCAAACGGGTTTCCCCGCGCAGTCAGTGTTAATTTGAGGTCTTTTCAGAAATGAACGACGACTTTTTTCAGGATGAGCCGACGCCGGATTACATGGCAGATACCGGCAAAGTCGAAACCATTCGCTCCAGCAGCGCCGGTGGTAGGCGCGGCATCGGGGCGCTGCTCATGGCGGTCGCGCTGCTGCTAACTGGCGCAACCATGCTTGTCTTGCTGCTTCCCGGTCAAACCCCGCCAACTCCTGATAACGGGATTGTTGAAACTATACCGACGACGAATCCGGAGCTGGCGGTGCAGCCAACGACCGAATCAGCACAGCCTACTGTCGTTCCTCAAATCGCGGTTCAGCCAACGCTTGATCCGGGGCTAATGGCGGCGCTGTTGAATCAGCCGGTATCTTCAGAACTGGCGACAATTCAAAATGCCGGCTTTAGCATGGTGCGCGATACCTACAGCCCCTTCACTATCATCCCGGATCGCCCGCGCTCTGAAGTGATTCAATACGAAATACAATCTGGCGATACCATTTTTAGCATCGCTGAACGCTATGGCCTGAAACCAGAATCTATCGCTTGGGCCAATGATCGCAGCATCATCGGCGGCTTGAGGCCGGGACGAACCATCAATATCCTGCCTGTAGATGGCGCATTATGGGCCGTTCCCTCAGAGCAAACCATTCAGCAAATCGCCGAACAATTCCGCGTTGACCCCTACGCGATTATTGACTCGCCCTACAACGATCTTTTTAGCGCTGATCCCGGCTCAGTTCTGCCAGTAGGGACGCAGGTAGTAGTCCCCGGCGGCGAAGCCGAACAGATCACCTGGACAGCGCGTATTGAAACCCGCGACACCTCTACCAGCGGCGCGCAAAATTCAAGCGCATCCGGCGGGCAGATCATCTTTGAGCCGGGCGACCCCGGAAGCTGCGGTTGGGTGGATAACCCTGGCAACCCCGGCACCTGGGTCTATCCGATGTCACCGGGCAACTATCAATGGACGCGAGGCTACTCTTCCTATCACACCGGCGTTGATCTGGCCGCGTCCACTGGCGCTCCCGTTGCAGCAGCCAACGGCGGCACTGTCGTCTTTGCCGGATGGAACTCTTACGGTTACGGTTATACGGTGGTGCTGGCACACGGCTCTTACATGACCCTGTATGGTCACTTGAGCGCGATCAATGTAGGCTGCGGGCAGTATGTCAGTGCGGGGCAAAATATCGCTTCAGTAGGTTCAACTGGTAATTCCAGCGGGCCGCACCTGCATTTCGAGATTCGCTACAACAACGTGACCCAAGACCCCACCTTCACCATGCCGTTTTAAGGCAAGCCCCTCAATTCATCGTCGGGGCGGTTCGCAAACCGTCCCGGCGATCTCACACTGTGGGTTTGTGGGTTTGCGCCCTCTGAAATCCCGCCAAAACCAGCAGTATCACAGCAAATCCCACCCATGCAGCGCCGCCAACGATCAATATCCCCGGCATCCAACTTGGCGCGTAGACAAACTCAACCTGTGATTCGCCTTCCGGCACCGGAATCGCTCTGAACATGCTGTTCACCCTGTTGATCTCAACAGGCTCGCCGTTGACCGTCGCTAGCCAGCCAGGATAGTAAGCGTCTGCCAGCACCAGCATCGCGGCTTCGGAGGCATTAACCGTAAGCATTACATGCGCAGGCGTATAGTCCAAAAATGTAATCTCGCCTTCAATCCGCTGCTCATCTTGTAGATCATTCACCAGCCACGCCCGCGCCGCCTGATCGTTCACATACAGCTTTATATCGCTGGACAATATCCGGGTGAATGGCGCAGGCGCTAACTGCCGAAAATCGCCAGTACGGGTATCCACCAGCGTCACTGCCGCAATCACCGTATTTTCCGGAGCCTCAACCGTAACTTCAGAGGGGGTAAGCGGCGCTTCAAGAGCAAAACGGGCAGGCATATCCTCGCTGATGATTCCAATACCCTGCCCATCGCTAGAAACGACAGGCGCATCACAGCTTGTTTCGGGCAAACAGCGATATAGTACGCGAATTTCGTCCGCCTCAAACTGCTGCGGGTTAGCAAAAACCGCCGCCCCGGTCTGTGGCAAACCGGTATCGTAGGCCACATCCTCAATGAATAGGTCATGCGTTTTATCGAGGATTAAATAGCGCGCGTCCATTGCATTTAGCAGTTCCAGCAGCGGCACACAGGCGCCATTGCAAGTGGGATCAATCGCCAGCACTTCGCGCAGTCTGCCATCCTGCACGCCATGACCATCGGGCGTGAAATTGGCCGTCCATTCGCTGTACCATGCCGTTGGCAGCACGCCGCCATCGTAGCCATCTACTGACGGAATGCCCCACAAAGCCGGCAAATTGTGTGAGAGTATCTCTTGCAGTTTGACCGCAGTCAGCGCCGTATGCAGAGAAATCTCCGAAAACCCGGCATCCTGATAGCGCGCGGTGATCGCCTGAAGATCATACGGATCCCATTCCAACCCGCTGATACTTAACACCCGCCCCGGCGCAATCTCATCAGCTTGCAGCACATTCAATTGATAAACGCTCAATCGGGCATCTGATGCAGCATCCGGCATCACCAGTTGGTTATAGGGTAGCGCCGAAGAAGCGATGAACAGCTCGATCAGCAGCCCTACAACCAGCAGATAACGCGCGTATCGCCGCCGCTTCGCCAGCAGCGCCAGCACCAGAAAAACCGCGCCAGCGATCAGCCATGCCATAACCGTTTGCAGCGCCGCAGTTGGCATATCGCCATCTGGTGCGCGCGCGGCCAGCACCGACGAAATCATGATCGCGATCACAGTGATCGTGGCAATCACAATCTTCAAACGGCGGCTTGTAATCAGCCCATCTAGCCCCAAAGCCGCCAGCATGGATGCACCCAGCACGAACAGCGCCAGCCAGCGCGCCGGTACGCGGAATAAGTTAAATGGCGGGAAATTTGCCAGCAGCCAGTACAGCGGGTTGAACGCGCCAAAGGCCAGTAGCAGCCCGAAAATAGCGATGATCAGCCAGCGCCAGCGACCCGGCGCTTTTGTGAGCGCGCCAATCACCGCTAATCCCAGCCCAATCACGCCAATATAAGCCACATATTCAGGAAAAACCGGCGCGTTGGCCTCATAATTAGGCAGCAGTCCGCGCCCGAAGGCGAAGGGCGATAGCGAGAAAGACAGTGCCTCGTTGACCGAAAGCCCCTGACTGCGCAGAGAGAGGCGCGAAAGCTCCAGAGTCGGTATCAACTGCGGCAGCACCAGCGGAATCATGATCGCCCCGGCGGTCACTAAGGCCGCGATGCCCTGCCAGCGTCGTAAACACAACGCATAGAGCGCCAGCCCCGCAATCGTAATCCAGACCGTTTGGGTATGCCCGCTGAAAAATTGCAGCGCCAGCCCCGCGCCCAGCAAAAGCGCCATGAACAGCCAGCGCCTGCGGGTTGCAGATACTGCGCTCAAATGCAGCAGCAGAAACAGCCATGGCAGCCACGCCAGACCCTGAAACTGGTTGATGTGTTCGCTTTGCGCGCCCATCAAGCCGCCAAATGCGAAGCAGGCAGCCGCGGCAATGCTGGCGGGTCGGCTGGTTTGCAGCGTGCGTCGCGCCACTAGGTATGCGCCAGAAGCGGCAAATAATGCGTGGGCGATTAAGCTGTATTTAATCGAGACTGCGGCATCTGCCAGTGGTGAAAACCAGTTGGGCGGGTAGAACGTGCCGATCTGGCTGTTTGCCAGCAGTGGCACGCCCATAAACAGATTCGGCATCCATAAAGGGAGGTTTCTACTGTGAAAGGCAGCATCACGGGCATGCCACAGCGGCATAAAGTAGGTGAACGGATCCCCGCGTCCGAGGATGCGATCTGTGAGCGCCAGTTGATGAAAAAACAAAACCGCCAGCAGCGCCAGCGTAAGAGCTATTCCAAAAGGAATAATCGTAAAACGTAGCGAAAGGCGGTTCAAGTGGCGCTAAAGGAACAGCGGAGAAGGTTATTCGTTGGGGGCAGCAGCGCCGGACGTGCCGGCAGGCTGCGTCGCTGCAGTCCCTTCAGGCGGAATGAACCATTCTTCATGTTCATGTTTTTCGCGCGAAACGGCATACATCATCGCGGCCACCGTGCCTAATGCCGTACCAACAATCGCCAGGGTAACTAATATGGCCATTAGGTTCATATAAACTACTCCTACACCTGCACAATCCTATCAATGCTATTGTACCGCAATCAGGGCGCTGTACACATCGGCCATCTTACCGATATTCACTAGAGGTGGGGTGATGATGAGTGTAGGCGGAAAGGTGCTGTATCCCTATCAGCAAAACCAGCGCACAATTTCCGCGTAATATTCTTCAAGAACGGGAGGGCATCACAGCTTTTACAGCATCGAACAAAGCCGTAGAAACAGGCCAGAGCGCCCCAAATGCGCTTGAATACTGACCCCCAACGATCGCTGTGTAGTTCCCTTCCCCACAAACCTGCATACTTCGCGGCGCTGTTTGCCATAAGATCAAAGTAGCATGATTCGCGTATCTGGCCGCAGCAAAGTTTGAAAGGATTAGGGCATGGTAATTTTTCAGCGAGCAAGCTTTCGCGTGTTCACAGTATTGCTGGCCGGGATGCTGCTGCTGATAGCGCCAACCTCTCTGGTTTTCGGGCAGCCAACCACCAGATGGGTATGCCCCGACGATTTTAGCGGGCAGGAACTGCGCGTCTGGAACTGGGACACCTACATCGCCCCAAATACAATTTCTAATTTCGAAGATATTTGTAATGTCACGGTAGACTACGATTTATTCACGAGCAATGAAGAAGTGATGGCCGGCCTGCAGCAGGGCAGTCGCGTTTATGACATTGTGGTATCCACAGATTACGCGGTGGCCTTGATGATTGGTAGCGGCCTGCTGCAACCGCTGAATCACGCCGCAATTCCCAACATGGTGAATATTGCATCTACGCTTGAAAATCCACCTTTTGACCCCGGCAATGTCTACAGCGTCCCCTACCAGTGGGGCACAATTGGCGTCGGCTACAACAGCGCCAAAACCGGCGAGATCACCAGTTGGCAGCAAATATTCGATTACAACGGCCCAGTGGCATGGTTAAATGATCAGCGCATCATGATAGACATCGCCCTGAAGATGATTGGCTTAGAGCCAAATTCAACCAGCGCAGAAGAGCTGGCCGCCGCCCGTGATTTTCTGATTGCCCACAGCGGCAACGTGCTGGCAATTGCTGATGACGATGGTCAGGCGTTGTTAAGCGCCGGCTACGTAGATATTGCTGTCGAATACAGCGGTGATATTTTCCAGATACTGCTTGAATGCGAATGTCAGAATTTTGCCTACGCGATACCGGTTGAAGGCGCGTTATTGTGGACAGATAATCTAGTCATTCCGGTGAATGCGCCAAATCCCGCCCTGGCGCATGCCTTCATTGATTACATCCTCGATCCACGTGTGGGGGCAGACATCAGCAATTATATTGCTTTTGCCACCCCCAACGAGGCGGCGATGGAATATGGATATATCACAGCTTCGATGCTGACGAACACAGCTATTTATCCGCCTGTGCCGCTGCGTGAGCGCCTATTTCAAAACAGCACCACTCCGGAAAGTCATGCTCTATATGCCGAAGCATGGGAAGCGGTCGTGGCGGCCGTCGCCCGCTAATAGTTCAAACGCGCTGTGAAGGATGAGCATTTCATGTATCGCCCATCGAACGCCCACCTGGTGCCGCTTCCGCGTAATAAATTGTGCTGTGAAAATGACGCGGAATATGTCATGATTCTCGGCTTGACGTGTCGTGAAAAAAAGGTATAAACGGCTGGTCAATTCTCTACAAGCTAGTGTTTATCTATGGAGGCAGTATGCGTAAATGGCTGATCGGGTTCGGGTTAGCGGCAGTTTCTGTTATTCCTGCCCTCGCTTTCGCGCAAGAAGCGACGCCCGCAGTAGAATTGGAACCATGGGTTTGCCCCGAAGGTTTTGAAGGGCAAACGCTGAGTGTATACAACTGGTCTACTTATGTGGCCGAAAACACCATTTCGAATTTTGAGGCGGCCTGTGGTGTGACCGTGAATTACGACGTGTACGGCAGCAACGAGGATATGCTTGCTCGTCTGCGTCAGGGCAACCCCGGCTATGACATCACGGTTCCAACCGACAATACCGTTGAAATCATGATTGGCGAAGGTCTCTTAGAGCCAATTGATCATGCAAATGTGCCAAATCTTGTTCACATCACCGAAACGCTGTTGGATCAGCCTTTTGACATCGGCAACGTATACAGCATACCTTATCAGTGGGGCACGCTCGGCCTAGGCTATAACGTCGAATCAGTCGGGGTTATCGAAAGCTGGGATGACGTTTGGAACCATGATGGCCCGGTTGCCTGGCAGGAAGATCCCCGCGCAATGATGGGCGTCGCCTTGAACAATCTAGGCTATGATGTCAATACCTCTAACCCCGATGAAATTGCCGAAGCCCGCGATTATCTGATCGCCAACGGCAGCAATGTGGTCGCGTTTGCGGCCGACGATGGTCAAACGCTGCTTTCGCGCGGCGATGTGGATATTGCCGTTGAATACAATGGCGACATCTTCCAGATCATAGCCGATTGTGAATGCGATGATTTCGGCTATGCTGTGCCTGTCGAAGGCGCGGTGTTCTGGATGGACAATCTCGTTATTCCCGCCGGCGCGCCAAATCATGCGCTGGCCGAAGCGTTCATTGATTACATCCTCGACCCGCAGGTCGGCGCAGACATCAGCAATTACACTGCATTCGGTTCGCCAAACCAGACCGCCATTGATCTGGGTCTGATTGATGAAGAACTGCTGAACAACCCCGGTATTTACCCGCCGCCAGAAATTATGGAAAACCTGTTCAGCATTGTTGCAGTACCCGAAGCTGAAGTAGAGTTTAGCTATGCGTGGGACGAAATTCGCGTGGCTTTGGGCGGCTAGGCAAAATTAAGCATTCGGGTGCAGGGTCGCAGCCCTGCACCTTTTTTATATTCAGGCGCGGTATGCAAACTTTCGAGGAAAAATCATGTCGGCACAGCCGGTAGACATCGAAATCAAGAATATTATTAAGGAATTTCCGACCAAAGGTGGCGAGTCATTCCGCGCAGTGGACAATGTTTCTTTTAATATTTATCGGGGCGAGTTTTTCGCCATGCTCGGGCCAAGTGGCTGCGGTAAAACGACGACGCTGCGAATGATCGCCGGGTTCGAAGACCCCACCAGCGGCGAAATACTGCTGCGCGGCAAAGCGATGCAGAATGTGCCGCCATTTCACCGCCCGGTGAACACGGTGTTTCAAGATTTCGCGCTGTTCCCGCATATGAGCGTACTGCAAAACGTGATGTTCGGCCTTGAGATGAAGGGTGTCTCAAAACTTGAAGCGCGCAAACGGGCACAGAAGGCACTAGAAATGGTGCGCCTGAACCAGTATGACCGCAGGCCGCGTCAGCTTTCCGGCGGGCAGCAGCAGCGTGTGGCCTTAGCCCGCGCTTTAGTCAATGAACCCGCCGTGCTGCTGTTGGATGAGCCGCTGGGCGCGCTGGACTTGAAATTACGTAAGGAAATGCAGTTTGAACTGGCGCAAATGCAGGAGCAATTAGGTATCACTTTCATTTTCGTCACTCACGATCAGGAAGAAGCCATGTCTATGGCCGACCGGATCGCGGTGATGGATCGCGGTAAAGTGCTGCAAATTGGCCCCGCAGATCAGATTTACGAGACGCCCAATTCTCGCTTTGTCGCTGATTTCATCGGCGAAACCAATTTCCTCTCCGGGCGGTTGGATCGGGTTGAGGATCAATTCGGCTGGGTAGACCTTGGTGATAATCTGATGGTGAAGGCGTTATGTAACGATCCTTCAATCACGGTTGGGCAAGAGGTGACCATCGCCGTGCGCCCTGAGAAAATAAACCTGTTTCCAACCGTAGGCGTTGTCAAATTTGATAACGGCAGTACGGCCACAGTTGAAGACAACAAGGCGGCGCTGCGCCGGGATCCTGATATCAATCAAGTCGAAGGAATCGTGACCTACTCCAACTATATCGGCACCGATACGCGCTATATGGTGAATTTTGGCAGCGCCAGTCACAGTGTGGTGGCGCGTGTTCAAAACTTCGGTTTACGTTCGGACACAACATTTCAGGTCGGGCAGCCCGCCAATATCTTCTGGGATGCTGAAACCGCGCCCATTCTGGGGCATTGATGACCGAACAGCCCGTCATTTCACATATTCAAGCCGCGCCGCTGCTGAAAGCGCACCGTCATGGTGATGCAGACGCCGAAACCTCGCTGGATTTGGGGTTGAGCAAAACAACCGCCCGTTTGACCAATGATGGGTGCATTTTCGAGGCCGGAACCCTGTCGTGGGAGGATCTGGGTAAAGTCGCAGATAGTGACAACGCCTGCTATACCCTCGAAAGTTCCGGGGAACGGCTCACCCCGAAAAAAATATTCTTCGTCTCTGAGGAAACTCGCCGCCACGTATCACTCTATCCGACGAAAGGCGCGCCTGCACTGCTGGTCGCTGGCTTCCCGATGCACCGCATCAAGCATGTTGACCCGATGGAAGACACAAAGCTGAAGATACGCGCAGCACAGCCCTCTGGTATTGTGCTGGATACTTCAATGGGGTTGGGCTATACCGCGATTGAGGCATCCAAACGCGCGCAGGAAGTGATCACCATCGAGCTAGACCCGGCAGTAGTGGAAACCGCAAAACTCAATCCATGGTCGCGCGAGCTGTTCATCAACCCGCGCATTGAGCGGCGACTGGGCGACAGCGCCGAAGTGATTGAAGATTTTGAGCCAGACAGTTTCACCCGCATTGTCCACGATCCTCCGACCATGGCTTTATCTGGCGATTTATATTCAGGCGAATATTATCGCGGGCTATATCGCATTTTGCGGCGCAGTGGGCGGCTGTTCCACTATATTGGCGACCTTAACAGCGCCAGCGGTGCGCGCATTGTCCCCGGCGTGATCAAACGCCTAGAGGCGGCAGGCTTTAAGAACGTCGCTAAACGGCCTGAAGCCTTTGGGGTGATCGCATTTAAGTGACCGTTGGGGGAAAATGCGCACGCCGCCGTAAGCTTCGGCCTACGACCGGCGGCGACATCCTAAAGAGTGCCTTAGGACGGGCAGTTTTCGGCCTGCTCCAGCGGTTGTTTCTAGCCCGACGGTTCGAGCGTCGGGCGAACTGGCGCATATACCTGCCTCGGTGAAAGGCGCAGGGCTAATCCTCAGAATCGTCGGGCGCGTTACTGGCGAGCATAGTTTGCAAACGGGGATCGTCTAACCGGCCATCACGCAAATCGAACACGAACTTCCGCGCGATATCCGCTCCGGCCAGCCCTATAGCCTTGATCTCCGCCCCCACGCCGCCAGACGAACTCAAAATAATATCGCCATAACCAAAAATTTTGCCGAAGATCGAGCTGTTTGTCGTGACATCCCGAATATCGCGGATATAAATCGCGGTTTCATTGTTGGAAATCCATGATCCGCGCCGCTGAATTACTTTTTCGGTGGTCAGCGTGATGGAATTGTGCCGGTAAACCGTCCAGTACCAGATGCTCAAGCTGACAATGACCTTAATCCAGAACATGAAGCGCCACTTGCTTTCACGAAACGTGCGCAGCGTAATTTCCGATGGAGGCAGCGTATGAACTGGCTGCGGCGGTTTAATCGGTGTGGGAGAAGTAGGGTTAGCTCCGGGGGTGGCACTCATGTATAACACTCCTACAAAAGTCGGCACACTGCATATTATACGCAG
>JACSRP010000223.1 GCA_014879665.1 Anaerolineae bacterium | reverse complement strand
AGCGCCTTCGTTTCATCTTCAAATGGCGGGTGAAGGCGATCTCCATAGGTGCTTTCCATAATCAGCGCATCGCAGCCATCAACGGTATAGGGATCGCGCAAGATCGGCATACCTGTCCGCCCTAGATCGCCGCTAAAAATCAGCCGAAAATGGCGTTTGTCTTCAAAATCTTCAATGTCTAGGATCACGAAGGCGCTGCCCAACATATGGCCGGCATCCCGCAAAGTGACGGTCACGCCGGGGACGATCTGCCGCGGGCGGTCATAACCGACGCTGGAGAAATTATCCAGCGAACGCATGACATCCGCCTGTGTGTAAAGCGGTTTTACCGGCGGCTCGCCCTTCTTCAATTTATGTTTGTTGACGTATTCAGCGTCGCTTTCTTGAATATGGGCGCTGTCCATAAGCATGGCGGAACAGAGATCGCGGGTGGCATAGGTACACAGAATTTCGCCGTTAAACCCCTGCTTAACCAGATTCGGAATATTGCCGGAATGGTCAATGTGAGCATGGGAAAGCACCAGCGCATTGATAGATTTTGGATCAAACGGGAAGGTGCGGTTGCGCTCATTTGCTTCAGCGCGCCTACCCTGATACATGCCGCAGTCCAGCAAAACGCGCTGCCCGTTCACCTCGATCAGATGCTGCGAACCGGTTACAGTTCTGGCTGCGCCGCAAAATTGTAGTTTTATCATGAGCCATTCCCTCCCAGAATTTTGCCGTGCTGCCGGGTTCCGGGCTTCACATTCTAGATTGCCAGCAGCGGGACTTTATGCGTCCAGATACAAACGCTGATTCAGCTTCCATGCGGTATGCAAGGTTAGGAAGAAACGCTTGAGATCGCGTATTGTGCCATCATCACCCGGATCATCCTGCAAGATAAACGGAAATTCGCTCTCAATCTGCTCTCGCGTGATGGTCCCGTTCATAAGGGTTACCACTGTAGGCGCTTCTATCTCTCGCGGAACAGCGCCCAACAACAGCAGTAGAATACCGGCATGGGCGGGGGTTATGCTGCCAACCATGAATAACATCTCGAAAATTTGATCGGCGCTCATGGTAAATTCGCCCATGTCACGCCCGCGCACTCTGCGTTCTTCAAAATAGGCTGGATTTACGCGCAGGGAACGTGCCGCATCGCCGGTATAGCCGTTGGCGACCACGCCTTCACGCAGCAGCAGCCAGACAATCGGCTGTTCGATGCCCGGAAGCTGTTCCAGCAGCCATCCTTCCGCACGTGATGAAATCGGGTAGGCAATTTGCCCGGAACAGCTGAAGGGCGCACCCATGACATTGGCAGGGCAACCCTCACAACAGCCGGAAAACGGCTTGAGTTCGTCAGCTAGATCGAGCATTTCCTGCACTAGGACCACGCGGGTTTCTTCGCTCCCGTCAGGCTGACTGCGTACCATCTCAAAGCCCATTTCGGAAGGTGGGCGCTGATCGCCCCCCTCGCGGAAAAGATGGATCACATTTTGCGCGCGCTCTGCTGCTTTCAAACGATCAAGGATGCCTTCGGTGCCGAATTGTTCGCGTGGAACGCACGCATATTCAATTGCATAATCTATCGCCATAGGTCTAGTCCGTCGCCTGCGCGCCGATAATATAGTTCACCGGGTCTCCGCCCAGATCAGGCAGGATCAGGCTGTAATTTACGCTTTCACCCGCTAAAAGCTGCGGGGTAACATCTGCCCATGCCGCGCCGATCACCCGCTGCTGGCCGTCAAATACAGTCACAAAGACGCGCAGGTTATATACTGAGCTATCTTTCACGCTGGTAATTTCTCCGCTGATGGTCAAGTTACCGTCCGCATTAAAGCCAGATACGTCCGTCCATTCCAGCGCGTTTGCCCCGTAGATCACCGCATCGGGATCATTCTGCCAGGTTTCGCCACCCAGTCGCAGCGTAAAATCCTGAGCAATAGAGGGCTGGCCGCCACCAAAGCGCAAGCTGAAGGGGGCAAAGCCGCCTGGCTCAATGCCATAGCCGATGATGGTATCTATCGCGCCGCCAGCAGAAAGGCCATCAGCGGTGAGAAAGGCGGCTTCTACCGGTAAATTGCTGACCAACGAGGCGCCGTAATTGGCGACTTCGCCAGTGATGAAGAAAACACCTTCGGGCGTAGTCCATGTGGCGACGTGCAAAAAACCGAGCGAGGCGGGTTTGACGAAAGCCAGCGTCGAAAAGTCCGCCGGGGACAGCGTACTTATAGAAGAAAGCGACAGCGTATTCGCCGCTAACTCTAACTGCCCTGCTAAAACTGGATCCTCCGGCACAACCACTTCTAAGACGGCAAACTGTGAGCCGTCACGCTGCAAAAAGGTGTTGACCTGTTCGGTACCACCCGCTGGCGCAAGCCGCAAGCCGGTCATGCGCCAGCTTCCATCGCCTAAGGCTTCGCGGTTTTGCTCGCTATAGGTTTCAATATCCGGACGCACCTGCGCCTGATACTGCTCGATCAACTGACCAAACGTTTGCGAATCGATCTCCTGCCCGAGATCGATCACCGAGACGGTAATCGCCGTTTCGCTGCTATTGGGCGGGGCGAACGATGCGCTGACGAGATTGGTGGTGTACTGCTCATAGACGGGCCACTGCCGGGGCATATTTATGGAGAAAACGCCGCTCGGATGGGTGTAAGCGGTTGGAGACGCATCGGCAGGTGCGGGCGTTGGCGCAAAGATTACTGCCCCGCCGCTGCAAGCAGCCAACAATATGACCATGAGAATCGCAGAAAAACGAGCGAAAAATGATGCCATCATGGGCGGTATTGTAGCGCGTTTTTGGGGAAATAACCCCCTCATATAAGGGTCACCGCATCAAAGTTCGGGCTGCCCATTAAAGACTGGATGCATCCGCCAAGCAAGCGGCATCACACCAAAAGACGGCCACAAGCTGAAATTATCCGGCCAAAGCTGATTGACGCAAGCGCGGCTGAAAAGCCTTCACCCCCTCAATCTCTGTTCGTCAGGATGAGGGGGCAACCAGCATAAGCTAGGGGCACAGCGCCCCTAGCCGACTAAGGCTTCAAGCTTATCAATATAGCGGGCGAGGACGGCAAAGGTGCTTTCGACGGCAGCGGGGCCGGTCATGTCTACACCAGCAATCTTCAGGGCATCCAGCGGATACACGGAGCCGCCGAGGCTGAGGAACTTACGGTAGTTGGCTACCGCGCCCGGTTTACCTTCGAGAATACCTTCAGCCAGCGCATGGGCGGCGCTGATGCCAGTGGCATATTGATAAACATAGAAATGGGCGTAGAGATGCCCGAAGGTTGCCCAAGTAATGCCGGTGCGATCACCATCAGGATCGAGTTCAACGCCGTAGCCTTCCTGAAACAGCTCCAGCATACGCTGATTCATCGTTTCGGCAGTTAAGCCCTCGCCGCGTTCAGTGCGTTCGTGCATTTCCAACTCAAAGCGCGCCAGTATAGGCATGATGAAGAAATAACGGTGGAAATTGTCCATCGCTTCTTCGATCACAGCGATCTGGAATTTGGGATCGGGGTTGGCCTTGAGCAGGAATGCGCGTACCAACGCCTGATTAAAATTTGAGGCTACTTCAGCGACAAACAGCGAATAATGACTATCAGCCCAGATCTGATGCTGTATTGTTTCGTAACTATGCATGCTGTGGCCGAGTTCATGAGCCAACGTGCTGAGCGATTTCAGCCCGGCGTTCCAACTCATCATAATGAAGGGATAGGTGTCATAGCTGCCGTATGAGAACGCGCCCTGCCGCTTGCCTTTATTGGGCATGACATCTACCCAGCGATCTTCAAGGCAACCTTTACGCACGACATTGACATAATCCTCACCCAGAGGCGCCAGTCCTTCACAAATCCATTCGACGGACTGCTCAAATTCGAGTTCAGGACTTTGACTGATCGGCGCCCAGATATCCCATGGATACATGGTGTCTACGCCCAACGCTTTACGCTTGACCGCCCAATAGCGATGCCATGTGGGGATATTCTTCTGGTAGGTATCGATCAAATTACGAAATACTTCCGGCGGGATGTTGTTTTCGAACAACGAGTCATCCAACGTCGAGTCATAGCGGCGGGCACGCGCATTGAAAACGGCCTGCTTAATAGAGGCCGAATAATTACTGGAGAGCGTCCCTTTAACCGCCAGATAGCCATCCGCATAATTTTGCCAACCGGTGCGGCGAACTTCACGATCAGGATGCCATTTAATCTCCTCGATATTGCCCTGCGTGACCGGAACTTCAAGGCCGCCGACGCCGAGCGCCGATTCGAAAGCGATTTCGGCATTGGTCAGCATTTCGGCGGTATTTTCCACCTGCCCGAACGGCTCGGCCAACATACCTAGCAGTTCCTCAACCTCAGCGCTGCGCACGTGCGCCTGTTTGCGGAAAAGGTTATCAAGGTAATGCGTGTAGGCTGCAAGACGGGGGCGATCCTGCATCCACGCGGTCAGCGTATCTAGCCCGATTTCGAGAATTTCCGGATCACTAAATGCAAGCGCGGCGATCACCTGACCATACAGCGCGCCAGCCTGCCCGACCATAGCGTTGGACTGTTCATCGGCGGTATCGCATGATTGTTGCATGAGGGCATAGAAATAGATGGTTTGCAGGCGGCGCATTAGGTGCGTTGATTCTTCGAAAAATTCGTATAAGGTTGTGGGGTTTTCGCCTAAATGCCCCTCAAAGCGTTTGACGGCGGGGTAATCGGCGGCTAATGCCTTATAAGCGGCCTGCCATGCGTCTGCATCGGCAAAAACGCTTTCGGCATTCCACGTATACTTTTCCGGCACGTCCTGTCGCTTTAAGATTTCTACTGTGTCTGCCATTGATCGGTTCCTTTTGCGTTTCGATTTCCGGTTGTTTAAGAATAGTTCATCGTTTGAAAAAATCAAATTGACATTCGAGGGCGGGGTTGGAAAAACCCCTCACGCCACGGCGCGGAGGACATTGAGAAAAAAGGTTGAACCGCTAAGACGCCGAAAGCGCCACGAAAAGGGTTTGAACCGTAGAGACAACGAATGTGAAGATGAGGCGGTGGACGCGCCCCTACCCCGAAAAATTATTTTGCAGAGGGATAAGGCATGCCTTATCTGATTATTCGCCTCAAGGATTGAGCAAATAGATTCACCGGATTAACCCCTTCTCCACGGGATGAGTTGTTACATGATAAAAACTTTCAGGTTACAATAGGCGAAGGATGTTCTGATTATCGAAAAAGAACGATCTATCGAATTATGGCAGGAAGCGTAAATTTTCCGGATATTCTGGGTGAGCTAACGCAGGGGGCGCGCGCGCAATTTGGCGTGGTAGATGCTGCGGCTTCCCTGCGCCCACGCACACCGCGAGTTGGAAAACCCTTTGAAATTATCGTCCTGCTGCAAAACACACTGGCCGCGCCAGTGGACGTGACTGTGAGCTTGCGTTTACCGGAGCAGGATGCTAAGAAGCAACGCGGTCAATTCATCGCGCATAGCAGCCGCGTGATGGTGGGCATGAAAGCGGCTGAAGTTGGCTATCTCTCGCTTTCGGCGATGACGCTGCCCACCACAATTCCCGGCGATCTGTACAAATTCGCTGTCGAGATACAAACCCGACCACAGGCCAAAGAGCGGCGCATCCGCACATCTGAAAGCGGCGCTATAACTACAGAACTGCTACCAGAACGTTCCCGCGATGAATTCGCCGCTTTGAAATCACTAGCCTACACCGTTAAGAAGCCGTTGGGACGCAGCGCTATTGAAGCCCCTCTGCCGCTATTTGGCAGCGGCATCAGCCCGATGAATGCTGCTGCACGCGCGGGCTGGAACAGCCTATGGACGCTGACTGGCACGCCCGATCCACGCCCGATGATGTACGTGTATGGTGACGATTTACTGTTAGAAACATTCCCCCGTGGGCGCCGCTTGCATTCGTATGTGCCACTGCTGAAGGCGACGTATGAGCATTTTCGCGCCGCCGGGTTTGATCTGTATGAGCCGGAAGCAGAGATCATCACTAAATTGATGGTACTGCTGCTGGAATATGCGGCGCCGGTTGAAAACGGGCATGGCTACGCCAACGCGGGGCGCTATGCCGTCGTGCCGATGCTGGTCAATAACCCTATGGAACTCAATCCTGCGCCTGAGCTGCCACGATGGGTGCTGGAAATGCTGCGCAGCATTGATGCTAAAGCCGAAAATGCGCGAGATCCGATTTCGCTGCTGACCGGCGCACTGTATCCGGCACTGGCCTATGATGCGGCGCGCTTTGCGTTTGCGCTGGCAGAGCGGGAGACGGGGGAAAATCTTGGCAGCGATGTTGAACAGGAACACTATGCAAGTGAACTGGCGCGGGCGCTGGGACAAGACCCGCAATCGGTAACGCTGGATTTCAACCGCGTGTATCTGCCGCTGGTGCTGGGCGGACTGTTCGTTAACGAGCAGATGCCGATTGCTAGAGAAGCGCCGGGAGAACTGGTTAGCTCAATTCTACGTATACTGAACCAGCGCTCACCCACATTATCCGATGAAGCGCAGCCGCTGGCTGAAATGACCAGAAGCGTGATCAATCGTATGGAACATAAATACGGATTTCGCTCGGGAGCATGAGTGATGAATAATCCATTGCAATTTGACCCGATGTTCCCCGATGTGCTGGGCATGATCGCGCCAACCAATGCGCGAATCACGCTGGATGCCTTGCAACTAGCCGTAGGGGTATTTCCCCGTCAGGCCTATCTGAACCAGCCATTTGAAGTGGTGACCATCTTACAAAGCATGATTGATCAACCAATGAACGTCCGCATTGCGCTTCAGCTTCCGGTGAAGGATCCCAGTGGTAGGCCGATGAATATTACTGCGGCCAGAAAGATGGTTGATCTTTCGCTCAAACCGGGCGAGGTTGGCGCGCTGCGCGTACCAGTTGCGGCGCTTTCGCCCACGCAGCCAGGTGAAAATTACCCAATACAAGTGGCGGTACGCTACCGCGCCTCTCGCTCTGGAAAAACGATGCGTCCGGTCACAGGCGGCGCGCCTGCCTCGGTGCTGGCGGTATCGCCGTTTAAGTTACAGGCATTAAGCGATATTGAATTTGTGCATCACCCGCACAACGCCTCGCAAGAAAACATCACCCTACCTTTTGACATCGCGCCTAGACGCATGCCCAACCCGCCGCTGGAACTGAAGATTGCTTATGAAACCCTGTGGACGGTGGATCAACTGGCGCAGGAACAGCAACTGCTGGCAGCAAAAGTTGAAGAAGCGCGGATGATCGCTTCCACGCTCACTCGCCATCATATTTATGCTGCGGTGCTGCGGCGGACACAGGATTTATATGCTGATCATGGTCTGGCGCTGCATCCCGGCGAAGCTAGAGCCATCGCTAAAATGGTGACTTATACGTTGGATGATGGCGCAACATTGGAACAGGTGATGCCGCTGGAAGAAACGCGCTGGTTCCAAACGCTTTGCCAGACGCTGGCTGCAAACCCGGAAGTTTCGACGTGGGAGCCGGGCGAAATTGTTGAACGCTACCTGATGGAATCGGCACTTTATGACGCCGTGCTAACCGGATTCAGCATCATTCGCCCGCGCGTGCGTGTGAATTTAGGGGACAGACAAGAACGCATCAATTATGCCAACCGGCTGGTGAGCTGGCTGGCCGGGCAGACTGAGCCGGACCTCGCCTATATTTATCTGCCGCTGGTGCTGGGCGGGGTGACGGTGAATGCGGTGGTGATGGGGCGAGATGATGATCCGTGGCGACTGCTGGATGAAATGAGGGAGGCTTATCGCGGGCGCGTGCGGCTGGCATCCGGCGCATCGGTTGAAATTTTCGAGATGCTAGACAAGTTGATGGTGCGCGCTGAGGATGATTTACGCAGGGCGCGAATACAGCGGGAATAAAAAGCCCGCGCGCGCCGAAAGTAGAGTCTGTTTTTTGCACGGCGGACGCGGCATGCTGCGTCCCTACACACAACGCCGGAGGCTGAAGCCATCCGGCTAAAACTGCGCCCCGTGAACGGGGCTGGAAAGCATCTTCATCCCCCTAGCCCCTCTCCATGCAACATCTGAGAAAGAAGCGCACCCTTAGAGAACTATTCTTCGAATTTGATCTCATATGTCACAGCGTCGGGTTCAAGAAAGCGCAGCAGGCACTCGCCTTCTTGCTCCAGCGCAGCGCGATTTTGTCTGGTAAGGGACTTGAAAGGCGCAATCGAGAGGATCGCGGCCTTTTTCGCCTTCTCCACTTTCCATGTGCCATGCACAAAGCCGCCAACCAGGAAGGCTGCGGCCACACGAAGGCCGGGCAGGTAAACCCCTTTGCGGTGCTCATCGGCAACGATTCGGGTGCGATCTTTATGCGAAAGCAGAAGGTTGTCGTATTCCGGCAGGAAGCGTTCGGGAGCGTTAAGATCGGGAATGGGCATATCCGGCAGGTCAAAATATTCGCGCTTGTGTTCGTCGCGGTAGACGACTAATTCTGCTCTCAAGGCCGCAAACGAGTCTTTCAGTTTGGGCAGACCTGACCACGTTTGCATGTCATTGACCGTGGCCGGCCCGAAGGCGGCCAGATAACGCATGATCAGGTCGCGCAGGTGATCGGTTTCAGGGATTGGCTGCTGCAACCACGTTTCCGCCAGCGTAAATTTGGGGTTGCCGGGGTAGCTCCAGCGGGCATCGGTGGGCACCTGAATCAGCGGCAAATGAGTGCGTATGGTGTAGCGCATCGCGCCGATGTCGCTATCAGGATACAGTTCAGCAAACATCGCGCTGATTTCGGCAAACGAGCGCGGCTGTTTCTGAATATAGCTCCGGGCTTCTTCAAGCAAGGCCGGGATATTTAAGGTTACGCCGCGCTGTTCAGCAATCGCGCCAGAAGCGGCTGCCAGCACAGGCTGGAGCGCCCCGCGAAAGCGCAGATAATCTTCAACCGTGAATAGGTGCAGGGTAGCACGCATAAGAGTGGCTTTGATGATCGCACGGGCTTCGATGGCGTTTGCGAGATGATCACGCTGAAAATTTTCGAGGCGCGTCCATAAGCCGATATAGGGGGCGCTAGCAAGCTGCGCCTGCATGCCAACCAGCCGTTCTACTGCTGCCGGAACCGGAATTGACTGGCGCTCCAGCAGCATTTGTCGCGCAAGGGTAGCTCGATTTAGTTCGCTTAGGGTTAGTAATTGTTCGGGCATCTCTGTTTCACACTCGCCTTATTTACGGGCATACATATGTTATAATAGAACGAAATTTCGACTATAAACCAACGACATCTTATCTAGCATGTCTTTCCAGCCTTCGGATCACATCCGCACTATTCTGAAAAATCTGCCGATGAAGCCCGGCGTCTATCTGATGAAAGACGAGCAGGGGACAATCATCTATGTTGGCAAGGCGATCAAGCTGCGCAATCGGGTACGCAGCTACTTCAACGCCAGCGCCGAAAACAACCTGAAAACTATTCATCTGCGTGAGAATATCCGCGATATTGATTTCATTGTTGAAGAGAACGAGATCAAGGCGCTAATCCTTGAAGAGACGCTGATCAAGCGCTACAAGCCGCGCTACAACATCAGCCTGAAGGACGACAAACGCTATCCGTATATTAAGGTGCTGTGGCATACGCCGTTCCCGAAAGTGGAGACCACGCGCCGGATTGTGAACGATGGGAGCCGCTATTTTGGCCCGTATGTCGCAATGTGGGCAGTGCAAAACACGCTGCAAACGCTGCGTAAGGCTTTCCCGTATTTGACCTGTGACCGCGAGATCACCGGCAAAGACCCGCGCCCATGCCTGTTTTATGATATCAAGCTGTGCTGCGGGCCATGTATTGGCGCGGTGAATCAAGAACAGTACCGCCATATGATCAGCGAGTTTATGGACGTATTGAGCGGAAAATCAGAAGCAGTGGTGCAGCGGCTGACCAACGAAATGAACAGCGCCGCTGAGAGCATGGACTTTGAACGCGCGGCGGCGGTGCGTGATCAGCTTCGTGCCATCGAATATATCACTCGCCAGCACAAAGCCGTCTCTTCTGATTTTGCAGATCGTGATGTGATCGCCCTCGCCCGCGACGATAATGAGACGATGGTGCAAATTCTGTTCATTCGCAACGGCAAGCTGATCGGGAGCGATTCGCGGGCGCTGGATAACACCGAAGGCGAGACTGACAGCCAGATTCTGGAAGCCTTCATTCAACGTTTCTACAGTGAGACTGCCGAAGTGCCAAGCGAAGTGGTACTGCCCAACAATATTGAAGAGACGCGGATCATCGAACGCTGGCTGCGCGATAAGCGGCGAGGGAAACGGGTGAGCATTACGGTGCCACAGCGCGGTGATAAGAAGCAGCTGGTGAATATTGCGGAAGAAAATGCACAAGAGGCGCTGAAGATGATGCGCGCACAGTGGGAAGCCGATACCCATAAGCAGGAAACCGCGCTTAGCCAATTGCAAGAAGCCTTATCGCTGCAAAAGCCTCCAAACCGGATTGAGTGTTATGACATCAGCACTACACAGGGAACGGCGATTGTCGCCAGCCGGGTGGTGTTTGTGCAGGGTGTGCCGAAAAAGAGCGAGTATCGCAAGTTCAATATTCGGACTGTGAGCCACAAAGGATCGGATGATTATCAATCCATGCGCGAAGCCCTGACGCGCCGATTCAACCGCTGGAAGCAGTCTTATGAAGAGCCGACAGAGGTTGTTCCCGGCGGGGACGACAAGGATGAAACATGGCGTTTGCTGCCTGACCTGCTAATGGTAGACGGTGGCAAAGGCCAGTTGAATGTGGCAGCGGAAGTGCTGCAAGAATTTGGATTAACAGAGCGGGTGCCGCTGGTTTCACTGGCGAAACAATTTGAAGAGATTTACCGCCCCGGTATTTCTCACCCGCTGATTTTGCCGCGCCGCAGCGATGCTCTGTATCTGGTGCAGCGGATACGCGACGAGGCACACCGCTTCGCGATCACCAGCCATCGCCAGCGCCGCACCAAACTGGGCATGGTTAGCCAGCTTGAAGCGATTCCCGGTGTTGGTCCTTCAAAGCGTAAGGCGCTGCTGAAAGCCTATGAAAATTCGATCAGCGCCATTCGCGCCGCCAGCGTAGATGAACTTGCGGTTGTGCCCGGAATCACCCGGAAGCTGGCAGAAATCATCAAGGAAATGCTTTAAGATTCGCCTGTAATATTAGAGACAGAGTATAGGGCAGGTACAAACAGCCGGTATGTACAGGAAGATTCTTCTGAACATGGGGAAGTTTTCACCTGCTTATCGTTATCATAGTGGAATAGCAACGGGACTATGGCGCATATCCTTGTTATAGAGGATGAGCAATTCTTACTGCGAGACTTTATGGAATTGCTCGAATTTAGCGATTTCAACGTTCTGGGAGCAACCAGCGGTGAGCAAGGTCTTGAGCTTGCGATTAAACACCATCCAGATTTGATTCTATGCGATATTGGCCTACGCAGCGATCTAAACGGATATCAGGTGCTGGAAATGGTGCGTAACACGATGCCGATTAATAGTATCCCGTTTGTATTCATGAGCGCACGCGCTGACCCTGACAGCCGGGCATTGGGGCTGGAGAAAGGCGCGAATGACTATTTAACTAAGCCATTTGCAGCCGCTGACCTGATTGATACGGTGACCCGTTTGCTACAAAAGACCTCATAGGGCAACCTAAAAAGGGAATTATCCACTAGATAGGACGGCGGACAAGACGTGCGGCGCCCCTACCACAAAAAATTGTTTCGCGGACGAACAATGTGTGCACGGCGCATTTATTTATCGAAAAAATCGAGCGGATAGACCCCTTGATTAGCCACTCCCCGAAAAAGTCTTGATCTGCAATTGCCGTCTGTTATAATGCCTCTTGTAAGGCTCCGTAGCTCAATTGGCAGAGCAGTTGACTCTTAATCAATAGGTTACAGGTTCGAGTCCTGTCGGAGTCACAAACTAAGAAAAACACACTGGCATCCAGTCTTCAGGCTGGATGTTTTTGTTTTCGAAAATTTAGCTGCGAAATTTTCTGCATAACCCGCTATTATTCAGAATCTACCGGCTTCATTTCAACCGCACAGACCGCGTGATATGTACTCATATAAAAAGGCGTAATTAAGAAAACGCATGGACAATATCGCTTTAGAGCTAGTGATCATCTTCGTGCTACTGTTGGTGAATGGATTTTTCTCCGGCTCCGAAATCGCGATTGTTTCTGCGCGCCGCAGTCGTTTGGAAGCAAAAGCCAATGAAGGCAGCGGCGGCGCGAAAACTGCGCTCAAGCTTTCAAAGAACCCGGATCGCTTTCTGGCGACGGTACAAATCGGCATCACCCTGATCGGCACTATCTCCAGTGCCTTCGGCGGCGCGCGCCTGAGCGGGGTGCTGGCGCAACACCTTCGAGGAATTCCGGCAGTCGCGCCCCATGCCGATGCGATTGCCTTCGCCGTGGTCGTGATTCTGCTCACTTATTTTTCGCTGATCATCGGCGAGCTTGTGCCAAAAAAGCTGGCATTGAAGGCCGCGGAGTCTTTCGCCATCTTCACCGCGCCGATCATGAGCATTCTGGAGCGAATTGCTACGCCGATTGTAGGCTTCCTGACCTTCTCGATGAATGTAGTGCTGCGGCTGCTAGGGCAAAAAGAGAGCGAAACGGCCGCGGTCACTGAAGAAGATATTGTTTATATGGTACGGGCTGGGACCGAAAGCGGTGCGGTTGGGGCGCATCAGGCTGATCTGATTGAGCAGGTTTTCGATTTTGCGGATCGGCAGGTCAAAACGGTGATGACTCCGCGCCCTAATATGATCGGCGTGGACATCGCTATGACCTTAGATGAAATTGCGGACATTTTCGCTGAAAATCCGTTCTCACGGCTGCCGGTCTACGAAGAACACATCGATAACGTGATTGGCGTTCTACATGCCAAGGACATTGTGAGGCTGCTGCGCGATGACCGTTCTGAAACGCTGAAATCAGTGATTCGGCAGCCGGCATTCATCGTTGAAACCGATTTGATCAATCACGTACTAGAACAGTTCCGTGAAACCGGTATTCATATTGCCATTATCATTGACGAGTACGGGCAAACAGCGGGGATGATCACCATGCAAGACCTGCTGGAAGAACTAGTGGGCAGTATACGGGATGAGACGGATGTTCCCGATCCCGATGAAATTGTCCGGCGCGAGGACGGCTCATGGTTGATCAGCGGGATGACACCCTTCGACAAAGTGCAGGATGAAACCGGCCTGCCGATGCCACCCGATCTCGAAGATGTGGATTTCAATACCATCGCGGGGCTGGTGCTGGCGGTGCTCAGCCGGATTCCCACAGCCGGGGATACGCTGGAAACGGGCGGCTACCGTATCGAAGTTGTGGATATGGATGAGCGCCGCGTGGACAAAGTGTTGATCACGCCGCCGGAGTCAGAATCGAACGCTGAGGATCAAGCACCAACCAAGGATCAGGATCATTCACCTTCAGACAATTCGAGTACGTAATTTCCGGTTCGGCCTTCGAAGTATGGTCTGAGGATAATGCGATAGGTTCCACTTGACGGTAGGGCAACTCCTTGAAGCGCAGGAGCGAAACCAAAGGAGTCGTCATTCGCTGCGATCTCGACGCCATTCGGGTCTAGAAGCTGAAGCACCGCATCAAAACTGCTGCCGCTCAACGTGACCCAGATGATATCGCCAGCATCCCCGTTGAAAGCGAAGCTTTGCTGACATTGGTTCAATGTATCCTCAATCTGCTGCCCGTATTCGATGTTTCGTGGGAACTTCAATTCAATCGTTTGCAGGGATAGTTCGTAACTGCCGGTGTCGCCGCTAAATCCGTCAACCTGTATGGTGTAAATACCAGAAACAGGGAGGGCATAACAGTTGATCAGCGCATTCAGCGATTCACCGCTGTCGTCATCACTGAGGAGTTCATGACCGTTTGGCCCGAACAGCCGCACCAGTGGATCATAGTCATCGTCAGTGCTGACTAGAGAGATGTTAATGCCGTCGCCGGACTGCCCTGTAAACGTCCAGCGACTGACTCCAAAAAAGCTGCTATCGCCGCTTACAGTTGAGTCTGTTTCAATGGCTGAAGGTGGGGTGGCATTCTTAAAGATTCCATCCGCCAAGAAGAAGATGAGGATCGCCAAGCCGGCAAGAATAATAATGCCCCATACGCCGCAGCCACACCCGCAACGAAAGCCGCCAATATTCTGGATGGGAGGCGAGCTAGACTGTTTGTTCAATCGCTAGAAACCCTCTGTTGCTTCATTTAAGCGCAAGATTTCAGCATCCGAAAGCGTCAAATCGGGTGCGCCGGTTAGCTCTGCAAGCTGCTCAACAGTGCGCGCGCCGATGATCGGTGAGCTTATTGAAGGGCGTGCCAGCAGCCATGCTAAGGCGACATGCGCCATTGGCACATTGTGCGCTAGCGCAATTTCACTGACCACATCAAGTGCATCATAAGCCCTGTCATTCTCCGCCAACCGCGTGATTAAGCTGCTGCTTCCGCGCGTGCTTTCAGGGCTGCGGTTTTCGCGCGTATATTTACCGGTCAGAAAGCCGGCAGCCAGCGGGCTGTAAGGAATAACCGCGATTCCCTGATCTAGACACATCGCTTCCTGCTCACGCTCAAACTCGTCACGATGCAGCAGGCTGTAACTGGGCTGAGAACATACAAACGGCGCGCAGCCATATTTATCGCTAACCCACTGTGCCTTGACGGTTTGCCACGCCGGATAGTTACTATAGCCGATGTAGCGCACCTTGCCCTGCCGCACTAGGATATCCAATGCAGAAAGCGTCTCGTCGAGCGGGGTTTCGGGATCAGGCGCGTGCAGTTGATACAGGTCAATGTAATCGGTGTTCAAGCGACGCAAGCTGTCTTCTACCGCTCGCAAAATATGGGTACGGCTCAAGCCTTCGCCATTCGGTCCCGCCCACATTCTGCCGCGCACTTTGGTCGCCAGAACGATGTTGTCACGATCACGGGTTTTGAACCATTCCCCGATGATCAACTCAGATTCGCCGCCGATATTGCCAGAAATCCATCGTGAATAGACATCAGCGGTATCAAAAAAGTTAATGCCTGCATCAACCGCCGCGTCCATAATTTTGAACGAGGTCTCTTGATCGGCAGACCATCCAAAATTCATAGCGCCAAGGCAAATTGCGCTGACTTTTAAGCCGGTGCGCCCCAAACGTCTATATTGCATCAGATACCTTCCTGATTTGCGGTTCGATTTCTATAGAAATTACGATTCAAAGGCAGATGATGTTAAGTCTGTGCAAAATCATGAGGTTTTAGGGGCTGTGTGGCTGGTGGGAAGAACCAGTTTTCAAACTGTACCGCCAGCGCAGTTCGCTCTGACGACGGCAAAAATGCAGCCCGCGCGCCTAGAATTTGCATCCGCTTCAGATCGTTCAGCGTGAGCGCGGTTTGCGCCATCACCCGCGCAAATTCATCGCTCAGGGTGATGCCACTGATCAACGGATCGTCAGTGTTCAGTGTGGTACGAACGCCTGCCGTATATAACTTCTCTAACGGGTGATCCTTCAACGAAAGTACGGCACCGCTGTCTACATTGCTGGATGGACATACTTCTAGCACGATACCGCGCTCTACCAGCATTTGTACCAGTTCAGGGTCTTCAATGGTGCGGATACCATGACCAATGCGGGTCGCGCCAACTTCGACGGCAGAACGCACACTTTCCGGCCCGGCCCATTCACCAGCGTGAATGGTGATGCCTAAGCCTTCAGCTTGAGCGCGTTCAAATAAGCTGCGAAAGAGAGAAACCGGATAATTGGCTTCCTGCCCCGCCAGATCAACGCCGACAATGCCCTGTTCGCGCAAAGCTAACGCAGCTTCAAAAGCATTCAGGGCAATATCAAGACTCTCATGGCGGTTCATCGCGACGATCAGGCCAACTTTGATATTATTGGCACTGGCGGCCTCTCTTGCTGCCTCACACACCCAGTTGATCACCTCTTTATAATCGCGGTTGACGATATTGTTCAAGGCTTTGGGGGTAAAGCGCAGTTCCATATAGCGAATGTTATCCGCGGCAGCGTCAGCAATCACCTCGCGAGTCACGCGCTTGATGATGGCTTCAGAGCGATAAAACTGGCGCAGGATAGCAAATTTGCTCAAAAACTGCTGCATTGAGCGGGGTTCATCGGGCATCAACTGCACATAAGGGCGCAGGGTTTCCGCAGTGACCGAAGGCAGGGTAATGTCATATTCCAAAGCAATCGAAAGCAGGGTTTCGATGCGCAGCGAACCCTCAAGGTGGCGGTGCAGTTCAACTTTCGGCAAATTATGAAGTACTGAACTGGTTTCTGACGGTTTGTGGTGGTTCGCTTCCGTGATCACCGCGCTTTGCCTCGCTGAATTTACAATCATGTTTGCGCTCTACATCAACTTATGTGGCAGGCTATCTTAAAAGCTTTTGCCAATATGATTCATTGTAGATGCAAGTACTTTGCAGAAAGCGCAAATCATTGGTTTTGTTTGAAGTCTATAACGATTAGTCGCGCTCCGCCAGCAGCCAGCTCCAGTAGCGCCATGCGAAATACAACCCTAGGGTGATTCCCAGCGCGGGCATTCCATGATAGACCACCGCCCATACTGGCTCAGCGGCCAGCAGATCAGGTGGGACGAAATTAAAAATGGCGTTCAAGGATTGCAGCACTGCAACCGAAAATAAAATGATCGCACCTACATAAAAGCCGATGTAATAGGGCTTTGAGCGCGTGGCCGTGCCCAATCGCTTGCTGAGGCGCGCCAACATCACAAGCGCGATACCGATGCCCATCATACCGAGCGCACCAAATAGGTTTAGAAAAGTCATAGTGGTTTGCGCCCTATCGTCATTCGCCGGTATAGAAAAACCACCAGCACAGCCAGCATCAACCCTGCTGCACCAGTCAGCAGATCGCCGAACACATCGCCGCCTATACGGTCAATCACGGCATAACGCACTGAAGCGGCGCCGTATAACAGCATAGGGACTAGATAGAACTTGTAAAAGGTACGTTCACCAGAAAATTTCTGGTAGAAGCGCGCAACCAGCAGCAGAAACGTGAGCAGCGCAGCCAGCACGAACCATGAGTACAACAACAAAAGCTGACTCAATGCGGCAGCAGACATGCCAGCTCACCCCCCGCGTTCGATCACATCATGGAGCATATTTGCGCGAAATTCACGATCATCGCAGGCGAGGAAAAACGCGGCAAGCAAGGCGCGAAGCTGCCCATCTTCGGATAAGCGATAAGTGCTGGTTTGTTCGCGCGGCTCTTCAATCACCAGCCCGTCCGCGGCCATCTCCCGAAGCACGCCGGCCACCTGTTCAGGCACGCGGCGGCTGTAGGCGGCAACAACTTCAGCAGTTTCCACGGCGAAAGGATTTTCATTAAAAAATCGTCCTACGTCCCATTTCGGCAGCGTGTTCAAGAATTTGAATACGAACCACTGTAGACGCGCTTCATCAGAATTAGAAGGTGTAAGCATAGATTCTCAAATTTCAGAGAGACCACAGTTTGCAAGCATAGCAGCTTTTAGGTTTTCCGCAGTTCTTTGTAAGGATGGGCCGGTGGCTCGCCCAAAAACAGGCCAACCGGACGCGCCAAGGCGCATCCCTACTGGTCAATTTACTGCAAAACCTTCCCTGCATTCAAATATAACCTCTCATTAAATCACAATGAAGAGAGGTTTCCCCGCTCACCCCGAACGTTCAGAGAAAAGAGCGGGATGAAGGCATATCACCCACGATTTACCGATTTGGTTTGATCTTCCTTCAGATGGCAGTCTTTGTATTTTTTACCACTGCCACACCAGCATAGATCATTCCGCCCCGGTCGCTTATCCGCTTTGCGAACCGGTTCGGGTTTGCTCTGGGTTTTACCCACGGCGCTGGCACTTGCATGCACCGCCTGAATATTCCGTATTGCCGAAATCACCGGCGGGCGGCGCTGCGCCTGCTGCAAATTCGGTGGTGCCACGCGGAAGATGTTGCGCAGCGCATCACCCTGAATTTGATCCTGCAAGTCCTGCCACATGCCAAAAGCTTCACGTTTATATTCGACCAAGGGATCGCGCTGGGCAATGGCCATCAGCCCGATTCCTTCGCGCAGAACATCGAGATCGGTCAGATGGCGGCGCCAGTGACGATCAATTGCATAGAGCATGACCGCGCGTTCGTAGCGCTGCATCAATTCGTCACCGATTTCTGCAACCTTACGGTCATAGCTAGTATGCGCGGCAGTGACGATCATCCCGTCAAGCTCGTCCAGCGTCTTGTCACGCATGGTTTCCGGGTTGACCTCTACCGGCACCGGGAACAAAGTAAACAAACGCTGGTGCATCTCCTCAATTTCCCAAGTATCGGAATGCTCGGCGTCTTCGGTGTGCGCGTCCACCACTTTGGCGATCTGTGCATCCAGAGTCTTAAGGTATTCTTCACGAAGATCATCACGATCCAGCAGTTCGCGGCGCTGGCGGTAGATGACTTCACGCTGCTTATTAACCACATCGTCATATTCCAGCACGCGCTTGCGAATATCAAAGTTGTAGCCTTCAACGCGAGTTTGCGCCTGAGCAATGGCGCGGCTAACGATGCTCGCTTCCAGCGGCTCATCTGGCTGCAAACCGGCAAATTTCATAAAGCCCTTGACCCGGTCGCCGCCGAAACGCCGCATTAATTCGTCTTCAAGGCTGAGGAAGAAGCGTGACTCGCCGGGATCGCCCTGACGGCCTGCACGGCCACGAAGCTGATTATCAATACGCCGGGCTTCGTGACGCTCGGTACCCAGCACGAATAAACCGCCCTGCTCGATCACCCGATCACGATCTGCGCTGGTTTGCGCTTTGGCGGCGGAAAATGCTTCTTGCCATTGTTCTGGCGTGATGGCGGTCACTTCAAGACCCTGCTTACGCAGTGCCTGACGGGCTAGACCATCGGGGTTGCCGCCAAGAAGAATGTCTACACCACGACCGGCCATGTTGGTGGCAATCGTCACTAGACCGGAGCGACCTGCCTGTGTGATGATCTCGGCCTCGCGCTCATGCTGCTTGGCGTTCAACACCTGATGCTGAATGCCAGCTTTGGAAAGCATCTTGCTCAGTCGTTCGCTGGTTTCAATAGCGACAGTACCGACCAGCACCGGCTGCCCGCGACCGTTGCGCTCCTTGATCTCCTCAGCAATGGCCTTGAATTTGGCATCTTCGGAGCCGTAAATCAGGTCTTCATAGTCGCTACGAACCATGGGACGATGAGTAGGAATGGGCAACACTTCGAGGTTGTAAATTTTCTCAAATTCTTCGGCTTCAGTGAGCGCAGTACCGGTCATGCCGGCCAATTTTTTGTACATACGGAAGTAATTCTGGAAGGTGATAGTCGCCAACGTCAGATTTTCACGGCGAATTTCCACGCCTTCCTTGGCTTCAATAGCCTGATGCAGACCTTCCGAGAAGCGGCGGCCATACATCAGGCGGCCAGTGAACTCATCAACGATGATGATCTGCCCATCCTGAACGATGTACTCTTTGTCGTTGTGATACAACGCAAGCGCTCGCAGCGAGTTATCCAGATAGGGGATCATCTCGGCGTTTTCAGGGTCGTAAAGGCGGTCTACATTCATCACCTTTTCGACCTTTTCAATGCCGCGCTCAGTCAGGAAAGCAACGCGGTCTTTTACATCAACCACGTAATCGGCATCTGGCTCGTCATCTTTGTTTTCAAGCGGGCTGCTTTCTTCTAAGGTGCGCACGATGCGCGAAAAAACCTTATAGTAATCGCTCGGCTCATCCGCCTGACCGCTGATGATCAGCGGGGTACGGGCTTCGTCAATGAGGATATTGTCTACTTCGTCTACGATGGCGAAGAAGAGTTCACGCTGCGCCAGCTGGCTAATATCGCCCACCATATTGTCGCGGAGGTAATCGAAGCCAAACTCATTGTTAGTGCCATAGGTGATATCTGCGCGGTAGGCTTCGGCGCGGGTACAGGGGCGCAAATTCTGGAAACGGGCGTCATCCGACGGGTATTCAGGATCGAAAAGATAGGAACCGCTGTTCGGGTCGCCGGCGGTGTTTTGAATGACCGCTACGCTCAGGCCAAGTTTATGATATACCGGCCCCATCGTTTGCGCACCAACCTTGCTCAGGTAGTCATTCGGCGTGACTAGATGGGTGCCAAGCCCTAACAGTGCGTTCAGGGTAAGCGGCAGCGTGGCAACTAGAGTCTTGCCTTCACCCGTTTTCATTTCGGCAATCTTGCCATCGTGCAAGACCATGCCACCGATCAGCTGGACATCAAAATGCCGCAAACCGATAGTGCGAACCGAGGCTTCACGTGCCAGCGCAAAAGTTTCGGGCAAAACATCGTGGGTCTTCTCGCCATCTGCCAGCCGCTTTTTAAGCACGTTGATGCGCGCTTGCAGTTGATCATCGGTTTCTTTCTGGAGCTGCGGTTCAAGCGCGTTGATTTGCTCAACGATGACGCGATAGCGATTCAGTTCTTTTTCGACAGGATCGCCGAATACTTTTTTGACGACATTCTTAAACATGCTGCCTCGATAGTCTCCCCGAAAACGGGGAAGGTTTCTCTAACACGGGGGGTATTATAGCATAGCGATTGTAGGCGATGCGTAAGAAATGGAGAAAAAAATGAGGCGCTTTAAGAAAAGTTGTGGTTTGAGATGGGGATAAGAAATTACGCAAGAAGAATCGCCGATTCGCCCAACGCCCGAACCGTCGGGCTAGGAACACCTGCTGAATCGGGTTGAAAACCACCCGTCCTAAGACGTCCTTTAGGGTATCGTCTTCTAGCCGTAGGTTTCAAGCCTACGGCGGCGCGGGCAGCCATCTCAATCAAAAATGCCTTCGATCAGATTCCAGATGAGTCGGAATGGCAGCGTCAACAGCCACCACGAGCAGCCAAGCAGCTTATCGGAGATACCTAAAGCATCGTCAATTTCGTCAGCAATATCGGCCTTCACTGACGGTTCCTCGTAATAATGCCCATAGTAATAAGCCGATTTATTGGCTGGATTTGCCTCAAAAGGCGGCGGGGTAAGCGGTGGTGACTGCGAAGATGCGCTGTCAAAATCAAACGGGTAGGGATCGTTGTTGTTTGGTGGCGGCGCAGACATAGCGAAAACCCTTTCGCAGATTGGGCAAGGCTAAAATCCTGATCACGTTCACAATAAACGAAATTTCGAAACCACGCAAACAGTCTGGAATCTGCCACTTGCGCCTGTATAATAATTTTTGCTCATATTATGTGAGCGCTGCTTTGGGACGACCTAATGCAGACTATGTTTTCAGGGGACGGCCCCTTAAGGAAAGAGAGCATAGTCATGGCATGGGTGCTGCTTATCATCGCAGGGCTTCTGGAAGTGGTGTGGGCGCTGCTGCTCAAGCAGTCTGCCGGTTTCAGCAAACCGCTGCCCACCGTCGGCTTTCTCCTCACTCTGATTCTTAGTATGGTTCTGTTATCACAGGCGATTAAAATGCTGCCTGTAGGCACAGCCTATGCCATCTGGACGGGCATTGGCGCGGTGGGAACGGCGATTGTCGGGATGCTGTGGTTAGGGGAATCGCGCGATATTTTGAAACTGATTTCGCTAGTCATGCTGATTGGCGGCATTGTGGGGCTACGGTTGACAAGCAACCATTAGTTTCACAAAAAAGGGCGACACGATGTGTCACCCTTACAAAATGTAGCTAATACGATAGAGAGCAAGACATGTCTCGTCCCCCTACTCCGTCTTTTCTTCAGCTTTGTGCCAGTCTGGTTCCGGGCGGCAGCAGAGCATTAACTGCCTAGCGGCGCGAATCTCATCCACGCGGCGAACCGGCGTGTTATGCGGCGCTTCTTTGAGTAACTCCGGCTGCGCCTTGGCTTCTTCAGCGATCTTGATCATGATTTCGATGAAGCTGTCCAGAGTCTGCTTATCTTCAGTCTCGGTTGGCTCAATCAACAGTGCTTCCGGGACGATCAGCGGAAAATAATTGGTAGGCGGGTGAATTTCGTAATCCATCAGCCGCTTGGAAATATCCAGCGCGTGAATATCGGGCGCATCTTCCCAGTGGCCTTCCATGACAAATTCATGCGCGCAGTAGCGGTTAAAAGGCACGTGATAGGCATCCTGCAGGCGCACGCGAATATAATTGGCGTTCAATACTGCATGGTTTGAAATCTCACGCAGCCCGCCGCCGCCATAACTGCGGATGTAGGCGTAAGCGCGGATGTGCATGCCGAAATTTCCGTGAAACGCTTTGAGCTGGCCGATGGACTTCCGCGGCATGACCAGTTCGTAGAACGGCGGCAAGTCGGGTTCCTGCCCCGGATCGGTGATCTGCACGATTGGCCCCGGCAGATAATCCACCAGCTTTTCATTCACACCGACAGCCCCGCAACCCGGCCCGCCGCCGCCATGTGGCGTGGAGAAGGTCTTGTGCAGGTTATAGTGCATCACATCGAAGCCGAGATCGCCGGCTTTGACGATGCCCATCAGCGAATTCATATTCGCGCCGTCCATGTACAGCAGACCACCGCAAGCATGCACCAATTCGATGACTTCGAGAATGTTGCTGTCGAACAGGCCGAGCGTGCTAGGGACAGTGATCATCATGCCGGCGATGGTATCATCGCAGGCAGCTCTCAACGCTTCCAGATCAACGTTGCCCTTAGCGTCTGATGGCAGTTCAACGGCGCTTAGCCCGGCCATAGTGACGGTAGCGGGGTTGGTGCCGTGCGCGCTGTTCGGCACTAGGATTTTGGTGCGCTTCTCATCACCGCGCTCATGGTGATAGGCGCGAATCATGAGGATGCCGGCAAACTCGCCCTGCGCCCCGGCAGCAGGCTGCAAGCTGACGGCGGCGAACCCGGCGATGTCTGCCAGCCATGTTTGCAAGCCATGCATCAAGGCCAACGCGCCCTGTGAGCCAGAGGCATCGGTCAATGGGTGCAGATGGGCAAAACCGGCCAAGCGAGCCATGTCTTCATTCAGCTTCGGGTTGTACTTCATAGTGCAACTGCCAAGCGGATAGAACTGCCGGTCAATAGCAAAATTCTTCCGGCTCAGATTGGTGAAATGGCGTACAACTTGAAGTTCGCTCACTTCCGGCAAATCTAGCGCCTCGCGCATCAAATCGGCGGGCAGTTTGGCGAGCGGCACATCGGCTTCAGGCAGATTCGCGCCCTCACGCCCGGCCACACTAATATCGTAAATTAGCGGTTCGCTATTCATGGCGAACCTCCTTGAGCACTTCTACGAGCGAATCGATTTCGGACTTACGGTTCATTTCAGTGACGCAGATTAGCATATGATCTTTCAAGTGCGGGTAATCCTCGCTCAGGTCAACCCCGCCGAGAATGCCACGCTCGCTCAACAGCGCATTGATCTCGCTGACGGGAATCGGACATTTGACCACAAACTCATTGAAGAACGGCTGCAAGCGATCCACGCTGAAATGCAGTAAGTCGTCAATACGATCTGCCGCGTACTGCGTTTTGTGATAGCACAATTCAGCCGCTTTACGCAGGCCATTTTTACCCATCAGCGAGAGATAAACTGTGGCTGCCAGCGCCATCAAGCCCTGATTGGTGCAAATATTGCTACTGGCCTTCTCACGGCGAATATCCTGCTCGCGGGGGCGCAGCGTCATCACATAGGCGCGGGTGCCATTCTGGTCTACTGTCTCCCCGACGATACGCCCGGCGATGCGGCGCACGTAATCTTCACGGCAGGCGAAATAGCCGAGATAGGGACCGCCAAAGCTGAGAGGGATGCCCAACGACTGCCCCTCACCCACCACCAGATCGGCGCCAAGCTCGCCGGGTGATTTGAACATCGCCAGCGCTATCGGGTTGGCGACAACTACTAGCAGCGCGCCTTTTTCGTGAGCCTTTTCAGCGAACAGGGATAGATTTTCAATATGCCCTAGATAGTTGGGATAGCCCACCGCGATCATCGCAGTATTTTCGTCAATCAGGTCAATGAGTTCCGAGGTCGTGTAGGGTTGATCGTCGCCTACAAACTCCAGATCACCCCACTGATGATAAGTACGTACCACCGCACGATACTGCGGGTTGATATAGGGGCTGAGGATGATCCGCTTGCGTTTATTACGCCCGACATCCTTAGCGACAGTGACGGCTTCAGCGAGGCTAGTAGCGCCATCGTAATGACTGGCATTGGCAGCATCCATGCCGGTCAACTGTGCCAGCATGCTCTGATATTCATAGATGGCTTGCAGCGTGCCCTGACTGACTTCGGGCTGATACGGGGTGTAGGCGGTGAAGTATTCGCCCCGGAGTAAGATGTGATTCACGACTGAGGGGATGAAATGATGATAAGCGCCGGCACCGCGAAAGATGGCGAAATCGCCGGCATGATCATTGGCTTCGGAAAGCGCCTGCATCTCCGCCACAATGTCCATTTCAGACATCATCGGGGGTAAATTCAACGCCGGAAAACGATGAGTTTCGGGGACTGCCTCGAACAACTCGTCAATGGATTTCGCGCCGATGATATTGAGCATCTGCTCGCGTTCGGCGTCAGTATGAGGGATATAAGCCATAGTATTCTAACCCTAACGTCCGTCGTTATAGGCGCTGTAGGCGGCAGCATCCATCATGCCATCTGCGCCTGAAGCGTCGCTCACCTTTAACTTCACGATCCAGCCCTTATCGTAAGGATCGCTGTTGATGGTTTCAGGCTTGCCTTCCAATACCTGATTGACTTCGATCACAGTTCCGGCCACCGGGGTAACAATATCTGATGCCGCTTTGACCGATTCGACTACGCCGATAACATCCCCCGCGGCGAATACAGTGCCAACGGAAGGCTGTTCTACAAAAACGATATCATTCAGCTGATCCTGCGCGTAATCGGAGATTCCAATAGTGGCAGTATCTCCTTCCAGCAGCAGCCATTCATCGGTTTTAAGGTACTTCCGGTTCTCAGGTGTTTTCCAACTTCCCATCAGGATTCTCCTCAACTGCGCTCGTTGTCAAACAAGGATACTTTAACTATCGGAGGCTGCGAAATGGCAAAATAAAAAAGCGCGCAGCCAAATGCTGTGCGCTCTGTTCGCCATCCAAGCGATGGGCTTCCAGAGATTTGCGCGCCTAATGTCCTTGAGCCTGAGAGTTTCACCGGGTGTCCAGCGATCAACCGGTTTGCCCCTTCGGCGTTCGCAGTCGTGACCGCGACACTCTCCATTAAGGCGCTCATATCGCAAAAAATTGTATCGAAGCAACTCACATCTGACAACGTGAAACTTTACTCTTTCAACCAGTTGTTCAGCGCTTCCCGCACTGGCACGGCAAGCTCGAAGTTGAGTGATATCGAGCCGGCAGCATCAGTCGTCAGCGTAGGGCGAATGGCAAGTGTGCCATCCGAATGCAGCGTGAGCCACAGAGTCGTATGTGATGTGCCTACGCTTCGGGCGCTGCGTTCCTGATCTGACGGCAGTAAATGGCCCAATACGCGAAGTAAATCACCCGCCTTAAGCCTCAAAAGCAGTTCTACCGCGCCAGAATAAAAAGAGAGCGCCACATATTCGCCTTCGCGGCGAATCAACATTCCCGCGCCGAAGTCATCTTCTGAAGAAGCCTCCAGATCGCCTTCCGGCGCCATTTTCACAGCAGTTATTTTGCGATAAGATCTCATGCGCTATACCCCCTTGCAGTCTAAAAGTATAACGCGCTTCACAGGTCGCTATCAGGATCAGATTCGGGATGTACTCTGTGAACGCGACTGAAAACATTCTCACCTCACGATCCCCCTTGTGGCGCAGTTTTAGCGTCTGGCGGATGACCGCGAAAAGATATGCCCCGTGACGCAGCTTAACCGGCCACAAATTACTGAATGAAGGAAATTTCAACCTCGGTAATCGGGGATTGCAGGGCGAGGCCGTCAATCATAAGGTTCATTTCGCGGGCGATTTCGACGGGCGAATGATAAGCGCGGATGCGGGACATACGCTCACGGGTTTGCCCATCATCAAGCGTTAGGACGAACCCGAACTGACGGCAGATGATATCGTTTTGCGAAAGTTGGCGCATGAATGCCTGTGCCAGCGGCACAATGGTTAGCATCCAGCGGGTTTTATCAACCAGCGGCTCTTCAAGCACTACGTGTACCGGCTCAATTGAGGAAGTCGCCTGCATGGGGGCAATACGCCGCTGGTCGTCTCCGAGGGCAATTTGATAGAAACGATACGCCTCATCGCCCAGTTCCTGCCTCACCTGAAGATCAGGCAGAGACGCGAAATCGCCCAGAGTTCTCACATTCTGGCGGCTTAAACGCGCCACCAACTCTTGCGAAAGCGGCAGGCGGGTGATCGGCAGTTTGGCGAGAAAGGCTGCTTCCTGCCCTTCTCGCACCAGAAAGTAATGATTTGATTCCGCCTTTTGTGCGGCTACCGCAGCAGGAAATTTTCCACGCGCAACACCTACTGAAGCATTTAGGCCGCGCTGTTTGACCTCGAAGAAGATGTCAATCACCTGCCTTTGCAGGTCGTCGTCCTTCAGCGAGCCAATATCCAGATAGATAACGGCGGTTTGTGGAAAACTGCGCTCATCCAGTTCCAGATACTGGGTATACACCGACAGGCTTTGCAGCAGCGCATCAACTTCATCTCGAAATTCTGGCGCAGCTGCCGTTAGGAAAACCGCCTCAGAAAAGCGCGGCGCAGCAGCAACCCACTCCATACCCACTCTTGCACCAACCGCCTCTGCCTCAGAACTAGCCGCCATGATCCGCGCATCGGCGCTTTCGGAATTGATCAGAATCAATTGAGGTTGGCTGATGCCGCTGGATCGGGCAATCTGAAAAGCAAAACCGGGAATGAACAAGCATACAATCATATCGTTGCTGTGTTTGAGACCATCACAACATTCGCCTGAGCATATAAAATCTCTCAAGTCTTAACAGAAATTATGTTCTTATTCTGAACGAAATCACCAGAAAATGCTATAGGAAGGTAGATTCGGGAGTCAGTAATTAAAGCGGCGGACAAGCGTATTGATTCCTAATTTGTAACACAGACATTAAAAAAATATACTTTGCGCTAGGGAAATTCACGTTAAGGAGCAATTCAGTATGAAACGGATTCTATTATTTTTGTCCTGCGCACTCGTCCTATTAGCATCTACCGCCGCTCTAGCGCAAGAAGATGTTCCCACTGCTGCTGAGACCGGCGTTGATATTGCATGGCCGCTTCCGATCTCTGAAGTGTGGCAGGATGTTCCGGTATTTGGCACTGCGAGCGTTCAGGATCTTGCTTTCTACTTTCTGGAAGCGACGGCGTTAAACGATGATCAGAGCATTCCAGAAAATGCGATCTGGATTCCAATTTCGCCGATCCAATCAAACCCCGTCATCAATGATGTGCTGGCAACTATCAGCACTCAGAATTTTGAGGATGGGTTGTATGCGATACGTCTGAACGTCGTGACCACTGATTTGAACCGGTACTTCGACACCATTTCACCGATCCGACTGAACAATGAACGATTCGCCGTCGAAAGTGAACTGCTGCGCCAGCAAATTCTCGCGGAACTGGGCGTTACGGTAGAAGAAACGCCCGAACCCACACCTGAAGCACCCGCTGATACGAATCCGCGCGTAGCGCCGCTTGCGGAGCACGCCGCAGTCAATATTCGCCGCTGCGACCTTGTGGATAACACCCGCTGCCCGATCACTGGCACGCTTCCGTCCGGTCAGCTTGCCGATGCGCTGGCCTTAAGCGCCAACCGCACTGGATGGTTCCAGATACGAACACTCAATGGGAATGTAGGTTGGGTTTCACCAACCGTCGTTCAAACCAGCGGCAATTTCTCCAATTTACCAGTCGTCGCACCGCCGACACCGTTCCCGCCAGCGACACCTGTCCCGCAAAGTAACGTTCAGGTTGCGACTCTGACGGTGACCAGCGGCGTCGTTTGCGGCGTGCCGATTATCGCTAATGTAACAGTCACCAACCGCGGAAATGCGACTTCAGGCGCTGGCAGCATCACGCTGCAGGATATTCACGTACGCACCGGTATTGTGACCTCGACTGCGTTTGGCAACTTCCCGGCGCTGGCCGCGGGGCAAAGCTTCACGTCGGTGATCCCGATCACCGTAACCGCGTTCTACAATGAAGATCACATCCTGCGGGCAAGTGTTGGCAACAGTTCTGTGGAGTTCCGCTATACGCTAAATCAGGGAAACTGCGGGCCACAGGCGACTCCAACCCCTGACGGAAACATGGTTGATGTGGAACTACCTCCGGGAAGCTGCACAATTCTGCTTGACCGTGGAACCGGATTCTACAATATGCCGAATGGTTCACAGGTTGGCGCGCTTGATATGAACGGAAGTTTCAACGGCACGCGAATCACCCGCGTGAACGGCGTGCTGTGGTACCAGTTCGATAATACACAGACTGAAATTCGCAACTGGGTACGCCAGCAGAATATTCGTGAAGCACAGGGGACTTGCACCATCCCCGGAACCGGCATCATGCCTTTCTAGCTTCACCATTAAGTTTCGGTATTCAGGGGTATGCGCTGTGCATACCCCTTTTAATTTCATTCACTCCATCCACGGCCCCGCAGGGTTTTTCTCGCCGGCGCGGAGCTGTACAGAGACGCGATTTTCAGCAGGCGTGATCGGGCATGACCAGCCTTCGTTATAGGCGCAAGTTGGGTTATAGGCTTGATTAAAATCAACGTGAAAGCGGCCATCTGGCAGCAGTTCAGGCTCGACATAGCGCCCCGCGGGATACGTTTCATCCGGCGCGCCAGCATCCACAAACGGTAGAAAATAGCCATGTGACGAGGCGTAAATGGTCAGCGCAATGGGCTGCTCATCTACCGTGAGATCAAAACGGGCGCAGCGCTCATATACGCGCATATCGCCGGTGGTGGTTTCAATCTGAATACGGCGATCACCTTTGACTGGCGTTACCTCCACAAAACGATCAAGATCGGCGTTATATGGGTAATAGCTGAGGCCAGTGAAACGATCTTGCTGATCTGGCAGCAGCGGCGACTGCGGATGCTGCTTAAAAAACTGATCTTTCTCGCGGCGTACAGCTTCCAATTCGGCAGTGGTCATGAAATGCTCCAGAATAGCGAGGGTATATAAACACAACGGACGCTGTTTAAGCGCCCGTTTATACATTTCATGGGATCTCATTTGCCGCCAACGCTAGGACTGCGTGATTTGTTCCAACACAGCTTGATCCTGTTTCAGCGAACGGTATTTGAGCCAGAAACGGGCGATCAGCGCGCTCATAATCAGGGCGATCACGCCGAGTCCTAGCCAGAGATACGCGGCGGTATCGGGAATTGTTGTCTCAGGCATAATCTATTGCTCCGCCACTTTAGCACGCAGGACATTTACATATTCGGAAAGAACTTCGATACGCAACCGCCACCAGATCAGCACCCATGGAATGAAGACACTCCACACCACCATATTGAAGCTCATCGCCGCCAGCATGCTGCTAGAAAGCTCAAAGCCGCCTTCGGCATTTTGCGGGCTGGGGCCGATCACCGCCGGGTGAATTGTATCCGGGCGAATACGGATGATAACGAAGGTCACAATCACGGTTATATAAGCGAGGATAGCATATACGCTGGTGAGACGGCGGCGGGTTTCCGGGTTTTCGATGCCCGCGCGCAGCATAAAATAGGCGGCGTAAGTCAGGATCATGATCGCCGAGCTGGTCAGACGCGGATCCCACGTCCACCACGTATTCCAGATCGGGCGTGCCCACACCATGCCCGTGATCAAGTTCATCAGCGCCAAGGCAAAGCCAACTTCAACACAGGGAATGCTCAGCCGATCCCATTTCGGATCACGTTTCCAAAGATAAAGCACGCTGGCAATCACAGAAACGCCTAAGGCCATAGACGCGCCAGCAAATGCAGATACATGCAGATAGAAAATACGCTGTACCTCACCCTGCGTGATATCCTGCCCTGCGTAAAACAGCGCCATTAACAATCCAATAACCGTGAGGATAACGGTTATCACTGTGAAAACGATCAGCAGCGTGGGGCGGCTTCGCATCCATGGGCCGGACAATTTTGGAAGCGGCGTTTTTGTCACCGCACTCATAGAGACTCCTTACGTTCGTGAAATTCTGAGCAAATCATATCAAATCTACAAAAATCTACCAATACACATTTAGAAATAACGTCCGCCTATTCTTCAACTACAAATTCAAACAAGATAATCCCTAGTACTAAGTAGATGATGTCCAGCACCGCCAAAATGCTGAGCCACGGCAGCCATTCGCCCTGTGCTGCCTCGCTCAAAATGTAGGTCGTCCCGCGAACTGCCGCCAGCAGCAGCGGCACAGCCAACGGCAGCATGACGATTGGCAGCAGGGTTTCACGGGCGCGGGTTTGCGCGGTCATGGCAGCTAACAGCGTGCCTACGATGGTAAAGCCAGCGGTACCCATGACCAGCACCATCAGCAGCCATTCACTAAACAGCGGCACATTGAAGAGGATGGTGATCACGAAGGCGACAGCCATCCCCACGAGAAGGGTGAACAAGAAATTACCCAGCAGCTTACCGGTGAAAATGGCTGATCTAGGCAAAGGCGCCAGCAGCAGCACATCAAGGTTGCCTTGATCGCGTTCCATTGCCATACTGCGGTTCAGCCCCAGAATACTGGCGAATATAATTGTCACCCACAACACGCCGCTGACTGCTTCGATCCGCGCTTCACGGTTGAGTTCCAGCGCAAAGCTGAAGATCAGCACATCTAATAGGGCGAACAGCCCCATCGCGCCGATCAGCTCACGACTGCGCGATTCGGCCAGCGCATCTTTGCGAAAAATTGCCATCGCAGCGGCAAGAAACGGGGTTTTCACGCGCTCACCTGCTCTGCAAAGATGGCCGCCAACTGCGCCGAATCTAGATCTGCGGCGGGGCGATCTAGAATCATACTGCCCCGTTCAAGGATCAAAATTCGGGTTGCCAGCAGCGCGGCATGGTTAAACTCATGGGTCGCCATCAGGATCGTACGGCCTTCAGCGCGGGCAGCCATGATTAACTCATTCAGCAGCATTACACCGCGCTGATCCAGCCCGGTATGCGGCTCGTCTAGCAGCAGAATATCTGGATCGTGCAGCAGCGCACGTACAATGCTCAACCGCTGCTGCATGCCGCGCGAAAAAGTACGCACCAGATCATTTGCACGGCGCGCCAGCCCGACCTGCTCCAGCAGGATGTCTGCGCGTATTTTATTTTTTACAGGATCGAGGTGGTACAACCGTCCGAAAAATTGTAAGTTTTCGGCGGCAGTCAGGTTTTCATATAACAGCGGCTTATGCGCCACCATGCCGATTTGCGCACGTATAGAGGTGGCCTCACGCGGGAGTTCCCAGCCGCCGATACGAATGACGCCACCTGTCGCCTTGCTGAGGCTGGAAAGCATTCGCAGCAGCGTGCTTTTGCCGCTGCCATTTGCGCCCAGCAAAGCCACACATTCACCGCGTTCAATCTTCAGTGTCAATCGTTTGATGACCGGTACATAGCCGAAAGATTTGGTCAGGTCTTCAGTTTCAATCAGCGGCATGATCCATCACTTCGGCAAGACGCGCCTTTAACGTCGCGCGCTGGCGCTGGTAGGTTGTCTGATCCAGCTTTCCGGCTTCAAAATCGGAATCTAATTCGCTAATCTGCTTGACCAGCGCATCAATCAGCGCAGGCGAGGCTTCCGAGGTATCTCTCATGCGCGCGCGCCGCCGGGCAAACCAGAAGATCAAGCCGCCCACCAGAAGCACTTCGCCGATGACCACCAGCAGAATGATCAACGGCAGGCTACTTTCGCTGACTACGCCGGTATCCCCGCCCACCACAGTAGATGATCCACCGCGACCGGTGAGCGTGAAACCGAGAATATCGCCAGCATTTAACGTAGATGTTGAGCCATAGCTAGAATAGATATTCTGCCCCACCGTTGCATCGCCTATGGGCGGGAAAAGATCGCCGCCGTCTACCTGAATCGTGGGTGGGCGCACCAATAGACGCGCTTCACCATCCAGACGGTAATTGAGCGGCTGTTCGATGATCGCGCCGTCTTCATAATCAATCAAATAGACCAACTGCACCAGATGCCCGTCGCCGGGAAGCACAGGCGCAGTATCAATTACAGTGTACTGCTCCGCCAGATAAGCATAGCGGCCGGGTTCATTGAAACCGGGCACAATCGCGCCGGGGGGCAGTGAAATTAACAGCCCAATATGTCTGCCATCCGGAGTCAGCTGGCTGGTGGTATAGGCGCGATCTGACTCGTTGGTGAGCTGCCATACCTGCGCAATTTCCAGCCCGCTTTGAGAAACATTGACCTGTGTAACCACCGCGTTAATGGAAATCACCGACGGGTCTTCGGTCAATTCATAAATCGTAAGGTCAATCACGCCATCTTGAATATCGGCACCAGCCACAAAATCAGTCGCAAAGATGCGATCCCGGTAGGCTGATGTCACCGCGTAGATATAATCCGGGTCAAACGGCACATCGGCAAAATGATAGGTGCCGTCCTGAGCGACGGTTTCAAACTGTTGGGGATCGCCTTCGGTCGGGAAAACAAACAGCGTCACCGGTTGTTCAGCCGGAATCGTTCCCCCTGCACTGCCGTTGGTCAGCTGACCGGAGAGCGTAAAGGCTTCGCCAGCCTCAACGGTCATTTCAGGCGCTGCTTCAGGCTGCATAACGGCTGGATTCTGAGCCGCGCCGATGGATCCGGCATTAACCAGCGGCAAAGTACGGATGAAGGCGACCACTGCCTGCCGTTGTTCTTCACTCAGGTCATCTGCAAATGCGGGCATACCATCTGGAGGATGACCAACGCCCTCAGACACACCGTTGTACATAGCGGTGTCGCTGAGCAGCGCCATCTTCGAGAGATCGGTCAGGTTACTTACCGCGCCGTCTAAATCCGCCGCATCCGGGCCATCGCCGGTGCCGGTTTCGCCATGACAGCGCGCGCAGTTCTCCTGAAAGATCGCTCGTCCCTCTTCGATTTGCGCCTGTGTATAGTGCAGTGTGTAGGTGTAATAAGCCACCGACCAGCGTTCAGATTCGGTGAGGGCGTTACCCCATGGGGGCATCATCGCAGCAATATTGCCGTCAGTGATGGTGCCGAACCATTCAGTTGGGCGCTGGCTGGATGCGGTTTCAGGAATGGTGAGATTACTAGCGTCACTAATCTGACCGCTTTGCACCAGCGGGCCATCACCAGCGCCGGCTTCGCCATGACAATCGGTGCAGCGCGCGGCGAAAATGGCCGCACCCTGCGCCATATCCGGTGGTATGGACGGATAGCCAACATCTGTAGGTGCTGCGGTTGGCTGCGGCACTGTCGCCACAATTTGCGGCTCACCGCCAAGCCCGCCGCAAGCGGCCAGCAGCAGCAATAACAACAGCCAGAGAGAGTGCCGGTATCCTGCTGTCATCAGTCTCACAATCCGCCGTTGATTCAAAGCTGTGCCTGTGTTGTAGATGCAGCCTGCTTATCGCGCGATTGTGCCACCATCTTCTCGATGACAGCATCCAAATTTCCTGCCGGTTCGCTGCTTTCCGCAAGTTGATCGAGCAGTTTCAATGCTTGAACGCCGCGCTGCGTCCATAATTCCCGATCCTGACAATAGCTTGCTTCACTGATCTTGCCGAGGGCATGATCTTCATCCAGATCGCGGATATTTTGCAGCGCGCGTTCATAGTAAGCAATAACACCATCCTGCTGCTTCATCGCTGCATCATCAACGGCCGATTTCTGACGCATCATTTGAAAAAATGGCAGCGCGACGATCACTATGACCAGCGTCAGCAGCAGGATGGAGGCAATTAAACCTGTGGGACTCATCCAACGTTTCCATTATTGGCAAGTAATGGTTCAATTTCAGCACGCAGCATGGCCTCATCCACTGTGGAAAGGATAAATTTAACCACGCTGCCCTGCCGGTCAATGATAAACGTTTCAGGCACGCCTTGAATGTGATACAAATCCTGACTAATGGTGGTGCCAACATCCGGCCCTGCAGGATAAGTCATGCCAAACTCGTTAATGAAAGCCAGCGAGTCGTCAGGATCATCGGCGTAGGCCACGCCAAGCACGATCACACCGCGATCCCGATACTGCTGCCAGACAGCCTCTAACGCCGCCGCTTCAGCGCGGCAGGGGCCACACCAACTCGCCCAAAAATTAAGGATCACCACCTGTCCGCGCAGTTCTGAAAGCTGGATCGTCTCGCCGTCAAACGTGGTCAGCGTGAAATCTGGCGCCATCCCATCTTGCGGCTGCGCTTGCTGTGAGCGCATGAAGGCGATGCCGATCACCACGATAACAGAGACAACAGCCCCGATAATTAAAATGGCGCTAAGTCCTAAACCGCGTTTAGGCGGTTCAGATGGCTTTTCCTGCGTGAGGAATTCAAGATCAGTCATGCTAGTTTCTACTCTTGTCCATACAGGGTACGCTAAACTGCGTCCCTATCAACTGCTATTGCAACTTCGTTTCGCTACTGCCTGACATCATCTTCGAGCACCGCGCGGTACGGATCATCTGGCGGGACTTCAACGGGTGGTGTTTTTGGCGCGTTGGCGGGCGCTGTAGTAACCGTTTTCGCCCCACGCCAGCGTAAAATCAGCCACACAGCGATCATTGCGGCGACTCCTGCAATCAAAAGCGGCGTAACCAGCGACAGCGCTTGCAGCGTTGGATCGAGCGGCACACCGGATGCTCGCTCGCCATACTGCGCCACAAAATTGGCGGTGATCTGTTCTTTGTTTAAGCCGCGCGCCAACTGCGAACGAATATCTTCACGCCAGCGGTAGCAGGCTTCCGTCTGGCAGGTATTCAAGGGTTCATTCGGGCAAACCGGGCAGTACAGGCTGCGCGCAACTTCCATCACCTGATCGTCGGTGATCTGCGACGGATCGACAGCGGTTCCGCCTGACTCCTGCGCAGCGGCAAAAACGACGCCAATGAGCGCCCCAAGCAGTAAGAAGGCAAGCGCGATAAACCTTCTCATACAACCGCCCCGGCGGCAGCAGATTTGCCCCGCCGCAGCTTAACCCTTTCGGCAGTCGACTCTTTTTGTGACGGCCAGGACGAAATGAGCGTCCCAATGATCAGGATGATGCCGCCCCACCAGACTAGATTGATCAGCGGGTTCACATATACCTTGAAAGTGACACGGCCATCTGGCTGCACGCCCACCAGCAGCACGTAAAAGTCATTCTCCAGCGTGCTGTAGGCACCGGGAATGTGCATCACCATTGCGGCCTGACCTTCCGACGCGGGGAACATATCAAAACGCGGGCGCAGGCTTGCCAGTTCGTGACCATCGCGGATCACCATGACGTTGGCGATATCCATTACGCGGTCATCTTCAGCCACCTGCCCGATGTCTATGCCATCAAAGCGCATTTCATAGCTGCCGAGTCTCAACACTTCATGTAAGGCCAGCGTCTGCTGCGTTTCTTGCTGAAAAAGTGTACTACCAATGACACCAAGCCCGATCACGGTGATGCCCAGATGTACGATGAAACCGCCATAACGCCGACGGTTGCGGCTGAAGATCGAAGCCACAGCGCGCAGATAATTCTCGCCAGTCGCACGATGCCGGGAATTGACTCCGCGTGAAATTTCATAAATGGCGACGAAGCCCGCCATCAGCACGATGCCATAGCCTAGCAGCGCACCTATGCCGGAAACGCCGGAAAGGATCAAGAAGATCAGTCCGATAAGCGTTAGGCCAAGCGGCACGATCAAGGCGCGCCCCAGCGCCCGCGCAGACATGGCACCCCATGCAGACAGCGGCGCAACGCCCATCAAGATATACATGGCGATAAACAGCGGCACGGTCACGGTATAGAAATAATCCGGACCTAGTGTGATATCTGTGCTCAAGAACAGTTCACTGGCGATAGGCGCGCCAAAGCTGCCCCAGAAGATGACCAGCGCCAACGCCACAAAGACCACGTTGTTCAGCACAAACAGGGATTCGCGGCTGAGGAAACCGGCAAAAGCATGTTCACTTTTCAATTCACCGCGGCTTCGGCGGTAGAGGATCAAGATCACCGATACCAGCGTAACCGCCGCCCAGAAGATGAACATCGGCGCGCCAATACCGCTTTGCGCGAAACTATGGACGCTGTCAATCAACCCGCTGCGGGTGGCAAAGGTGCCAAAGATGACCGCTGAGAAGGTGAAGATGACCAGAACCATGTTCCAGACCTTCAGCATGCCGCGCTTCTCTTGAATCATTACGCTGTGCAGGAACGCAGTACCCACCAACCATGGAATGAAGGCGGCATTTTCAACCGGATCCCAGCCCCAATAGCCGCCCCAACCCAGCACATCATATGCCCAGCGCCCACCCAGCAGCAGGCCGAGGCTGAGGAACAGCCATGCGATCAGCGTCCAGCGGCGGGTGGCTTTGATCCAGTTGGTCGTAAGATCGCCAGAAGCCAACGCCGCCATCGCAAAAGCGAAGGGGATAACAAAGCCGACGAAGCCGAGATACAACATCGGCGGGTGAATGATCATACCGAAATGCCGCAGCAGCGGGTTCAAGCCGCGTGCGGTGGCCGCTAGACGTGTCGGGTCTGGCGCAACGGCATTAGCGGGGATGAACACGTTAGAGACGACCAACCCGTTCGGCGCTGACACATCCGGCACGATCCAGTAGCGGGCAAATGGATTTTCAAGGAACAGGGATAGACCGATGAAGAACGCCAGCGTGACCATGGTGTAAGTGATCACATAAGGCATCAGACGTGGATAGCTACGCCAGTTGAGCAACAGCGCCACAAACGCGAACAACGACATTAACAGACACCAGAACAGCAGCGATCCCTGCTGGCTGCCCCAAAGCGCGGTGATGCGGTAGAACAGCGGCGTACCGGGGTTAGAAACCTGCCAGACGTATGCGATCTGATAATACTGATTGATCAGGCCGTAAAGCAGCGTCGCCGCTGACATGAGCAGCAGTGGAAATGTGAGCAGCGCGGCATTGCGCGCACTGGCGATAAGGGCGGAATTTTTGCGCCGTACACCGATCAGCGAGGCCACCGCCGCATAAATAGCGACGGCGAAGGCCAGTACCAGCGCCGCCAGCCCCAATTCTGCGGGCATCGGTTAAACTCCGGGATGGGCAATCGCCTGATCGGGTTGATTCTCGATAAAGCGGCTAGGGCACTTCAGGTTCAATTCACTGACGTGAAAGATTCCGTCGCTACCTAGCTGACCGGTCATGATGGCTTGCGCCTCGTTTTGCAGCAGTTCCGGCTTCACTTGATTTTCAACGCGCACCTGCATACGAGTCGCATTCGGATCGCTCACGGCCTCATGCAGCGCATCGGCTAAATTATCATACTCTTCGGGCATCGAAACCACTGTAAAAGTGATGATCAGGTTTTCGCTGTCGTATTCAATGGTCTCGCCCAGCACTGCCCCGGCCACACGTACGTTCTGGCCGAGATACTGCGCCTGATTACCCGTCAGCTCATCTACGCTGATGTAATAGCGCGCGCCAGAGAGCATTCCGGAAACGACCAGATAAGCAACTGCGCCGAGGATCAGCAATCCGCCGACTAAATACTTCCATCGGCCACTCGAAGTGATTCCCTTATGCTGTGGAGCGGAAGATAAGGGTTTTTCCCACGCTGCCTGTGCCATAACACAAAGTCCAAAATTCCCAGATTTACATTTCTCCGATTATACAGGGTTTTGTGATGAAAGTCACAAATGCATCTCCCTACGGTTACTCGCCGTTGGGGGAATTTTTGTCCTGATACCGCTCACGCAGTAAAGCAAGGCCGCCCACAGCAAGCACCGCGCCAAGCCCGATCAACAGGATCAGCGTACTTGTGCCTTCAGCTGTGGCCTGTTCGGGGGTGGTTGGCGCTGGTTGGGAAGTGGGCCGGGCGGTAGGCCGGGTTTCTACGGCGGCTGGAGTTGCAGATGCAGCTTCTATTTCGGCGGTGGATTCTTCAGTGGCTGTTTCAACACCAGGAACCGCCGCTTCTACAGCTGCTTCGGTTTCAGCTGCCGGAGCTGTTGTTGGTTCCGGGGCTTCCACAGTTTCAACCGGCACAAGTGGCGTTAATGTAGCCTGAGCGGCACTTCCGGCCAGCGCAGTGGCCGTCGCCGCAAAAGGCGATTCAGTAGACATACCTCCGGACAGCGCCGTAGCGGTCAGCGCAAAGTTTGACGGATCGGGAGTCGAATCTTGCGCGGCGATAAGCGCCACGGGGAATATGAGTGTCAGACAGACAATAAAACAAAGCCACAAGCGGGACGATTGATTCCGCATGAGCAAAATGCCCCCTTCAATTTCAGGTCAAAGCAGACTGTATTGTAGCGAAATCAGGCGGCGGTGACGAGTCAGGATTATCTGAATAAGGGCGCTATAGCACAAACACATCCCGTTTGCGTGCCACAAATAAAAACGGGCGGCCAAATAGGCCGCCCGTTTCAAGAGTTGTCCTACGCGGCAGGCTATTGATCCTGTGTTTTCAGGTACGCGATCATATCTGCTAGCTGCTGGAACGTCGTGCGCTCGCCAAAGTTCGTAGGCATGACACCAGCGAGGTAGCCCGGAACCGTGAATGCGCCGGGATGGGTGATGCTTTCTGCGAGATACTGTTCGCCCGTGTAACCGGCAAACTGCGGCTCTAGCAGGCGTTCATTGATCACACGCGTCCATGTGCCCTCGATGGGCGGCGCAACCGCGGCGCTTATGTGACAGCCGGCGCAACCAAAGACCACGCCGTTATAAAGCTGATCGCCAACCTGAGGATCGCCGGTCACTTCTGCTAGCCCGATCATGATCTCGTCAATTGACGTATCTAGGCCCACCGGTGGGTCCTGCTGGCCACCCGTCGGTACAGTTGCCGGGTTAATCGGGTAGATTGCGAACTGACGCACCGCGTTCAAGTCCTCAATTGTCCAATCGTCACCTCGATCCCAGTTGAGGATGAAATTGGTAATATCCTCCAACTGGTCAGGACGCAGCGAACCACCGTTGGCCTGCGCCCACGCGGGCATCGGCTGCGGCCAATAACTTTCGCTGACCGGGCGGCCTGAGGCCATCGTGCTGTAGACGAAATTATGCAGCGTTGAACCCCAACCCAGATCCACCAGACGGTTTGGCGCTGCGGGGTCGTAACCCACATTCACAGCGGACTGCATTTGCGCCACCAAAGCATCACTCTGGGACTGCAAATCGGCAAGTTGTGTGTCAATTTCAGCGACGCGGGTAGTATTGCCCTGCGCTTCGGCGGCAGTGCGCTCAGTACTGAGAGTGTTAACCTGCGCATTGATCTCGGCGAGGAAATCGTGCCCGAACAAGCTCGGGTTATCCAAAGCGGGGGCTACGCCTAGAGCGCCGCGCCCGTCAACGCCGTGACAGCTAGAGCAGCTGCTCCCATAAAGCTCTGCCCCGCGCTCAATTGAGCGTGCCAGATACTGTGCTTCAAATGCGGCCATGCGCGCATTTTCGTTAATCCAGATCCAGCCCACCAGCACCATGATTGCCAGAAAACTGACGGTGCCAACGAGAATACGATGATCAATGCGCTCGAAAATGAGTCTATTTAATTTCACGGACTACGCCCCCGGTGCTGGGAAGTACTGAGAATCAGCATGGATGTACATATAATCGCCGTTGATACGCTGAATGCGTTCGCCATTTTCGTCTAGAACAAAGACCGGATTGCCGTTTTCATCCAGAACCGGCACGCCAGCTTCGATTTCAACTTCGTCCCAGATAATCACCACATCAACACGTTTCAAGCCTGCTTGCGGCTGCGTCACAATAACCGCAGACCACGCATTCGGCATTTCCGCCGGATGCTGCGTAATATCATGCGCCAGCACAGAAATACCGTCGTAAAGCTCTGTCGCATCAGCAGGAATTGGCACGAAGTTAAAGCTGGTGATCGGCAGATGCTGGGTTATTGATAGATAACTAAGCAGCGTTGCCCCCAGATCACTTTCCGCCAATTCCGAGTTAAGGCTGTCTAGTGCCGTGCCAATATCACCACCGAACTCATTAGTTTCAAATTGGGCAGTTGTGAACTGACCGACAACCAGCTGGTCATAGGGAATCGGGCGCAGCGTACCCATATGGTTATGCGCCGGTTCCATCAGCATTTCGTGCAAAATTTCCGAGTCCGCTGAGGTCTTCACGCCAAATTCGGGCAAGCCCATATAGCTGAAGAACACCAACAACGAAAGCAGGACAAAAGCCACGCTGAGAGCGAAACGGCGGTGAGCGAAACGGCGGCTCTTGGTCACATCGATATAGGGTATGACCAGCAGGAAAACGATCACGATGGTCGGGAAAATGATGCCCCACAGCACCTTATCGCCCAGTTTCAACGCACCTTGAATCCACAAGAAGTACCAGGGCGCGGTTGTGCCTAACGGCGTCACCTGATTATCGGCATGTGCTTCCAGCGGCGCGTGGAAGAACCAGGTGACCAGCACAACCAGTATCAGCGTCGTGACACCGATCCACATAATTTCGCTGGTGAGAATATCGGGGATGAAATATACACGCTTGTCCAGCGGAACGCGCTTAGCGGTATCTTCGCCAATATTTTCAGCAGCGGGCGGCAGCGAATGCCCGTGAATGATCACTTTGTAATAGTGAACGCCGGTGAAGATAAACAGAACAGCCGGTACAGCCAGAACGTGCAGCAAATAGAAACGCAGCAAACCGTTCGCGCCAATATCTGGCCCGCCGCGCAGCAGCAGGTTCAGATTCGTGCCAACAACGGGTGGCGGCGAGGCTTCGATCATCGAAGCGCCGATGGTGACGGCCCACAAGGCCAGTTGGTCCCACGGCAGAAGGTAGCCGCTGAAGCTGAGGAACATGGTACAGATCAGCAAAATCACGCCCGTGAACCATGTGAACTGGCGTGGTTTCTTGTAGCTGCCTGTAAAGAAAGTTCTCAGCATATGCAGGAATACGATCAGCACCATCGCTTCCGCACCGAGACGATGCAAGTCGCGTACAAACTGACCAAACGGCACGTTGCTCATAATATTGAGCATGTTGGCATACGCGACTTCCGGAGAAGGCGTATACCAGATCATCAGGAAAATGCCGGTGAGTGTTTCAAAGAAGACGAAATAGGTTGAAAGCCAGCCTAACCGGAAGGTAGGATAAAGGCCTGTGACCGATCGGTTGAAGTAACTGGGCCGCATATGCAACCAGAAACCATCAGCATGCGGCTGAAGGCGCGGGTTTGGTTTACGTGAAGCAGGTTCGCCGCGCAGCGCTTCACGAATGTCCTGAACATTCATGCCAACAGTGATGCGCTCAACGACTTCGTTGACGCCTTCAAGCGCAGCGCGCTTCAGCCCTTTTTCCTTGACATCATCAAGGAAAGACGGGAATGGGAGGACAGACATATAAACTCCTCTTTAACCCACAGCGAACCCATATGTTAGGTGCGGGCAACCAATAAAATTAGCTCTCCGGCGGCAGGCCATGCCCCGGCATGAGAATTTTCCTACCCGTATCAATATTTACTGAAACAACCCGCCTGTCACCAATAGCAACGGCGCCGCCATCGGCTGATGTTGCCGCAGTGGTCCCATCTGCGAAAGTGACGACCACCGGGAAACGGTCAAGGCTGCGCGGTGCTGGGCCTTCAATGTACTTGCCAGACATCTCGAATTTCGAGCCGTGGCACGGGCATTCAAAGCGGGTGTTTTGATCCGACCATTTCGGCAGGCAGCCAAGATGGGTGCAAACGCCGTAAAGGACAGCGAGCTTATCTTCAAAATGCGTAACCCAGAAGCGGCCACTGGGTTCATTGAAGGGGGCAGTATTGTTCGCCGGAATTTTATCAGGCGGGAAGCTGAATATACCGCCAAAGGTGCCTTCTTTGAATCGGGGAAGCGCAAACCAGATGAACGCCACGCCAGCTTGCCCTAACAGCATCACCATTGATGCGCCCCAAATATAATACAGAAATTCGCGGCGACTGGGAGCTGCTACCTGAACTTTCGGTTCAGCTTTGGTCTGAACCGCGGCTTTTGTCTGTTCAGCAGCGATTGATGCCATCTTTCGTGACCCTCCTAAAGCTTACTCAGGGCTAAACCCCGCGTATACCAGTAGTTTATTGTTGTCATGGAAGTCTTGCAACCTAAATTGTATAGAGTTTACGCAGGTTAATCATAACTTTCAACATGGTCTCAGGCTTGGGGGTGACCAGCATAAATTTTTGTTCTACTGTGGTTGCACACTTTTCTTGTTAAGAATATCACAATCACGGAAGGCTTGTCAAAAAAACCGGACAGCTATTTTGGGCAAAATGCGGTGTTGATTATGACCCATGATTGCAAGGATAATACGCCAAATGGCTACACAGCACTTCTCCTATGGGAATCTACGATGGTACGATATTACTGACCCGACAATTCGTGATATTGCCGGGCTGCGCGATGCTTTCCCACAGCTTTCTGAGCTTAATCTTGAGGACGCGCTCAGCAATATTGAGCGCCCCAAACTGGATCAGGAAGACAACTATCTATTTGTTGTACTCATGTTTCCACTGTTCGATCCAAAAACCCATCTTACACGCAGCAGCGAAGTTGACTTTTTCGTTGGCAAAGATTTTGTTATCACGGTACATGACGGCGTGTTAAAGCCGCTGCTTCGCACGGCGCAAAATTGTTCTGAAGAATCAGAGCTTCGCCAGAATTTGATGGGCAGTTCGGCAGCACATTTTTTCTACGTGCTGCTTGATCGGATGGTTGACTATATGTTTCCCATCCTGTACAAAGTTGAAAGCCAGACTCACAGTATCGAAGAACGAATCTTTGATTCCAAAAGCGAAAAAGAACTCATTCGTGAAATTGCGCTGGTTCGCCGTGACTCCATCGCCTTAAGGCGCATCATTCATCACATGCTGCCGATCCTTTCCCAGATTGATCATCGCATTTCTAATTACGTTGAGGGAGAGCTTGAAGATTACTTTGGCGATCTGGTAGATCACGCACAAAAAGCTAAAGATATGATTGATGAAGAATTCGAGGTGATCAGCGCGCTTTCAGATACGGCCGACCGGCTGCTGACCCACCGTTTGAACTCGGTCATCCGCATTCTCACGGTCATTTCGGTGATTATGCTGCCGCTCACGCTGGTCTCTGGCGTATTCGGAATGAACATTGCATTGCCGATAGCCGGGCACGAATATGCTTTTGCGATTATTGTATTATTGATGCTTACCATCACCATCACCATGCTCATCGCCTTTCGACTTCGACACTGGATATGACCAAACAAGCTCACCCTGCACTTCCCAAACCTATTCTGGCGAGAACCAGCGCCCAACTTCGAGAGGTCATGGCGCAGCTGCGCAGTGAACTTGAACACGCGCCCTTGCTCGCTGTGGATACCGAAGCCAACAGTATGTATGCCTATCGCGAGCAGGTATGTTTGATTCAGCTTTCAACCCGCCTCACCGATTACATCATTGATCCCATTGCTGGCTTTGACGTTGCACCGCTGGGCGAGTTATTCGCCGATCAAAATATCGAAAAAGTATTTCATGCGGCGGAATATGATCTCATTTGCATGAAACGCGATTTTCACTTCACGTTCACAAACCTCTTTGACACTATGATCGCCGCCCGTGTGGTTGGTATGAAAAATTTCGGACTCGGGTCGCTGCTCGAAGAACTGATGCAGATAGAAGTAGATAAAAGCCACCAGCGTGACGATTGGGGGCAGCGCCCCCTGCCCAAAGACAGCCTGCTTTATGCCCAGCATGATACTCACTATCTTCCGGCGCTGCGCGATTATTTCGCGGAACGGCTAACCGAGATGAGCCGATGGGAAGATGCGCGGGAAACGTTTGAGGATTTGTCTCATATCAACGGGGTGGTACGCACATTTGACCCTGAGAGCTACTGGAAACTGGCGGTTCCTAATCATTTGACCCGCCGCCAGACCGCCATTTTGCGCGAGTTATTTTTGCTGCGCGAACAAATTGCTAAAGACCGCAACACGCCGCCGTTCAAGGTGATGCAGGATAAGCCGCTGATTGCGCTGGCACAGGCGGCGCCAGAATCGCTCGCTGAAATGGAGCGCGTGAACGGTGTCTCTTATTCCGCAACCCGCCGCTATGGGCTGGCGATGCTAGAGGCGATTGAAAATGGTAAAGCTGCCCGTGTCCCCTCCCCTCCCCGCCCTGAGCCGCCCACTGATCCGGTTCAGGTGGAATGTTATACGGCGCTTCGTGAATGGCGAAAAACGCGCGCCGCCGATCGCGGCGTCGAATCAGATGTGATCGTTTCCCGTGAAACCCTGTGGACGATTGCCGAACGTAGGCCAAAAACATTGGATGAGATGGGTTCTATCCGTGGATTAGGCGAATGGCGGTTGGCACAATACGGTGAAGAGATTCTTATGGTAACAAAGCGGTTCAAGGGTTAAGTTGCGCCAGAGAGCCACGTGCGTATAATTTGGAAAAAGTTAGCAGGAACCTTTAAATGAACTCATCTTCCAACCGTTCACCCCAGGATAAATCGGCACCCCGGAATACACGAAACACAACAGTACAGCAGCCCTCCCCGCAAACCGCCGATGGATTATCAATACTGGGGCTTCAACATACCATTGGTAATCAAGCACTACAGCGATTGATCAATAAACAACCAGTACAGGTTCGTCAGCGCGTGCCTCCTAGCAGCGTACAACGTGTTCAGCGATCGGGCGGCGGGCTTGCAGAGACAGCGCCGCTTGAAACATTCGCTCAGGCGGCAGTAGCCTACTGCCGGGATACTGGCAACGCTGATAAGCTGTTGACTGATTTTACTGTTCACATGATGGGCAAAATAAACGAGGCCTTGAAAGCGATCCCCTCGGAGGAATGCCCGCACAGCTTCGTCAGTACGGGAACCATGGGTTCCTTCAGCGGTGGCACGTTCTCCATGCTCGTTAATACCAGTGATTTCACCAAGCGTCCGGGAATTACCAAAGCGAGTCAATTGAATCAAGGCGAGATTGCCGAGATCATAGATACCATTTATCACGAAGCAAGACATGCCGAACAATATTATCGTGTAGCCCGCGTATTGGCAGGCAAGGGAAAGAGCGCCGCTGAAATTGCTCAGGTCGTTGGGATTCCAAACACTATCGCTGCAAAAGCCTTCGCAAATCCACTGAATGCTGATTCGTCAAACGCAGCGATCATCAGCGAGGCCGAACTATGGCAGCCATTTATCGGTAGAGGCGAATATTCAACCGGTTATAAAAGCACAGTTGCCAATTTACGTGACGCGATTGCGCCTGCGCGGCAAAAACTCGCGGCAGACGACCGTGAAGGGTTCAAGACAGAATTTGCAAAGGTTACGACTATAGTGACCACAAAACTTGAGCCTTTGATTTCAACGGTGGAAGGCAAGCCAACGAAAACTAGTGCCGACAATATCGTTCTAACCGATGCAAAAGCTATCAAAGACAAGTACGATGTATTGAAACCTCTCGCTGATAATGATACAACGCTCATTTCTGCTTTAGTGAGCGCCGCAACTGCATTGCACACTGCGCGCTATCAAGCTTACCGCAATTACCCGCACGAAATGGATGCGTGGGCGCGTGGTGGAGAAGCGGGCGCGAAATATAAAGAGCTAGACAACGCCGCGGCCAGCACGCCACCACCCACCACCGAGCCATCGTCATCATCAACACCTCCAAGCTCGACTTCGCCAAGCAGTGAGACGACACCCGTCAGTGAAACAACTTCACCCACCACGGAACCATCATCGTCGTCAACATCTCCAAGCTCAACATCTTCAACTAGTACCTCCCAGCCAACGAAAGAAGAAGAACAAACTTCAAGGAAGAAACCATGGTACAAGAGACTCTTGAACAAATTGAAATTCTGGTAGCTGATGCGGCGACAACAGTAGAGTCGCTCATTGCGCAACTGGGGAAGATTCAGCAGGATTTTGGTAGTAACGTTTGGATAACACCCCGTGATGCTGCCTTCAGTCAAATTAACATTACACGGGGCGTGGATCAGAAGTCACTACACGATATTAGCTTCTCGCTGCAAACCCCGCTGCCTTTAGCGGGATTTCTTGAGCGTTATCCATCGGCGACAGAATTGGTCGGGGAAGACGATGCGCCTATACAATGGGTTAGTACCGCAGATTTTAGCGATAAGCCTTATCTTGTGAGAGTGCTCGCTGACACAAGGCTGGATGAAGTCAGCCGTATCACTTTGATGCGCGATATTCGTTTATAAAAAAGGGGTGAAATCATGATGGTTTCACCCCTGCCATACTGCTCTAATCCTGCTTCGTAATTACCGAACTTCCTCAAAGTACAGGTCGCCGTCAAAGCGCGGGCCGTACAGCTTAAGCTGAGCCAGAATACCCGTAATCGCCAGCACCCCGATAATAATCATCCGGATAATTTCTGTAAACCAACCTGTCGGGTCTTGCAGAAAAGACAGGAATGGCAAAATGGTCACGATTCCGAAAACCACTGCTGAAGCACCCGCCAGCGCCATGATCACCACAACCATCATGTCTTTCAGCAGCAGCGCCAACACCAGACCGACGATCAAGCCTACAACTGCGAAAGCGATGGTGACGAGGCCATCAGGACGCGCGTTGATAGCAAGCGCCAGCCCTGTGCCACCCGCAGCGCCAAACACAGCCCCGGCCAGCACAATGCTAATGCTCCACAGGAAGTACGCAAGCAAGCCCACCACTAGCGAGAAGGCAACGCCCAGCAGAACTGCAAGGAACCATTGGGATTCCCACGTATCAATGATTAACGCATAGCCAATTTCATAGCCAAGGATGAAACCGCCGATCACCAGCGCAATCCGCCAGACGCCATAGCCTGAGTAGCAGCAGATGAGGCCGATGATGATGGCCGCGAGGCCCAGAATAAGATTTTGGATCATGGATGATTTCTCCCTTTATAGGTCAAGCAGATACTGCAACACAATAAAATAACGAGATGATGCTTTGCAGCTAGGCTAAAATTGTAAATACGAACATTCATGCTGGCAACAAATCGGTTCACTGGGACTGGCGGCGCAGCAAACTGTACACATCTACACAGATTCCAACCCTCATCTTGACCAACGGTTGCGCTTCCCTGATACACTTTAGGGCGATAGCAAGCTGAAAAGCGTCAACGGCGGTATAAACCTAACTTTTAGGCGAAAGATTATATTCTCATGGATTATCGAAAATTGCAGGATGCGCGGCGGCGCTGGCGCGAAAATGTCCTCAACCGGATGACAGCAAAAGTCCCTGAGCGAAAAATATTGTTCACCACCTCGTCTGGCATTCCGCTGGAAGCATCATTCACGCCGGCAGACGCGCCCTCCAGTCAGATTGAAGGCTATGAGCAAGCGCTAGGATTCCCCGGCGAATATCCATTCACCCGCGGAATCCAACCAGCGATGTACCGCAGTCGCTTCTGGACGATGCGCCAGTATGCTGGCTACGCTTCTGCTGAGGAATCAAACGCACGCTACCGTTACCTGCTGGAACAGGGGCAAAGCGGGTTATCTGTTGCTTTCGACCTGCCTACACAAATCGGCTATGACGCAGATGATCCGATGTCTATGGGCGAAGTGGGCAAAGTGGGCGTCAGCATCAGCAGCATCCGCGATATGGAGCAGTTATTCGCCGGTATTCCGCTGGATAAAGTATCCACCAGCATGACCATTAACGCCCCCGCCGCGGTGCTGTTGGCGATGTATATTGTGGTCGGCAAGCGACAGGGCGTGGCTGAAAATTTGCTGCGCGGCACCATCCAAAATGACATCCTCAAAGAATATATCGCGCGCGGCACCTATATCTTCCCGCCCAAGCCTTCCATGCGCCTGATCACCGATATTTTCGCCTACTGCAAGGCGCAAGTGCCGAGTTGGAATACCATCAGCATCAGCGGCTATCACATCCGCGAAGCAGGCAGCACCGCCGCGCAGGAAGTGGCCTTCACGCTGGCGAATGGCATCGCCTATGTACAGGCCGCGCTTGAGGTTGGCCTTGATATTGATGACTTTGCCCCGCAGCTTTCGTTTTTCTTCAATGCCCATAATCAGTTTCTTGAAGAA
>JACSRP010000134.1 GCA_014879665.1 Anaerolineae bacterium | reverse complement strand
AATATGCTGAAGATCACGATTGAGACCGGAACGCCAACGATGGATACAGTCAGTGAGCTAAATGCCCACCCCACCAATCCGCCTCCTTGCCCCAATCGGGCTAAGGCCAGAAGTTCGTCATCTCCCGATGTAAGATGTAACAGCGCCAGCGCGGCAAAGAAGGCCATTTCTAGGGCAAGAATCCGCCGCGCAGGGAAGCGAATAATGATCCCTGCGCGGGGCAGAAGGAGAATAATCCCTAACGCAAATAAACCGCCGCATACTATCGCGCTGCCGTATCCAAATAGCCCACGCAGCGCATTTGACCACGCGGCAGCGATGGTGTTGTTACCATCTGAAACATTCAACAGCGATAGAAATGATACCAGCCCGAACACGATCAGCAGAACTGCGGCGATCTCATCGCTCCATGGCGGAATCGCATCCATCACTGAATCCCAAAATTCCGGCTTCACCGTGTATTTATCATTGGGTGAAGTGGACGAATTTTCAGGGGTAGGAGGTTGATTTTTAGCAGCGGTTGAACGGTTACCGGTTTTTTCCGTTTTTCCGCGCTGCGAAGATGAGCGTTCGCCGGTCGGCTTTTGTTGTGACACCTAAAGCGACACCTCAACTGAAAGAAATTACGTTGGCTAGAGGCAAGTTGTATTAGAGATATTTTACCAGAAAAGCGCCGTAAATCCCTTAGCTTTAGCAGTGGAGATCAGGGCAATATATGGGGCGCCCCTACAGAAAATATCTCCCGGCGCATAACCCGGATGCTGATTTTGATGCAGTTACCGGGGGGGAAGTATATGTTCATGTAGGAGAAAGATAACCTGTAGTAGTCGGATTGTAAGCAACGCTATACCGGCTGAAGACACTGAGTTTCAGGAAAGGAAGGCAAGAATCAGTGTGAGTTGCTCTATCGCCGTCTACAAGAATTGATTGTCAGGCAATTTCAGGGGCTGAAAGCGCGTAGGGTTAACCCCAGTCTCCGGGCACGTCCGTCAATACTAAGAATTCGGGCATCAATTTCCTGACCTTCAGAAACCACATTTCGCGGATGTAGGAAATGGCCTTCCGCAAGTTCTGAAACGTGGATTAGCCCTTCAAGGCCATCTTCAATACGCGCAAATGCCCCGAAATCTACGACATTTGTAATCACACCATGCACTGTCTCACCGATGTGATAGCGCTGTTGAACCGTTGCCCATGGATCCGGATGAAGACGCTTAATGCTGAGCGCTATTCGGCCTGCATCCTGCTGCACATCCAGTACATAAACACGTACTTCCTGGTCTCTTCCGATGATCTCGGCTGGATGGCCGACACGTCCCCAGCTTAATTCGCTAATATGAATCAGCCCCTCCAGCCCACCAAGATCGACGAATGCCCCGAAATCACATAAATTGGTGACAACGCCACTTACGATATCGCCGGGATGAATGCGCGAAAGTAACCCTGCGCGTTCACCGGGTAACACTTGTGCCGCCCGTTCTGAAAGAATCAGGCGGCTTTGATCCTCACTCAGCTCAATAATACGTAAATGAAGCATCTCGCCCACACGGGAAGTTAAGGCTTTTTGCCGCTGCATCGAATTACTGGAAACCGGGAAATCAACAAGCTGGCTGGCAGGAATAAAACCGCGCAAAGACCGCCATTCCACCAATAGGCCGCCCCGATTATAACCGGTGATCGAAAGGTCGAGCGCGGCATCATCTTCCATTAAGCGGCGAATAAGCACCCAATCGGATTCCGATTGGGGTTCATCATCATTTTCAAAAAAGGAGGTATTTTGATCCGGAAAATCATCCTCTGAAGCAGCTTCAGAATTTGCATCGTCGGTACTTGTATTTTCATCCAGAAGTGCCCGCCAATATCCTTCATCAAGCTCTGGTGGTGGGGCGGCAGAATATTCCCGTGAACTATCTGTAGGCATTCAAAATCCTCTTCAAACAATAAATACAAGAACATGTTTCTTACATTTCATATTTAAGTATAGCATTATGACAGATTTCATCCCAAAAAGTTCTCTTGTGTGGCAGAGTCGGAGCCGCCCAAACGTACTTTGTTCTCCATTTCCCATAACGTGTCAGCGACCGCATCAATCGCCAAACGCTGTTTGCGATACAGGTCAGCATCGCTCATCGCTAACTTTTGCCCTACATCTTTCACCTTTTCGCCTTTGATGAAACGAAGTTCGAGGATGTTGTAAAGTGTCCATTCTGGGCTGTGAAGTTTTCGTTCGCCGACAGGTCTTTGCAGTTCAATGGCTTTAACGAGTAAGGCACGCAGCGTAGTCGTCGGGCTGTCAAGATGATCGTTCATGGCGTTACGTACAATTGTTAGATCGAGCAGTCGGCTGTTGGTTAATCCCGGGCCACCCCAGTAGTGGCGCAGCGCGGCGCGTATTTGTTCGTTAAAGAGTGACCGAACCTTCTCATCTTCAGGCATTGGCAGGGCAGGTTGGACTGTCCGTGGCGGCAAATATTCGATTTGCTCACGCGCTTTAGCTGTGAGCTGCATTTGAGGCAGCAAGCCTTCCAGCGCAGCTAAAATTTCTGTTTGTACCATCAGATCATCTAACGTTTGATCGGCGCGATAGACAAATTTCGCCAATTCAGATTGATCATCTTCCGATAAATCAATCATGACTGCACGTGCTTGTATCGCAAGAATACCAATAGGAAGCGACTGACCTTCAAGCCTGCCTTTCAGCGGCGTAACCCAGAAAGACTGCCAGATAATCAGCTGCGCTTCTTCCGCATTATTTAACAGCTCTCGTAGGGCATCAGCTTCTATCTTTAGGCTGGTTGTGCTTGGGCGAAGCGGCCCAATTCCTGCGATAATTTCTGGTTCTGGCTCAATTAGAGAGACGATAAACGCTGTGCTGACCCTAAGGTATTCGCAAATTGAAGCCAGCGTTGCCTCAAGAAGCTGCACATAGTCTTCACGGGTAAGCAGTCGTTCAGAAAGCTCCTGAAGGCGGACGAACTGCTCCTGATCTTCGCCAGTGAACACTAAACGGCGCTCAAGTACAGGCAGTGCCAGCGCAATGAACCACTGCCACAATAAGACAACGGCAACGACGGCGAAAGGCAGAAACCCCTGTACAGGAATGCCTAGAATGCGGGTAGCCGGTGTGAAGTACAAAATTGTTGCCAGCGCAAGCACACCGGTCATCGGGCCGCGCAGGAAAAAACGCAGCAAGTCTGTTTTCACGACCCGATCAGGCACGTCCGATCCAAAAAAGGAGAGCGGATACGACAGAAACGCCAGCAGTAGAATCACCACTAAATTAGCTAAATTAACGAGCACCAGTCCCAATAGCGAGTATTCTTGCCCTGCGCCGATGAGCAGCGAGAATGGAAAGATACCAATAGCTGGCGTGAGCAGTGCAAACTGTAAGTACCCCATTCGCCGCCGTGTATCCCGCGTAAGGCAGCGCTGGCGCGCGCGCCCAACGTTGACAAAGGCGAAGATGGTCGCAATGATGAAGTAAATGCAGTACACCGCAAACAACGGTCCGGCTTGTACGCTGAAATACACGCCAGTGAAATATTCGGGATTGATGGACGTGGGGATGATCAGCGAATCGGTAAAGGCTGCTGCCAGCACAAACAAGGCGCTGACCAGGTAAAGGATGCGTATGACGCGGCGGCGGCGGCCTCGAGAAGATAGCCCTGTGGTTGCTAGCAGGGCATCGGATAGATGAATCATGGAAACGGGCAAAAAGGCGATACCGATCCACTGCATTCGCAGAATAGAACGATACGTGCCAGCGCTTGGATCGAGCGCAACCAGTACATCGCATAAATAAGTGAAGGTTACACAGCCTAATAGCAATGCTGATGTGCGAGCAACTCGATCTCTGAGATTGCGCGTCAGGTTATATAGAAGCATGGATGCAGCGATAATGACGATCGCCGATGCCAGCGTTTCGTTCAGCAGCGCAAGAAGCTGTGCGAAAATATTTTCCACAGCGCCCTCTTAACGTAGAGATAAACTGAAGAAGACAGCGATATCTTGATTGGGGAAATAGCGATCATTGAAGCCGCAAAACACGAATCCCATTGCCTGAAAAAATGCAATTGCAGGCGTGTTTTTTGTCTGAATTTCGACGCTAACGCGCAGCAGCTCTTGTTCTTTTGCCCATGTTCTGGCAGCGCCGAGTAACTTCATGCCTACGTGTGTCCGCCGATAGGGACGATCTATAATAAAATCGTGAATTAACCCGATTTTGTGGTGGCGGTCATTTTGCATTGCAAGATAGCCTAGCAGTGCGCCGCCTGCGTGCTGTTCAGCGATTAAAAATGCCTCATGATCAACCAGTGAATCGCGCAGGCGATTAGCATTCTTAGGCGCGCTTAGTTCAAGCCTACGTGGTAAACGCTCACGCTTGAGATCAATATTCCAGCCGATCTGATCATCTTGCTGTACGTGAATCTGTAAGACCTGATCGGTTTCATATGTATGATCAATTTGCTGGCATCGGGAAATATCGGCGTCAATGCCGTCACGAATGATGCAGCGGATAGGGGCGTTTGCGACCATCGTGAATATCAGGCGAGATACAGGTCGCCAAAGGTGCCATGAACCTGAAGCTCAATCTCGGCATTTTCCAAATTGGCTTCACGGCTCACATAACTTCCGTCCTCCAGCCGTTCATAGCGATTCTCATCAGCATGAAGGCCAAAACTACGGGGACCTTTAACTACAATATGGACACGAACGCCTACTGGCGTCAGAATGCGGATATTGCCGAGCGTTGAGCGAAGATGAAGCGGCTCAAAAGCTTCCTGCGGGCAGACAAAGCGTATGCTGCCGATACCTGCGCCGATATTTACTTTGCCGATGATTAGGCCAGAGCAATCGAGGCTGATATTACCCAGAGATGTGGATGCGAATACCGACCACGGAAGATCACGGGCGATTTCCATTTTCCAATCGGCGAAAGAAAGCCATGGCGTGGCTGCGCGATCAAAGCGGAGAAGTGCTTCACTGCCATCTACGGTGAGTTGTGGGCGTGAATCGTAGCTATATTGCCCTGCAATGAGCCGGCCTTCACGCTCCATCGCGCTAATGTTAACGTCGATCGGCCCTGCGCTGATCTCCAGTATGCCTGATTCGACGCTGCCCCGCGTAATGCCGAATGCTTTGGTGGCTTTGCTGACGGCAAAATCGCCGCGCAGCAAACTTACCACGCCAACAAGCACCAGCAGCAACGGGAGCAGCGCCGTGACATTGAAATTGGTGATCAGAAGGAAATTGTTGAGCAGCAGGACGACGCCCAGAAAAACAAGGGCAATCGCCCCGAAGACTAGCCCGCGCGAACCTTTGGCGCTCACGCGCGCCTCCTTCGTTGGTTAATCCTCGTAGAGATAGTCCCGAAGGATAACGTGTGCAGATGATTGGCGCAACCGATTCAGCGCCTGCGCCTCAAGTTGGCGTACACGTTCACGGGTTACCCCGATAGCCTGCCCAACCTCTTCGAGCGTATACACGCGGCCATCTTCGAGACCGTAACGCAGGCGCAGAATTTGTGCCTCGCGGGGGGGCAAGCGATCCAGCGCGGTTTTTAATTGCTCATGCAGCAGGTTGGTCGCCACCTCTTCAGCGGGGGCAGGGCTGTTCACATCTTCGACGAAATCGCCAAAGGTAGAATCGCCTTCCTCGTCAATTGGCGTTTCCAAACTGACCGGGCGCCGGGCAATCTCCAGCAGATTTTCGATCTTATCTGGAGTCATTTCCATGCCAACGGCAATTTCGTCAATTGAAGGATCTCGTCCCAATTCCTGCGTCAGCTTCATTTGAATCCGGCGCATACGGTTCAATTGATCGCCCATATGGACCGGCACGCGAATGGTGCGACCCTGATCGGCGACAGCACGGCTAACCGCCTGTCGAATCCACCATGTCGCATAGGTGCTGAATTTGTGCCCGCGCCGGTAGTCAAACTTCTTAGTTGCGCGAATCAGCCCGATGTTCCCTTCCTGAATCAGATCAAGGAATTGCACACCACGGCCAATATATTTCTTGGCGACGCTAATCACCAGACGGGCATTAGCGCGAATAAGATGCTCCTGCGCAAGTTCCCCGTCAGAGAGCAGGTCGCGTAGGGTATATACATCATCCATCGGCAGTTGTTCGCCATATTCATCCAACTGCGCCTGTGCCATATCGGCAGCTTCCATACGCTTCGCCAGCATCACTTCTTCTTCAGCAGTGAGCAAGGGAACACGTCCAGCTTCTTTTAAGTACAATCCAACGACATCATCGCTTTCCAGCGCCTGCTGGTAGCCGGCATCCTGCGTCAAATCCTGTTCAAGCCACGCCCCATATTCGTTACCCTCATCTTCGAGCCATTCCAGCTCTACCTCGAGGTCGTTACGACGAGGGGAATTGAGAACCATATCAGCAGCGTCAGAATCCATAGAGGTGATAACATCAATCCCTGCATCCAGAAGATCGTTATAGATGTCATCCATCAACATGGAATCATCACGTTCAGGTTCAGGAATCAGCGTATAAATCTCATCCTCGCTGATGCTGCCCTGACGGCGTGCCTTGTCCAAAATTTGGCGGCGAATTTCTTCCTTACGGTCCATTACTGAGAGCATATACCACCCTGATAAATACGGCTAGTTAATCAATGCCGTATCGCTTATATCTGACGCCTGTTTGAGCGACAATCTTACGATCAGTATGAATATCTAATAAATTTCGCTCTGGAAACAGGCGAAAAAATAGACGGCGAAAGCCGTCTCTCGAAATCCTCGTCGTATAAAAACAGGTTAGCGAGATTTTAAATTTTTGTCAAGCAGTCGGCGGATTTATTAATTGAGCAATAAGGTATTCGACGGCTGGCCGTAGGATTACATATACTTCAGATTGGTCGTCTACTAGGGCGTAATAGGTCAATTGAGTGGGTGCCAGCCCGCCAATGGCGACGCCGTGGGTGTTTCCATCGGCGAGGATGATCTCCACATACAGCCGGCTATTCAGGCTAAATCCGTATTCTGTCAAATCTACGCCCGGCAAGACGGTTATCTTCTGACTGTAAGGGAGAAGCGCCAGTGTCCGGGCAATTAAAACACCGTTTTCGTTGATCGGAAGCCCTTCAGGCGTAATCCATGCGCCATTCTGGTCGCGCGTCATGGTAAAAGACTGATCAGCATTCGGGTTGCGTAGGCGCACAGCTACAATTTCACTCTCGGAAAGCTCAGGATACACCCGCAAAAACGGGTATTCTGGTGCAGGCTGGTTGGCTTGCTGCGTTGTCACTACCAACCCTGCAACCAGCAGCGCCGCAAAAATCAGCAGCAGAATGAGTAGCTGTCGGCTTTCTCCTCGTTTCATCATCACCTAACGCCGCGCCCGCCGCCCCCAAACTGAAAGGCCAGCCACCAGCATCGCTGCTGGCATTAGCAGTACGGTTAGAAACACCACAAAATCAATTTGCTGCTGGCTGACAAAGATCGTGGGAAGCCCGGCGGCAAACGCCTGCGGCGCAAATTCAATCTGTTCACCATAGTGACTAATCCATACCAGCGAATCTGTGAACAGTATGCCATTTCCGCCGTTCAGCACCTGACCATTAGTGACAAAATCGCTGTCACCAATCAGCACGATCCTTGAATCGTTAGTTAAGTTACTCGACCAGACCACTGTGGATACCGGGCCGGTGATATCGCTAGCAGCATCAAAACTATAGGTGTTGGTTGCCCCTAGCGCCGCGAGATCTGTTTCACCCCAACCGGAAGTTGTGGTCATGATCACCCGGCCATTGGCGACATTTGGCGGCGCACTGGTCAGGTTCACTTCAACTGGACGCGCCAATCGGAAAAGGGTAGGAGTATCAGCCGAAGGATCAAGCCGGGCACCAATGTCTGTGTCGGTAAATACTGCCGCGCTGATAATGTCTAGTGGTGTTTGCCCGCTGGCATCCGGGTCAACCACGGCGGCATCTAATGCCCGGATGCCATAGTTGTCCCATAAATATTGGTTAAACACGCCATCTTCTTTAAGGAATGCGTCATCCGTGAACAGCACATCGGACATAATCAACAGCGAACCGCCTCTATCGAGGTAGCGGCTGATTACGTCAACTTCGCTCTGCGTTAGATCTCGTAATGGCCGCGCAAAAATAACTGCGGCAGCGTCAGAGGGAATACCCCCCCCATTTTCGGCAATTTCCGCAAGGTTAAGCGGTGCGGTGATCATGCCGCTTTCCTGAATGCCGCTGTTGATCCCGGTCAGCCCCTCAGTGCCACTGTCTAACGTCTCTCGCTCGCCCAAACCAGTTTCAAAATAGACTTTGATCGAACCGGCCATCAATAGGCGCGAGATTGCTTGCGTGATATCACGCTCTTGATTCACGCCGCGAGGCACCCTTGCCAGAGAAGAAGAATCAACGTTTCCTTCAGCATCCAGATAGGAAATAAACAATTGCCCGTCAAAAGTTGCGCCGTAGGCATTTGCCATGGCCGGGCTTTCTTCAGGATCAATATATTGAACGTGGATCAACCCATCGGATTCAACTGTATACTGCCGGAAAAACTGCTCGTCTACTTCTCGACTGCGCAGGTTTCGGGAGGTGTAAAAGCCGGTTAGTTGGATCGGCCGGTTAATCCGGTTGAGCAGCTGTTTGGTTTCACTGCTAAGCGTAAAATTGCGATTCTGCGTCATATCAAGAGTGAAGGCGGCTTGCGTGAGCAGGAGATATGTCAGCGCGATAATGCCTATCAAAAGCAGCGCAGTAACGATGGTGATGGTGCTGTTGCGAACCTTCTTACCGGTGATAGTATCCGCAAATTCGCGTGGGGTAAGAACTGCCCACAGCACCAGCCCGGCGATACCCACGCCCAGCGAGATCACTGCGTAATTGGCGACGGTGCCGCTGCGCCATATCAAACCGATCAAGCCGATAATAATTCCGCCAATACCCACAAAACTGGCAATTTGCGCCAATCTTCCGCGGGTAATAACGATGCCCTTACGCATTAGCGCCACCTATGTGATTCGACTGTGCGGATAGAGAGATATAACATTAAGACAATAATCCCCGCGAAAAATACCACATCTTCAGCGCGCAAAATCCCTACTTGAAACGAGGTGGAGAAGTGCCCCTGTAACGAGAGGCTGCGAATCACCCGTGCTATATCAATATTGCCAATCACTTGCCCTGCGGCGTCACCGATATAAAGGATCAGCAGGGTGATCATCGAAAGAAAAGCGGCAACGATCTGATTTTCCGTCAGCGATGAGAAAAATAGACCAATGGCGATCATCGCACCACCGTAAAGCCATATCCCTAGATAAGCCAGAAACGTATGCCCGATATCCGGGGGTGCGTAAGCAAATAAGACCAGTTGATACAGCAGCGTCAGTGCCAGCAGTATCGTGTAGTAAAACCACGCGCTGAAGAATTTGCCCATAACGATGCTGGATTCGCTGGCAGGCGAGGTAAGCAGCAGTTCCATCATGCCTTCGCGCTTCTCTTCGGCGAGTAAACGCATAGTGAGAAGGGGCGCGAAAAATACCATCAGGAAAGAAATCACGGCAGGAATGAAGGCGGGATTAATCGTGGTCGTTTGTGTAGCTGCCTCTTGAAAATCCCGCGCAAAGAGGATGCCGCAGAAAAGTAAAAAGCCTGCCGCGATGAAATAAGCAAAAGGCGATGTAAAGTAACTGCCGACCTCGCGGCGAAAGATGGTTAGCGTATCCATCAGCGTTTCGCCTTTTTCCCTGCCTGAGCGCCTGGCGCAGCTTTGATTGCTGCTAAAAAGATATCTTCGAGCGTACTACGCCGCTGATGAATTTCCAGAACGGTGTACCCCGCACTGACTATGCTTGTTGAGATGGCAGCCCGTAGATCTTCGTTAGCCGTAGACTTTACTAAAAAGCCATCTTTTTCAGCGGAGACCTCTGCCACACCGGAGATAGACTGCAATAATGCCCGTACATCGGCTGTCTTACCGCCACCCACCTGCACATAATATTGGGTTGAGTAAATTTCTTTTTGAAGCTGCTGCGGCGTGCCCTGCGCTACAATTCTCCCGTGATCAATGATCAGAACACGGTCACAGATTTCTTCTGCTTCGGTCAAAATATGAGTGCTAAATAGAATCGTGTGCTGTTTACCCAATTCTTTGACCACGTCGCGTACTTCGATCACCTGTTGGGGGTCAATACCAATCGTTGGCTCATCCAGAATCAACACCGGGGGATCGTGAACCAGCGCCTGCGCAAGCCCCAATCGCTGCTTCAACCCTTTTGAGAGATGCCTTACCAGCGTATTTTTGCGGGTATACAGGTCGAACTGTTTAAGCACCATATCAGTCCGTGATTTTGCCTCTTTCGTGCCGCGCAGCTGCGCCCAGAACAACACATAGCCGCGTACCGTCATATCCGGGTAGATCGGCACCCGCTCAGGTAAATAGCCGATCCGCTTACGGGTTTCAACCGAGTCTCTGACAATATCATGATGATCAATCAACGCGGTGCCGCTGCTGGGCGGTAGATAGCCGGTTAGCATACGCATTGTTGTGGTTTTGCCTGCGCCGTTCGGCCCAAGCAGACCTAGAATTTCGCCTTGTTTGGCTTTGAATGAAAGCTGGTCTACTGCGAGAAAATCGCCGTAATGCCGGCTTAGTGATTTGACTTCAATCATGTGATAACCTTTATTAACGCGATGATAGTAAAGGCACGATCTTGCAGCGTCAAGATTTCTTGATTGAAGATTGACAACCCCTAGCAATCTCCGTACACTATTGGACGAATATTTACGGGAAGCCACGCCGAACATGTTCTTCAATGCTATCCCCCGCCGTCGTCGCAGTCGTCGTCCGGTGACCAATGAGGTCAGTTCGGGATTTTTGCGTTAGCGATGCTGGTGGCTTGTTCCGCCGACTTGAACAGCAAATCCCCTGACCTTACTTGAGGCGGGGGATTTTTTATTTGAGGATATGACGATGACATTTTCCATGCTGCGTGTGGGTATTTATGGCGCTTCTGGCTATGCAGGGCAAGACCTGATCGAGATATTGTCGGGCCATCCTTATGCCAATCTTGTTTTTGCCACTTCCAATACCTATGCAGGGCAGCCCGTCCCATTTACGCATCTCAGCTATATTCCCTCAGAAGAAGCCGATCCTTCAACGGTTGATGTCGTATTTCTGGCTTTGCCACACGGCGTTTCGGCTAAAACGGCGGCGAAAGCGCTGGAGACTGGCGCAAAAATTGTAGACCTTTCTGCTGATTTACGGCTGGACACGCCTGAAAGCTACAAGAAGTGGTACGGGCATGAGCATCCGCATCCTGAACTGCTGCCCGCGCCCTACGGCTTACCGGAAATCAATCGCGCTAATATTCTAGGTGCTCAATATGTGGCTGCCCCGGGTTGCTACCCTACGACGACACTGCTGGGTATTTATCCGTTATTAGCGGCGCATGTCTTGAAGAAGGATCAGCCGATCATCGTTGACGCGAAATCCGGTGTTTCCGGAGCAGGCCGTGAGCCGAAACCGAACCTGCAATTCGTGGAAGTGTACAGTAATTTTTCCCCCTATAGTGCTGGCCGTTCACACCGCCACGTTGGCGAAATTGAGCAGGAGATGCGCAAGATCGAACCGGACGTAGGCATGCTGATTTTCACCCCGCATCTGCTGCCGGTGGATCGCGGCTTGATGGCGAGTATTTACGTAGAACTCAATGGCAGCATGAACAGTGCCGATGCTCAGTCGCTGTACGAAGAAACCTATCAGAATGAGCCGCTGGTCAAAGTGCTTCCACCCGGCCAGCATGCAGCTCTTAAACACGTGATTCGCACCAATGGCGCCGCAATTAGCCTGACCCCCGCTGCCGAAAAACATCTGCATATCACCAGTGTGACTGATAATTTACGCAAGGGCGCGTCCGGGCAGGCAGTCCAATGTTTCAATCTGATGTCAGGCTTTCCTGAATTTACAGCACTGTTATAGAAAGACGCACAATGACCGCACCTATTGTCATTAAGATTAGCGGGCATGAACTAGATGATGCCGAATATCTGGCGCAATTTGCGACGGTCATTCGTACCTTCGACTCGCCCGTTGTCATCGTGCACGGCGGCGGCAAGGAAATTTCAGCGCTGCAAGCAGAGATGGGCATTGATCCGAAATATGTGGATGGCATCCGCATCACTGATGCTGCATCGCTGCAACTGGTGGAAATGGTGTTATGCGGCACGGTTAATAAGCGCCTGACCCGAACGCTGGTAAATAATGGTGTGGATGCGCTGGGCATGTCTGGCGTGGATATGGGGCTAGTGCGCGCCGAAAAAATGCAGGTGCCGGGTCAGGATATGGGCTTCACTGGCGTAGCGGTCGGTGTGCGCGGTGATGTGCTTCTCGATCTGTTGGCGCGGCATATCACACCCGTTATCGCACCGATTTGTATTGGTGAAAACCATAACTACAACGTAAATGCGGATCATGTCGCCGGGGCAATTGGCGGCACGCTGGATGCGGCACAACTGGTCTTTCTTTCCAATGTGCCGGGTGTGCTGCTAGATGGTGCGGTGCTGCCGCATTTAACACCCGCAAAAACTGAGGCCATGATCGCCAGCGGCGCAATATTTGGGGGCATGATCCCCAAAGTGCGCACCGCGCTGCATGCGCTGGAAGACGGCGTAAAACAGGCTGTGATCACCGATCTAGATGGCCTGATGGCGCGGGGTGGTACGGTATTCACTCCGTAAACGAGTGAACGGATAAACGAAGAATGTCAACCCAAACTGAATTGTTGGAGAAACTAGAGAAGATCGTTCGCGATCTTTATTCGGAATCGCAAGCTGATGAGATCGTCCAAACCTTTGAGGTTGTGTTTCAATCGCAGCCAGACGCAGAGAATCGCCGCGAACTTTTAGAATACTGGATTGATTTTTATCGCTTACAGGAATACCGGCGGATCAAACAGCGCCGCCGCCCTACATATCTGGAACGCTCTACGCCCTGTTCGGCTTGCGGCTATCCTTCATCCCACCGGCATCACCTTTGGGATGTTGCGGCTCATGGCGAAAATAAGGTGACAATCCAGCTTTGTGCCAACTGTCATGAGTTGTTCCATCTGATGTATAACGCGCTGGTGAAGCGAGCAGAATACAGCCGGAAAATTGCCCGCCATGTGCTGCTTTCCGGTCGACTAGATTATGGCGTGGCCGGAAAACTGCTTGGTTGGGTGCTGGCGACTATCCGTTATGAGGCTTCCAATGGCTGGATTGACGGCGGTTCTGGCTCGCGTGAAAACGTAGAAAAACAGCTTTCGTGGGCAGAAGTCATCCGCATAGCGAATCAGGTGGCGAAAGCTGGCACGTAGAGAAGCCCGGCCTGGCTTTCTCATGGCGCCGGAAATCTGAAATTTATCAGCAGTTCTTATCGAATCTACATGAAAGGTGAACAGGTAGTGGTGATGACCGCAAACCCGATTATTGAGTTAGAGCAGGATCATCTGGTGCAGTCTTATAAACGTCCGCCTTTTGTGCTCACTCACGGAAAAGGTGTGACTCTATTTGACAGTAATGGCAATGCCTATACCGACTGGGTGGCGGGTATCGCCGTAAATGCGCTGGGTTATGCTGATCCCGGCCTGAATCATGCTTTGCAAGAAGCTGCGGGCGGCTTGATCCACACCAGTAATTTATATTACACCGCACCTCAGGCGGAATTAGCCGCGATGTTAGTCGAGAAGTCATTTGCTGACCGCGTATTTCTGAGCAACAGCGGCACTGAAGCGAATGAAGGCGCTATTAAATTTGCGCGCAAGGTAGCGAAAGATTCCGGCCAACCGGACAAGACAAAAATCGTGGCTTTTTCCCATGCTTTTCACGGGCGCACAATGGGTTCGCTGGCGCTGACGCCAAAAGAAAAATATCAGGCGCCCTTCCAACCGCTGCTGCCAGA
>JACSRP010000190.1 GCA_014879665.1 Anaerolineae bacterium | reverse complement strand
GTAGAAACAGCAGTCGCAGAATTGGCAGAAATCCACGAAACCCGTATGCAGGGTGACGTGATGGAGATGCGCCCCGTAGAAGGCGGCATTGATATTCCCCCCGGCGAAACCGCTGTGCTCGCGCCTCGTGGGCTGCATATCATGTTGTTAGAACTGCATCAGCCGCTGCTTGAAGGCGAAGCGCTGATGCTCACTTTACATTTTGAATCCGGCGAAGAGATCGCGCTTGCCGTCCCCATCTATGATCTGATGATGATGGGCATGTGAGCTTAACGGCATCTACACCGGAATTTGTCACGGATACAGGTCGGTATGCTGGAGGAAAACCTCGTGAAAAAGGCAGCCGTGCAAATGCATTTATCGTTCCGATTAGGGATTGTCTCGCTGTTGGCAGTGCTGTTCTTCAGCGCATGTTCGCCAGCTGCGCCGGAAGCAGCCACTCAAGCGGCCCCAATCCCAACTGAAGAAGTGTCGCCGCAGGCCGATTCCGCATCTACTGAAGAAGCGGCGCCGCAGGTTACTTCTGTACCTACCGAAGAAGCAGCGCCGCAGGTCACCCCCGAAGTGGGCGCGTACATCGGCGATTTAGTCAATCCGCCCGTTCAGCTGCAAGATTTCACGATGGCCAGCAGCACCGGCCAGAACATGAGTCTCAGCGATTTTGACGGCCAATGGCGGTTGATCTTCTTCGGCTATCTTCACTGCCCCGATTTCTGCCCGCTAACGCTCGCGGAATATCGGCAGATCAAAGCTTTGCTGGGCGACGACGCCCAGAATATCGAGTTCCTCTATATCAGCGTTGACGGCGCGCGTGATACGCCGGAAGCGATGCGCGACTATCTCGATAATTTTGACCCCGCGTTCATCGGCCTCTCTGGCGATGACGAAATACTCGCGCGCATCCAGCCAGATTACGGTTTTTACTATCGCCGCCAGTTAACCGGCGGTTCGCAGGCGCGCTACACGGTAGATCACTCAACCCGTACCTATCTCGTAGACCCTTCAGGGCAGCTTCGCGCAACGTTCACCTACGATATCACGCCGTCGAATATTGCCAGCGCAATTCAATGGCATATGCGGCAGCAGGAAGGAAATTTAACATGACAACACCAGAAAACGCTCAGTCCTACGTTTATTTTGAGGATCTGAATCAGATTTCCGAAAATGCGCCCGATGAGAGCATCGTCAGCCGCACCATCCATAAAAGCGGCAAAACCAGAGTGTTCATGTTCGACTTTGCGCCGGGGCAAACACTCTCAGATCATTCATCAGGCTCGCCAGCCATCATCCAGATTTTATCAGGGGAAGCTACCCTCGGCTTAGGCGATGAGATGTATGAAGCGCATGGCGGCAGTTGGGCCTATATGCAGGCGCGGCTCTCTCACAGCGTCACCGCCAAAACAGCGGTGAAGATGATGCTGATCATGCTTCCAAATCAGGCAGATTAAAGGCATCTGATGCGCACTTCGCTGTTACGTTTTCCCCTGTTCGCGCTGGTGATTCTCATGTTGATCAGCGGCGGATGGGCGGCTTTGCAACGGGCCGGTTGGGCGCTGCCCACCTTCAATACAGCGCTGGTTGGGCTGCATGGCCCGCTCATGATCTGCGGCGTTTTCGGCACGCTTATTTCACTGGAACGCGCTGTCGCGCTGTTTGCGGCTGCCGGATCGCGGGGGTTATGGGCATTTCTAGCCCCCGCCATTTCCGGGCTGGGCGGGCTGCTGCTGGTCACTGGCATCTCCGTGAATGCCAGCAAATGGTGCTTCGTCATCGCCAGCATCATCATGGTCGCAATCTACCTTTATACCGCCATCACCCGCCGCTATTGGACGCAGTACGCCCTGATCATGGGATTCGGCGCAGTGCTGTGGGGCGTTGGCAATCTGCTGTGGGCTGCCAACCAGCCGATCTATGTGGCCGTTCATCCCTGGATGGCTTTCATCGTGCTGACCATCGTCGGCGAGCGCTTAGAGCTTTCGCGGGTGATGCGGCTCACTCGTAAAAGCACCTACCTGCTTTCAGGCGCAGTCGTCGTCTACAGTCTGGGCGTGCTGATCGCCATTTTCTCGCTGGATATCGGCACGCGAATTGCTGGTGTCGGGATGATTCTGCTAAGCCTATGGTTATTCCGCTTCGACATCGCCGGTAAACGCCTGCGCTCATCCGGCTTAACCCAATATATCGCCCTCTGCCTGTTCACCGGCTATATCTGGCTGGGCGTGGGCGGGCTGATCAGCATCCTCAATGGCGCCATGTACGCTGGATACCAGTATGACGCCTTCATTCATTCCATCGTGGCCGGGTTCATCCTCTCAATGGTCTTTGGTCACGCTCCGATGATCGTCCCCGCGCTAACCGGGCGGCATATCGCCTTTTCGCCGTTCATGTATGTGCCGCTGGCGATCCTGCATTTCTCACTCATTTTGCGCCTGATCAGCGACTTCAGCGGGGCTTTTGATGGCCGCATGACCGCCAGCGCCATCAACGCCATCTCAATCATTTTGTTCCTCATCATCATGGCCTACGGGCTTATGAAAGGGGCTGTTCCGCGCCAGAAATCGCTGGGGGCGCAATGAACGCGATGGATACCCCCCGCGTACAGGGAAAATCCGCTGTCTCCATCAAAAGCGTGGCTATGCCCGCGGAACACGGCGGTTGGGGTTTCTTACTGGAGCCGATCTTATTGGGCATGCTGGTTGTGCCCTCAGTCGCTGGCCTTGCCATTAGCATAGCCGCGATTGGCTTCTTTTTGCTGCACCAGCCGCTCAAGATCATCATTAAAGATCGGCAGCGTGGGCGCGTTTTTGCGCGAACCCGTCTGGCGCGGCAGTTTGCGGCAGGTTACGGGGCGGTTGCGCTTGTCAGTATCATCATCGCATTCTGGCTCGCAAAAGGCGTATTCTGGCTGCCGCCGCTGCTGGTTATCCCCCTGATAATCGCGCAGTTCTATTTCGAATCGCGGAATCAAGGCCGCAGCCTCTGGTCTGAAATTTTCGCAGCGGCGATACTCGCCAGCATCGCCCCGTCGGTCATTCTAGCAGGCGGTGGGGAAGCATCTACGGCTGCGCTCGCCGGACTGTTGATTCTTTTGCGTATTCCCGCCATCATCTATGTGCGCACGCGCATTGACTGGCTGCGCCGAAAACCCGCCAGCATCATGCCAGCGTTGAGCACACATCTTGCCGCAGCAGCGATAACGGCGGTCTTGTGGGCGGGTAGTTTCACCGGAATCAGCGCCCTGATCGGCACGCTGATTTTGCTGGCACGCGCCATTTATGGCCTGCTTGTGCGGGGTGAAAAGAGCATGAAAACCGTCGGTTTCAAAGAACTTTTCTACGGGCTGCTGTACGCCGTACTCTGCGCCTTTGCGCTGATCTAACCCGCCCTCATCCACTCACAGACTCAAAAGGGGCAACCTTGTTAGGCCGCCCCTTTTGGAGTCAACTTCGGCGTTTAGCAACCCCCGCATCCATCATTTCTACGGGAAAACAGCGTACTTGTAGGGGGCGGCATACCGCGTTCACCGGAAAAAACCCCCTTCATGCGCTTCATTTCCTCTCCCGCTGCGCGGGCGAGAATGCTTTTAACTTCTAACTGTTTCCTAGCACTCGCTGTAGCCGCAGCTTGAGCATTTCTTACAGCCTTCAGCGCGGATCAGCGACACCGTGCCGCAAGACGGGCACATTTCAGCGCCGCGAGAATACCCCTTCACCGACAGCGTTTTGCCGTTACTGGCTGCCAGCGTTTCCTGATCGTGGTCATGAGCGTGGCCGTTGCCATTACCGTTAGAATGACCGTTCGTGGTGTGGCCGTTGGTCGTGGGGGTTACTGGCGCTGGCACAGATTCAACCGCAGGCGGGATAACGCCGGCTTCTTCAATAAAACTCAACTGCTGCGCTTGATCTTCCGGGAAATACTGCTCCATCAGCGCGCCAGCCAGCGCATCCGGCAGCGAAAGCACACGGTTTTTACCCATGCCCACCGAACGCGAACCGCCGATCCCTTCCAACTGCTCAATGATCAGCCGCAGCATTTGCAAGCGGTTGACCGGCGCAGTAGTGCGTAGTTGCAGCGAGATCATGCGGCCAAGCCCCTCTGCATCCGCCTGCAAATCGCTGCCAGCTTTGCCGGGGGCAGTGATGAACACTTCAAACGGATAGCCGTTTTCGTCACTATTCATGGTGATATAGGCGGTGCCATAGGGGGTGCGGCTGTGTACAGTCATGCCTTGCAGCTTCTTTGGGCGCGGGTAAACGTGATGCGGAGTTACCACACCCTGTACTGCGGCGGCCTGTTCTTCAGCTTTTTCTTCCTTAAGGATCAAGACCTGCTCATCGCGGCTGCCGTCACGGTAGATTGTGCCCCCCTTGCAGCCCAGCTCATACATGTATTCATACAAGCGGCGGGTTTGCTCGACTGTGTATTCGTTCGGCACATTTGAAGTTTTGCTGATGCTGCTGTCCACCCAACGCTGAATCGCAGCCTGAACCTTGACGTGATCTTCAGGCGATAACTCCATCGCGGTGACGAAATAATCGGGCAGTTCTGCGGCATCCGGGTGCTTCTCACGCCATTCTTGAACCAGCGGCACCTGTTCTTCGTGCAAGCCAAGGCGGCTTTTGCGGTAGTACAGCCACGAGAAGAAGGGTTCTATTCCTGTAGAGGTATTGACCATCGTGCCAATCGTGCCGTTGGGCGCCTGCGTCAACAGCGTGACGTTGCGAATCCCTTTTTCGCGTACTGCCACCTGAATATCTTCAGGCATGGACTGCATAAAACCGCTTTGACCGAATTTTTCAGCGTCAAAATACGAAAATGCGCCCTTTTCCTGCGCCAGATCAATGCTGGTTTCATAGCTGGCGCGGGCGATAAAAGCATACAGCTTGTCAATAAATGCGACGGATTCATCGCTGCCATAGCGAATACCTAGCTTAATCATCAGTTCCGCCAGCCCCATGTTGTTCAGGCCGACACGGCGTTCGCCCAACTGCTGCCGCTGGTTTTCCTCGAAGAAATATGGGGTCGCGTCAATCACATTATCGAGAAAACGGGTGGCATAGCGCACCGAAAGATCGAGATCGTCCCACAGCACATCATGGCTGGCTTCATCGTAGAATTTCGCCAGATTGATCGCGCCTAGATTGCAGACGCCAAAAGCCGGCAGCCCCTGCTCGCCGCAAGGATTAGTGCAGATGATCGGCGCGTAGTACCACGAATTGGACATCTTATTGTAGCGTTCACGGAAGAATACGCCGGGTTCGGCGCTTCCCCATGCGCTGTCAATGATCGCATTCCACACTTCACGGGCTTTCACCGTGCTGTGCGTGATGGTGGGATAGCCTTTCGCCAGCCATGCCTCTAAATTGCCGTCCCATTCCCCGTCATAAGCCGGATGCGACGGATCGGGGAATATGAGATTCCAATCACCGTCTATCTTGATCGCTTCCATCAGGCGGTCACTGACGCCCACGCTGATATTGGCATTGGTGATCTTACCCGCCTGCCGTTTGCTGTTGATGAAATCAAATACATCGGGATGCCAGTCATCAAGAATCAGCATCAACGCGCCGCGCCGGCTGCCGCCCTGCTCGATCAGGCCGGTGACGAAACTATAAAGCGCGCCCCAACTGACCGATCCACTGGAACGGCCATTCACGCCCTTCACGTAGGCATGACGAGGGCGCAGGCTGCTGAGGTTGATGCCCACGCCGCCGCCACGGGACATGATTTCGGTCATCTGGCGCAGGGTTTCAATGATGCCGCCGCGCGAGTCTTTCGGGCTGGGAATCACATAGCAGTTATAGAAGGTCAGCTGCTGATCGGTGCCGGCAGCCGCCAAAATGCGGCCAGCTGGCACAAATTTGAAATCATCCAGCAGCCAGCGGAATCGTTCTGCCCATTGTATGCGTAATTTGGGGGTAGACTCTGCCTGAGCGATGCCAGCAGCAACCCGCTCCATCATCTGCTCTGGCTCGGTTTCCAGTGGTTTATCCACATGCTCCAGATCGCGGGTGACCACCTCGCCATCGAGCAGTTCAATAGTCACCGTTGGTAGATCAAGTTTTAAGATATGCCCGACCTCTCGCTGGCCGGTGTCGCCGTTGACCACCACAATAACCGTATCGCCTACCGCCAGCGTGGCGCGTTTCATATCTTTTATCGCGTAGCGATCCAGAAATATTTTATAGCCCAGCTCATGCAGCGCATTCTTTGGCTTGACGCTATCAACCATAGCTCATTACCCTTCTATATTGGCCTGCTCAGGGACAGGCAAAACGAAAACGCTCGACAGCTGCACACCCTCCAACCGTCTGGAATCGGGACTCTGTGTGATTGTTCGATATCTCTAATTTTGAAAAAAAATGACCGCCCACAGAGGGGGTTAAATCACAAAATAAAGGTTTGCAAAACCCTTTTAGAATCTGTTAGTACTGTATCAGAAAACCTGTTTAGATGTCCAATATACCATGGCATGAAGATGGTTAAGAAACGGTTTAAATTACCAAGAGTTTTCCCACGTTTACCAGATTATCCCACATCGTCGGGGCAGTAGTTTTGCCGGTACGCGGCGCGTGGCGGCAATAATCCGTGCAGAGAACGGCGGGCATTTCGCCCTTCTGGTGTGATAAAATTGCGGCTGTCGAAGGGAAATATTTTGCACGATCTGGGCATCGTCATTCTCAACTGGAACACGCGCGATTTGCTGCGCCGCTGCCTGCAAACGGTGACGGAAGCGAATGCCCATTTCAGCCGCAGGGTGATCCTCGTAGACAACGCCTCCAACGATGGCAGCGCCGAAATGGTACGCGAAGAATTTCCAGAAATTGAGCTGATCGTCAACGACGATAACATCGGCTACCCCGCCGGCAACAATGTCGGTTTACGGGCGCTCGGTTATCTAGACAAAGGCAGCGTACTAGAGACCGCGCCGCGCTACGCGCTGCTGCTGAACCCGGATACAGAGGTGCCACCTAACGCCTTTGACGATATGACTGCCTACATGGACGCGGATCCTGAAGTGGGGATTGCGGGGCCAAAAATCGTGCTGCCGGATGGCTCGTTGGACAAAGCCTGCAAGCGAGGTTTCCCCACGCCGGCGGTTTCGATATATCATTTTCTGGGATTGTCTAAGCTGTTCCCTAACAATCCGAAATTTGGGCGCTACAATATGACGTTCATTGCTCCGGATCAGGAAGCGGAAGTTGATTCGGTGGTTGGAGCTTACATGCAGATACGCCGCGGGGCGATTGCCGATGCTGGCCTGCTGGATGAAGCCTTTTTCATGTATGCCGAGGATCTTGATTGGGCATATCGAATCAAAAACGCCGGATGGAAGGTGATGTATCATCCGCAGGTGCAGATAACACACGTCAAGCGCGCCGCCAGCCGGCAAAGCAAAAAGGCTCAGTTCGAATTTTGGCGCGCGATGCTGATTTTCTACCGCAAACATTACGAGGCAACGACGCCGGTATGGCTGCACAGCCTGATCATGATGGGGCTGCTGATCAAGGGGGGGCGGAACATGTGGACCGAGATTCGCTCTCCCGCAGCGCCCTAACCGGAAACCGGGTAAGCCGCACCAAAACTGCGCTAGATGTGCTGCTGGTTTTTACCGACATCAGCGCGCTGGTACTGGCCTTTTTGCTTGCCTACTGGGCGCGGCAAAACCTGCCGCTTTTCAGTATTCCGCAAAACCAGCCCGGCTTCATGATCTACGTCCCTACGCTGGCGCTGCAAATCATCACTGTCCTTGTCCTGTTCTATTTTTCACGGATGTATCATCAACCGCGCGCAATCAGCCGGATTGATATGACGCGAAACATCATCGGGCTGGTGACTGTTGGCTCGCTGATGGTGATGGGTTTTCAAGAGCTGATCTTCAAGAACAGTATTGCCGACCCGATTGATTATCCCCGCAGCATGTTCTTCTATGTACTGGTGTTCAGCATCATTCTGGTCACCATTGGCAGAATTTTGAATCGCGCGCTGGTACGTCAGCTTCGACTTCGCGGTTTTGAACGCGATCCGCTATTGATCGTGGGGATGGGAAAAATTGCCCGCGATCTAGCGCGCAAGATCAAAAACAGCCCGGATCTCGGCTATGACATCGTTGGCATTGTGAACCCTCGCCCGCAAATGGCGATTAAAGATAAGGTCAACGGTATTCCGGTGGTGGGCAGCGCCACAGATCTGCCTCAACTTCTGGACACCTATCATGTGCAGCAGGTCATTATTGCCATCCCCGACGCGCAGCGCGGCGAAATTGTCGAACTCATTACCCTGTGCCAGCGCGGGCGTGTGGATATCAAGGTATATCCAGATATGTTCGCGTATATCGCTGGCGATATGACCATGGGCGAATTGGGCGATGTGCCGCTGATCACGGTGCGCGACATCACCCTGCGCGGCTGGAAGTTGAGCCTAAAACGCGGCCTTGACCTGTTAGGCTCAGGGTTGGGGCTGATCTTCCTGTCGCCGTTCCTGCTGCTCACGGCGATTGCCATCAAGTTGGAGTCTAAAGGTCCGGCCTTTTACACTCAGGAACGCATGGGGCTGGACGGGCGCCCCTTCCAGATGATCAAATTTCGCTCGATGCGGCAGGATGCTGAATCTTCGGGTATTGGCTGGACGGTAGAAAACGATCCCCGCGTCACCCGAATTGGCCGGTTTATGCGTAAGACCAGCTGGGACGAGATGCCCCAATTGATTAATGTGCTGCTGGGCGAAATGAGCCTTGTGGGACCGCGCCCTGAACGCCCATTTTACGTGCAGCAGTTCCGGTCACAGATCCCACGATATATGGAACGCCACCGCGAAAAGGCAGGCATGACCGGCTGGGCACAGGTGAACGGGCTGCGCGGCGATACTTCGATTGCCGAACGCACCGCTTATGACCTGTGGTATGTGGAAAACTGGTCACTGTGGCTGGATGTGAAAATCATCATCCGCACCGCGTTTGGCATGTTTACAGGCAGCGGCGAAAATGCGTATTAGGGGGTAGCCCCCAAGGTTTTCCCCTGTTCGTTCTCCTAAAGCTGCCTCCCTCCCGCGCATAGCGCGCAGGCACGGCAAAGCGCAAAGCAAGGGACGAAAACAACTGTGAGATCGCTGATGACGATTGAAGCCCTGACCGCCGCGATGCACGCATTTGTAGAAAGCAAAGGCTGGTATGCGCCGGACTCTAAGCGCCCGCAAACGCCGCGCAATCTAGCGATCTCGCTGTCGCTGGAAGCTGGAGAAGTATTAGAACACTTTCAGTGGAGCGAGGGAACGCCGGAGAAGTCAGAACTCGCCGGAGAACTGGCGGATGTGATGCTGTATCTGTTGCAGCTTGCCAGCATTTGCGAGATTGACATCAGCGAAGCCGTGATGCAAAAGCTGGAAACGAACTACGGGCGGGAGTGGGAGTGAGGTTTGCCTACTACGTATTATCCGGGATAGTTTGAACCGTTTTAAAGAATTCGTGGAGACTATTGATGCCTTTCTCAAGCAGCATATATCTGCCTGAAGTGAACAAAATACTAAGTAAAATTAAAGTTGAACGATTTCTCGATATTGGTGCAGGCAACGGTAAATACGGCGCACTTGTTCAACAAACTCATCCCAATAGCCATAGAATCGGCCTCGAAATTGAGGAAGAATATATCCAAACCTATGGCCTTCAGCATTATTATCAAGAACTGTGGTGTATGAGCGTTGAAGATCTCATCTCCGCCAAACCGAACGAGGATTACGATCTGATTATTTTTGGTGATACGATTGAACACTTACGGAAATCCGTCGGCATCGATCTGCTTAACTTCCTTGTTTATCATACAAAATACCTCTTAGTTTTATTCCCTGAGCAACTCTTACAAGGTGCCTGGGAAGGGCATCAGCAGGAAGCGCATATTTCTGTCTGGACGAACAATGATTTTTCAGCATTTGATCACGTGTTTTTGCACCGCGCCCGAAAAGATTTCGCCGCCATCAACGGTTACTTGTTAGATCGCTCAAAAGAACTTCAGGTTCAAGATATTCTGGTACCCGCGCCAAGCATAGATAAAATCAGCCAAGCAAATTTTTTATCTCCGAATTATCATGCTCGTGATCCCGTCAAAGCCAATATCTCCCCGAATAGTGCAGATATCGCTTCTCCTGAGGCTTATTTACTGGCAGCCCATCTGGCAAGACAGCATCAAGCCACCCACATTATCAGCATTGGCTGCGGAAAACTGGCGCAGCAACTTTCTTTATTGTATCCAGAATTTAGCGTGATCGGCGTTGATTCTATGGATCTCATAGATGGCTGTCGGTTTCATTATGAATTTGGCGAATGGGTTGAGTGGGATTTTGAAAAGCCCGGTCTGTTACCCATTCCCTATGAAACGTTACAAAACTCAATCGTTATTTGCGCAAATTTTATCGAACGACTGAGAACACCTGCCCACCTACTTTACAATTTGAGACGCATTCTTAATGATGCGCCCCTCGTTATTTTAACGACACCTGACAGGGAGCGGCTTTACCCAGAGACTCATTTTGGGCCACCCGCCTCGCCGCTGCACGTTCGGGAATGGGGACTAAACGAGCTACGCAAGTTACTTTATGCAAGAAATTTCAACGTTGAATTTTTGGGGCATACAATTGATAGCAGCGTTAGCCGGGAAAAAAGAACCTGCTTAGCTATCCTTGCAAACAACAACCAACCTCAAATACAGTCCGCGCCGGATCATTTCAAAGTTGTGGCGATTGTGCCAACCCATAACGAGCAAGATGTACTGCCGCACTGCCTAAATGATCTTATTACCCAAGGCATTGAGGCCTATATCATTGATGACTGGTCCACAGATGGCACCTATGAAATAGCACAATCCTATATTGGCAAGGGTGTGATCGGCGTTGAAAGATTCCCAACTGAAGGACCATCTCACAATATTTTGAGACGGCGTATGCAGCGCGTACAAGATGTGAGCCGCATGCTGAACGCTGATTGGGTGATTCTACACGATTCGGACGAGATTCGAGAATCGCCATGGGCGGGTGTGCGCGTCAAAGACGCGATCTATTATCTCGATCAAACAGGCTTCAATTGCTTGGATTACACAGTCCTTAATTTCGAACCTACAGATAATGAATTTCAGGCAGGCAGCGACTTCGGCTTACATTTTCGATATTTCAACTTCGGAACTCACCCCGCCTATTTTACGATGAATAAGGGCTGGAAAGACTTCGGACAGCCCTTGGCTCTACAAGATTCCGGTTCCCATACAGCATTCCATGATGGTAAACGGACAGCGCCTTATAAATTCCTGCTGCGTCACTACCCTATCCGCTCACAAGAACACGGGCTTAGAAAGGTAATTGGTGAACGACTGGCACGCTATGACAAAAAAGAGCGCATGCAGGGTATAAACAATCACTATGATCATGTTGATGATCATCATCAATTCATTAAAACACCTGACTCGTTAATTCGCTTTGACAATACTTTCTACAGCAACTATCTGGTAGAGAGGCTATCCGGAGTAGGCATTCGAGAGAAGATTACCGAGGAGTGGCTTGGAAAAATATATGCTTTACAAGAGCAACAAGCAGCGAAAGAACAGATGATGATTCTAGCCGATTTGCAGGCAAGGCAGACTGTTGAGAAATCTATCGCGGCTGTGGAAACAGCTGATATCACTACACCTCCGGTCACTGATATTAGCCCTGCGCAATCCACTGTCTATAAAGAAGTTATGCCAGAATCCAGCCTGAAGAGAAGTTTACGCACTACCTATCACGCTATTATTCCACTCAGCACGCGCCTAAAAATTCGAGATATTCGAGGGCGAATGATAAGACGCTAAGATCATCCAAAATCGTCTCTATACGACAGATGACTTTCTCCCCTATAATCGCAAAGGTCATTTGTTTCTTAAAGTTGATAAGAGTTTTCCATGTCCACACAGGCGCTGACCAACCCCGCAGTTGATTTTTCCGAATGGTATAACGAAGTCGTATACCGCGCTGATCTGGCCGATCATTCGCCGGTGCGCGGGTGCATTATCGTGAAGCCATACGGCTATGAACTATGGGACAACATTAAAAATGCGCTGGATCGGCGCTTCAAAGCGACGGGACACCAGAACGCCTATTTCCCTTTGTTCATCCCCAAAAGCTATCTGGAGCGCGAGGCCGAGCATGTAGAAGGCTTCAGCCCGGAATTGGCAGTCGTCACGATTGGCGGCGGCAAAGCATTAGAAGAGCCGCTGGTGGTACGCCCGACCTCTGAAACTATCATTGGCGAGGCGATGGCGAAGTGGATTCAGTCATACCGCGATCTGCCGCTGCTGCTGAACCAGTGGGCAAATGTCGTGCGCTGGGAAATGCGCACGCGCCCCTTTTTGCGTACGACTGAATTTCTGTGGCAGGAAGGCCATACCGCCCACGCCACCGAAGAAGAAGCAGAAGCTGAAACCCTGCAAATGCTAGATGTGTATGCCGATATGGTGGTTAACGACGCGGCAATTCCGGTCATTCGCGGGCTAAAACACGAGACTGAAAAATTTGCCGGCGCGCTGCGTACTTATACTATCGAAGCGATGATGGGCGATAAGCGCGCGCTGCAAAGCGGCACCAGCCATAATCTGGGGCAAAACTTCGCTAAAGCGTTCAATATGCAGTATCTCGACAAGAACAACCAGCTTCAGAACTGCTGGACAACTTCATGGGGCTTAAGCTGGCGCGTGATCGGCGGGATTGTGATGGCGCACGGCGACGAGAAAGGCCTGAAACTGCCGCCCCGCCTTGCGCCTTATCAAGCCGTGATCGTGCCGATCTTCAGAAACGACGACGAACGCGGCACGGTGCTGGATGCGGTAGAAACACTGAAGAAGGCGCTGCTGGCGGCAGATGTGCGCGTGCATGTAGATAACCGTGATTATCAGCCGGGCTATAAATTCAACGACTGGGAAATGCGGGGCGTGCCGGTACGCCTTGAGCTTGGCCCGCGTGACGTGCAGAATGGCACGGTGGTGGCAGGGCGGCGCGATATTCCCGGCAAGGAAGGCAAACGTTTCCTTCAGCAAGCGGACATTGCGGCGCAGGTCAAATTGCTGCTAGAGGAGATACAGGCGAACATGCTGGCGCAGGCGACCGCTTTCCGCGACGCGAACATTTTCGACGTTCACTCGTATGATGAACTGCGCAGCGTGGTTGAGGCGGGCGGGTTTGCGCGCGGGTGGTGGAACGGCAGCAACGAAGATATTGCCCGCATCAAGCAGGAAACCAGCGCCACCCACCGCTGCTATCCCCTAGAACAACCCGGCGGCGAGGGTGTTTGCTTTATGAGTGGCAAGCCGGCAAGCCAGATCGCCATTTTTGCCAGAGCATATTAATAAGCCGGGGCCGTCTTCCGCCGTAGGCTTGAAGCCTACGGCGGCGTAGGCAAGACACGCCAAACGCTAGATTAGGGACGCATAAACCCCTCATTGATCCCCGGATACTTTAAACGTTAAAGCCACAGCGTAAACAGTCACTTTGAGCGATAATGATCTGGATGTAGAAAGCGCGGGGTAATAGGCTGAAGGCCATCGCGCAATCTAACATATAATGGATTTTTTCATATATAATGCCCCTAAGGTTGAAGTGCTATGGGCTGTTTGTTACAATTCGCACAAATTAGTGGGTGTTTTCCAATAAATCGCGCTTTTTTAACTTCTAGCTTGCGTGCAACAGGAAAATACCGCACCGCAGCCCGGTGATGCGTGACCGCCATATGCGAATTTGATCGTGTGTGGCACTGTTCGTTTTAAGGTGAAAAATGGCGGCATACTTAATCGTTGACGTTGATGATTTATTAGAACATTTCCAACGTCGGAATATTGCTGTAGACATTCAAGAGCTGGCCGTTGGGCTGCGCGGTGGCGCGGCGCTGGCAGCCGGCTTGATGAGCGCTGACCGCCTGAAAGCCGTGGCAGTTGCCAACTGGAATCTACA
>JACSRP010000148.1 GCA_014879665.1 Anaerolineae bacterium | reverse complement strand
CATACGGCTGTCGGCAATGCCAGCATGAACGAACACGACTGCGGGGCCAGAGCCTTTAGTTTCGTAATGGAGTTTAGCGCCATTAAATTCGAGAAATGGCATGCTTTTTATCCTGTTCGTCAGAATCACTATAAATGATTATGTTATTTCGCCTGGTGCCTGTGATAAATTTTCAATCCTTTTGGCTTATAGTCCCTATTTTGGCATACGCTTCTAACTATGGAAAATGACCGTCTCTCCTCACTCGTCCGGGCAATGGTGGTTTTGCTGACTGCCACATTGCTTTTGGTTGGCTATTACGTAATACACAAACCGATAGGTGAAACAGCACTCTTGCGTTATGCGGGGTATGCGCTGGATGGGATCGTCACCGCTGCGCTGCTGGTGATCGCCGCGGGGATTGGCCGCGCCATCACCGCATGGTTCTTCGCGCGTACGGAGCTTGAGCCGGGTATTCACCGCGCCGAGCGCATGGCGCTGGATGGCGGCGTTGGCATTGCGATGGTTGGGTTTGGCGGGCTGGCGCTGGGACTGGTCGGGTTATTCCAGCAGATGGTGCTGATCGCCGGCCTTGTGCTGCTGGTCATCCTGTTTCGCAAGCCGATCAGAAGCTGGCTGCACGACGGCACAGATATGGCGCGATCTATTCGCTTCGAGTCTCGATTTACAGGCTTTCTGATCATCATCACGCTGCTGCTGCTAGGGTTGGCATTTGTGAGCGCGCTATCGCCGCCCTATGCGTGGGACGCGATGACCTATCATCTGGTAGAGCCACGCCACCTGATTGAAACCGGACGGATCACCGCCAGCGACAGCAATTTCTATCTCGGCTTCCCTAAAGCGATTGAGACGCTGTTTGCGATGGTGATGGGCATCACCGGGCGAGATACCGGGACGGCGCTGGTACATTACGGCATCGGCGTTCTGGCGCTGGTGGGGGTGGCCGGGTGTGCGCGGCGGGCTGCTAATGCTCAAGCCGGTTGGCTGGCGGTGGTGCTGTTAGTGAGCAGCTTCAACACATGGCAGCTTTTCGGCTGGCAATATGTTGATTTAGCGATCATGCTGTATGGCACGCTGGCATTCATCATCGCACTGCGCTGGCACGAGAGCGGCCAGGGCCGCTGGCTGATTCTACTAGGGGTCATTTGCGGTTTCGGATTCGGGGTCAAATACTCGTTCGGCTCGCTGATGCTGGCGCTGGTAATTCTGATTATTGTGCGCCAGCCACGCCGGATCATCCCGAATATGCTGATGTTTGGGCTGGCGGCGGGCATCGCTTATGCGCCGTGGGCGCTGCGCGGACTGCTGCTGTATGGCAACCCGATCTATCCGTACCTGCTGGGCGGGCTAAATTGGACAGCAGAGCGCACAGCAGCTTTCAATCAAGCCGGGCGGGGGATGGTTGGGCTTGGGCGAATCGTTGAAGTGCCATTTTTGCCGATCACTGCGACTATTTTCGGCTTTAACTACGATACGGCCTATTCGTATACGCTTGGCCCATTCCTGCTTACACTTCCCCTTGTATTTATCGCCACATGGCAGAAATTACCCGGCACGCTGAAACGTATGGTGATCAGCGGCAGCATCATTTTGATACCCGTGTATCTATACTGGGCAGCTAGCATGCTTTTTATCGGCATCGCCATTCAGACAAGACTGGTGGTTTTCATACTGCCGATCTCAGCAATTCTTGGCGCTGCTGCCGTATGGTCACTGGATTTACTGCCGGAAAAGCCGATCAAACTCAGCTTTTTGATGAAGGCGTTAATCGCATTTACAACCCTCTTTAGCACTATAGACTTAATTGGCTACGTCGCCCAGACACACAGCTTTGAAGTGGTGCTGGGTACGGTATCTGAAGAAGAATTTCTTTTCAACAAGCTGTCCACCTATCCGGCTGTTATGCGCCAGTTAGATGAGCTGCCAGAAAATTCACAGGTGAGATTTCTATTTGAGCTGCGCTCGTACTACTGCCCTGAAAATATGACCTGCCTGACCGACAGCCTGTTTGATTTTTGGGGACGCGCGCGGCGAGAAGGGATGACGCCGGATGAGATTTTTGAGGTATGGCGGGCGAATGGCGATGATTACGTGCTATTTTTCCAAAGCGGCTACGACGCCACTTCACTGTTTAGCTGGACGCCGGATTATGATCCTGAGATATTTGATGCGCTGGCTGAACATATGATGCCGGTGTGGACATCGGACGGCGGGTTTTACACGTTGTATACGTGGCGGGAATGATCAATATGTGCGGACGCCCGTTTTTCGGGTGTCCGCACATAGCCATCACTATACCGTAGTTTACCGGTCAAACGGGTAGGTGCCATCGTGAGCCAGTGCCATGATCTCATGCAGCGCATTGAGGGCTTCCTGATGCTCAACGGTGTCTAGGGGCAGGGCTGCAAACTTTTCTTCGTCCTTCAGGATAAGATCGCCATCGGGGTAGACGAACACATCCAGTTCTAGATCGTCCCATGTTAGCGCATCGCCAGCCCAGCGGGCAGGCCGGGCGATATTGCAATACCATCCGCGCAATTCGCCGGTATCGCGGTCAAAGATTTTATTGACGTTGTAATAACGATCATAGAAATACCAT
>JACSRP010000061.1 GCA_014879665.1 Anaerolineae bacterium | reverse complement strand
AAACGAAGCATTGAAGAACGCGCCAGCATACTTCAAGATCGGGCACAACTTACCGATACCGAAATTGATGTCTTACTGCATGGTGCGGGTCTGAGCGCTACGCAGGCCGATCACATGATCGAAAACACGGTAGGCATCTACAGCCTACCGCTGGGCATCGCCACCAATTTCCTCATCAATGGGCGGGATCGTCTGATCCCCATGGTGATCGAAGAACCCTCGGTAGTCGCGGCGATGAGTAATGCTGCGCGCCTATTCCGGGAAGGCGGAGGATTTCAAACCTCCAGCGATGCGCCAATTATGATCGGGCAGCTACAGGTACTTGATCTGCAAAATGTGTTTGCTGCCGCCGAAAAGATTGCCGCAAATAAAGGGCGTTTGCTGGCTGAAGTAGATTCTATCGGCGGGAGTATCATTAAACGCGGCGGCGGCGCGCGGGATATTCAGACGCGGCCGTTTCCCGAAACACCGATTGGCCCGATGCTGGTTGTGCATCTGTTGATGGATGTACGGGATGCCATGGGCGCAAATGCCATCAATACTGCGGCTGAACATATTGCCCCGCTGGTCGAGGAGATCACAGGTGGCAGGGTAAACCTGCGCATTTTGAGCAACCTAACGGATCAACGTAAAGCCCGGGCTGAAGGGATGATCCCTGCGACGGCACTAGCAACGGAGAGTATGGCTGGCGAGGATGTTGCCCGCGCCGTGGTCGAGGCTGGTATCTTTGCCGAAATTGATCCCTACCGCGCCGCCACCCATAACAAAGGGATTATGAACGGCGTGGATGCGGTCATTATCGCCACGGGTAACGACTGGCGCGCCATTGAAGCAGGCGCACATGCTTACGCTGCGCGAAGCGGCCACTATACCAGTCTTAGCCATTACTGGCAGGATGAGAATGGGAATCTTCACGGGGAGCTAGAGATGCCCCTTTCAGTTGGCATTGTAGGCGGCGCAACCCGCGTACATCCGGCGGCGCAGGTGGCCTTGAAGATTCTCGGCGTGAGCAGTGCTCAAGAACTGGCAGAGATATGTGCAGCAGCAGGGTTGGCGCAGAACTTCGCCGCACTACGCGCGCTGGCATCTGAAGGCATTCAGCGCGGGCATATGCGAATGCACGCCAAACAGATTGCGCTTTCAGCGGGCGCAGCACCGGAGCAAGTGAGTGTTGTGGTTGATCAAATGATTCGTGAAAACAATATCCGCCCCGAACGGGCAAAAGCAATTATAGAGTCGCTCAAAGGATAAACTCTATGTTTTCCAGCAATGGCAGCACCAGCCCCGCCACCAATTACCTGTTGATGAGGCCGGATCGACAGGTGGGCATCGTCGGCTACGGAGCCTATGTCCCCAGATTTCGCCTGCCCGGCCATGAAGTGGCGCGGGTATGGACGAATGGCTTAAGCGGCAGCCCGATTACCGAAAAAGCCGTTGCAGGGCAAGATGAAGATGTGACCACCATGTCTATTGAGGCAGCACGCAACGCCCTTGCCCGCGCCGGGATTGATCCGCAGCTGCTGCGCGCAGTGTGGATCGGCAGCGAAAGCCATCCCTACGCTGTGAAGCCAACTAGCACGATTGTGGCTGAAAGCATCGGAGCATCACCCAATATTCAGGCCGCGGACTGGGAATTTGCGTGTAAGGCAGGCACCGAAGCGGTTCAAGCCTCTATCGGCATTGTTGGCAGCGGCATGGGCAATTATACGCTGAGTATTGGTATGGACACTGCGCAAAGCCGCCCTGGCGATGCGCTGGAATACACGGCCGCCAGCGGCGGGGCGGGATTCATCATTGGCCCCGCTGAGGAGTCCGTCGCCATCTATCAGGGCAGTTATAGTTTTGTGACCGATACGCCCGATTTCTGGCGGCGTGCCGATGTGAGCTACCCCAGCCACGGTGAACGCTTCACCGGTGAACCCGCCTATTTCAATCACACGCTTTCGGCGGCGAGCAAGCTGATGGAATTGATGGGCAGCACAGCTGCTGATTACCAGTTTGCCGTGTTTCACCAACCAAATGTGAAATTCCCGCAGCGCGCCGCCTCAATGCTCGGATTCAAAGATGAGCAAATTCGCGCAGGGCTGCTTGCTGACAAAATTGGCAACGTGTATTCTGGCTCATGCATGCTTGGATTGACCGCAATTCTGGACATCGCCAATCCCGGCGATCGCATTCTAATGGCCAGCTACGGCAGCGGCGCAGGTTCAGACTCATTTGATCTGGTCGTGACGGATCGCCTTATAAAAGCCCGTGATCGCGCCCCGCGAACAATGGATTACATCAATCGCCGCACAGTCATTGACTACGCTACCTACTGCCGCTACCGCAACCTGCTGAGGAATTGAAATGATGCGTGAAGTTAGCATTATTGGGATCGGGCAAACGCCCGTAGGCGAACATTGGGAAACTGATCTACGCAGCCTCGGCATTGGCGCTATACGCGCGGCAATGGAAGACGGCGGCATCAAACAGGTTGATGCGCTGTATATTGGCAGCGCTTACGGCGCCACCGTCAGCAGTCAATCGCAGATCGGGCCATTGATCGCAGATTATGCCGGACTTCGTGGTGTTGAATCATTCACCATTGAAGCGGGTGATGCGTCTGGCGGTGCGGCACTGCGTACAGGGTATCTGGCAGTGGCCTCGGGTGCGGTGGATACGGCGGTCGTATTAGGCGTCGAAAAATCTACAGATACGGTAGGCGCGGATCGCATTGCCGCACGCAGTGTCAGCCTTGACGCCGATTACGAGTCGGTGCATGGTGCGACACTGCCAGCTTTAGCCGCGCTGCTCATGCGACGTTACATGTTTGAATACGGCGTTGAGTTAAGCGCATTCGAGAATTTCAGCATCAATGCACATGCTAATGGCGCGAAAAACCCGAACGCCATGTACCACAATTTGTTAAAGCCGGGCGGTTTTGCCCGCGCACCCATGATTGCTGATCCGGTAACCCTGTTCGATGGCGCACCGGATGCAGATGGCGCGGCAGCCGTGATCCTGACCAGCCGCGAGGGCGCTGGTAATTTCCCGGTCAAGCCGGTGCATATTATCGCCAGCGCCGCCGCCACAGATACGCTCACGCTTCATGATCGAGGAGATCTGCTCGATTTTGAGGCCGTGCGCCTGTCTGTAGATAAATCGCTGGCACAAGCGGGTATCAGCCGCACGGATCTCGACTTGTTTGAGCTGCATGACGCATTCACCATTATTTCCACGCTAACGCTGGAATCTGCCGGATTCGCGGTGCGAGGCGAAGGCTGGCGGGCCGCGGCAGATCAAGAAATTAGTTTGACCGCCACCCTGCCGCTCTCCACATTTGGCGGGTTGAAAAGCCGGGGCAACCCGGTGGGCGCAACCGGCGTGTATCAAGCCGTCGAAGCTGCCCTCCAATTACGTGGCGAAGCCGGGGGCAATCAAGTACCAGATGCTCACACTGCGATGATCCAGAATATGGGGGGATTGGGCAGTACGGTGATTACCCATATTCTAAAAAGCTGAGCCGTTGAGAGGTTTTCTCGCTCAGGCATGAGAGGCTTTGAGACCGGTTTGAGAGGTTTTGAGAGCTACCGATGCCTAGAATTCTGATTAGATGCACGCAGCCAGTGCATGAGAAATATCTAAAAAGGAGTACATGATGCAGATTTCGCGCCATTGGAGAAAGAACGCACAACGTTATCGTCTCGAAGGTGTGCGTTATGAAAACGGCGAAGCGCATCTACAAGCGCGCGTTATCCCGGTCGCTCGCCAGCAACCTGCGGAAGTTTCAAAGCCCGTACAGGTGCAATTTGCGGTTGTTACAGCCGAAGCCCGCTAATATACAGCAACCGCGCCTGTTCAAAAGAAGGATGCAGCGGCTGCTGTATATACTATTATGCTAAATACGCGCAAACAAGTTGAACTTCAGCCCGAACGTTTTGATTTTTCGGGCAAAGGCGAAATCTACAGCTTCACCGTAGTACAAGAGCCTCCTGCTGGTTTTGAAGATCAGTCTCCCTATGTTTTGGGGCTAGTGAAGCTAGACGAAGGCAGGTTGGTCACAGCACAAATCACCGATATTGATGAAAATGGTATCGCCATTGGCGACCGTGTGGAAATGGTTACACGGCGGCTGACGGCTGAAGGTGAGCGCGGCGTGATCATTTATGGCTATAAGTTCCGTAAAGTGCTGCCGCGTGAAGACAGCTAAGCACGAAAAAAATATGTAACCTCAACTCCTCGTCCTATGGACGGGGGGTTTTCTTTTATTGCCCCGAATATTAGCGGCACAGGGTTGAGCGCAGCGGTTATAATGGGGGTGGTGTTTCTTTCTGGCAAGCGCGACTGCGGCCAGTAGGCACTTAACCTTTACTGACGACCAATCGCGACAAATGGTTAACAAACTTGAGCGAAAATACAGATCGCCGGGCAACGGGTAGACATGGCGAACAACTGGCGCGCGAATATCTTTTGTCCATTGGCTACCAGCACATCTGTAGTAACTGGCGCTGCCCCCGTGGTGAAATTGATATCGTTGTCAAAGATGGCGAGACGTTTGTGATTGTTGAGGTACGTACAAGGCGAAGCGACACCACCGAATGGGCGTGGATGAGCATTGATCCCCGCAAACAGGCTACGCTGGAAATAATTGCCTATCAATTCATGGAAACGCAGGCTGCCGACTCAGCATGGCGCATTGACGTTGTTGCAATTGCACTGCCTCGAAGTGGAAAGCCGATCATTGAGCATGCTCAGGATGCGTTGAACTGGTGAGCGGTGCGATTCAAGATACCCCGCTGCTGGTCATCCTCGGGGCAACAGCCGTCGGAAAAACAACTCTGTCGCTGAAATTGGCGCAGACATTAAAAGGCGAAATCGTCAGCGCGGACAGTCGTAATCTTTACAGAGGGATGGATATTGGCACCGCCAAACCCACACCGGAAGAGCGGCGACAGATCCGGCATCACTTGATTGATATTGTTGATCCCGATCAAACGGTGGCTGCCGCCGAATATCAAGATATGGCAAAAAGGGCTATTCAGAATATTCAGGAGCGCGGCAGGCTGCCGATGCTGGTTGGTGGCACCGGGCAGTATATCACCGCGCTGTTAGAAGGCTGGTCAGCACCGCGCATTCCGCCCAACCCGGAATTGCGTTCAGAGTTGGAACAATTCGCCCATGAAAACGGGCTAGAAGCGCTGTATCAGCGGCTTACTGAGTTGGACCCGGATGCAGCGTCAATCATTGATTGGCAGAATTTGCGCCGTGTGATCCGCGCGTTAGAAGTGACAATACTGACCAATATCCCGTTCAGCCAGCAGCGAACTAAAAATCCACCGCTCTATAAGACGATGGTCATTGGGCTGCGCATGGAGCGTGAGCAGCTTTTTAAGCGGGCAGATGAACGTGTAGATGACATGATCCGGCGAGGATTTGTAGAAGAAGTGCGCCGGATGCTGGAACATGGCTACGCCCCTTCCCTGCCATCTATGAGCGGTTTGGGTTATGCGCAAATCTCGCGCTACCTTAACGGCGAGTTTGATTTAGAAACTGCAACTGCTGAAACCAAACGAGCAACGCGCGCATTCATTCGCCGTCAGGAAACGTGGTTCAGACAGCACGACCACCAGACGATGTGGTATAACAGCGACTCTATAGATATTGTCGGACTAACGACTACAATTCGGCAGTGGTATTCTTCGGTGGAGTAATGCGTGGCGCAGCGAAGCGGCGGTAAACGTGTGCCAGTAAATTTCCTCGTGATCGCGGCAATCGTGTTCGTTACTGCGATGCTCATATCTCCGGGCAGAGTGACCACCGTGATCGCCAATATTGTTCCTGCAATCTATGAGGGTACGCCCTGCGCCAATTTACGGGCTGCCGATAATCGCGCTTTTCACCAAAGTATCGTCGGGCGCGCGGTGCTCAGCCCAATTGAGTTGCAGGTACGCGCATCGGCGCTACCCACCGCAGCCGATGGGTTTTTGAGCATCTATATCACTGTGATCAATAATTCATTAGGCACGGTGCCGTTCGTATTTGATCCTAATCAAGTTATTATCGGTGATAATGGCAGCAGCGGAATCGGCTTGATCTTCAATACCAATTCGCTGGGCAGCGGCGGCAGGCAAGATCCGGCATCATTTGCCGATAACCAGCTTCGCCTGCTGGTGCCGCGCCAGCGCTGTGTGCATGAAGTGCGCATTCCAGCAGGGAATGTGCTGGTAGACCCGGTGTTAACCGGTGGGCAGGGACAGGTGCGCGCTTTCTACCGTAATAATGCTAGAGGCACAACAGTCTTACAGCCCGGCACGATAGCAACGCCAATTTTTAGGGATCAGGGTTTGTGGGTGGGCTTCGTAGAATCGCCAAACGTGACCATTCCGCTGGCACCGCCCCCCGCAGCATAACAAAGACGTTATAATACAGTTATGGTTTTTGACGACTTTAGAGGAGTTTCACTGATGGCAGAACCGAGTGCCGACCGCCCAATACTGATTTTTAGAGGCGATAATGGAAATAACCAGCAGTGGACGCTTCAAAAAGATGATCTCACGGTGGGACGTGGGGAAGAATCAGATGTAGTTGTCCCTGAGCGACAGATCTCACGCCAGCATATCCGGATATTCCGGCAGGGTGATTCTTTTTATATTGAGGACCTGAACAGCCGCAACGGCACCTGGGTAAACGATGAGCCGTTGAAAGATACGCCCCGCCGCTTATACGATAATGATGTGATCACAATGGCGACAGTTGCCAAATTACAATTCGTCGGCTCCGGCGCAACCGCCCCACTGCCATTCGAGGTTCCAGCGAACATCACCGATGGCAAGTTAAAGCTGGATCGCGCGGCGCGACGGGTATTTGTGCAGAATATCGAAATCAACCCACCCCTAAGCCCGCCGCAGTATCGGCTGTTGGAACTGCTGTATATTAACAGTGGCAGGGTTTGCACACGGGATGAAGTAGTTCAAACGGTGTGGCCGGATGTATTCGGTGAAGGTGTGAGCGAACAGGCCATTGATGCGTTGGTGCGCCGCCTGCGAGACCGGATCGCAGAAATAGACCCGACATGGCAGTATATTGTCACGGTACGCGGTCACGGCTTCCGATTAGAGAATGCCTGATTTAAACAACCTAGAAGTGATTTCTTTGTGCAGGCGGCTTAAATGGCCGCCTTTCTTCATATAAGATCATCCGGCTTTTGTCACTTTTCACCAATATTTTCTGGCGTAGAATTAGAATCTTCCACTAAGTACAAGCCTTTCCAAATTTCCTATACTTGCCATTGATCAACCCGATTCGTTCAACAACAGTAAGGTTAGACAATGGCCGCTTTGCTCCGTGAATTTCTCGAACTTTCATATGAAGAACTTGAAGAGCTGAATCTTGAGGCGAAAGCGCAGCGCCTTGCACGCATGCCAGCAGATCAGATTCAGGAACAACGCCTGAAATACCTGACGGATACAAAGGGCATTAAAGCAGTCACCGTATGCTTCTCCGACCTCGAAGGCCGGCTGCACATGTTGGATTATGACAAGAAGTTTCTGGTCAAGTCTGCTGACAATCTCACCTTTGATGGTTCTTCAATTCGTGGTTTTACCGCGCAGAGCGAATCCGATCTGTGTCTGGGTATTGACTGGTCAGCGTTCTACTGGCTGCCTGCGGATGTCTTTGGCCCCGGAAAAGTGTTCGTCTTTGGCGAAGTTCAAGAAAAAGACGGTTCACCCTACGCAGCCGATATGCGCGTGCGTTTGAAGCAGTTTGCAAACAAGCTGTATGAAGAACAAGGGCTTACGGCAAATGCTGCCAACGAAATCGAAGGATTCCTGTTTAAGGGGCAACACGCCGAGCAGTCATACGTTGATAATGGCGGCTTTGAGTTCGTCTCCACAACCGGTTACTATCACACGCTGCCCGGTGATCCTCTACGCCAGTTCATTGATTCTGCCGCCGAAGTGCAGCGTGCGATGGGTTTTTGCAACGAAAAAGATCATCCCGAAGTTGCGCCCTCGCAGTTTGAGATGAACTATTCCTATACAGAAGTCACTATTGCCGCTGATCAGATTCAGCTCTACAAGCTGCTGAGCCGACAGGTGGCCGCGCTTCATAATATGACAGCCTGCTTCCTGCCCAAGCCGGTGACTGGCGTGAACGGCAGCGGTATGCACACCAATCTTTCGCTGTCCAAAGGCAAGCAAAATCTGTTCTATGATGCTAAGAATCAGATTTCGAGTCTGGGTTGGGATTTCGTCCATCGGATTCTGAACAGCGCCCTTGATATCTGCCTTGTGCTGAACCCCAGTGTCAATGCCTATCGCCGCCTTGACCCACACTATGAGGCGCCAAATGAAATTAAGGCTTCGCCGGTGGATCGAGGCTCGATGATTCGTATCCCGATTGCCAACGAACGCTCGGCGCGCATTGAAGTACGCTCAATTGCGCCTGACGCTAACCCGTATCTCGCCCTGTATACACTACTCAATACTGGCATCTATGGGGAGCTACCCGACAACCCGCCGGATCCTACGAATACCCTGCCGGACAATATTTACGATGCAATGGACGATTTCCGGTCAAGCTGCTACATGAAAGAACTGCTGGGCGCAGATATTCACGAAAAATATGCTGATCTGAAGCTGCATTCAGCAGAACGCTGCCCTGCAAAGTTAGGCACCATCGTCAAGAAACCTGAGGTTCAATTCCACCACGAGGTCTATAACCAGTACCTGTGGAGCAAGTTCTAACAACAACATACATTCAACAAAAGACCCCGCAGCGCGCGGGGTCTTTGATCAGTTGGCCGGCTGCATCTCCAAATAGCCTTCAGTAATCATGTCCTGCGGCTGAATGCCGAGAATCCCCAACATTTCATGGATTAGGTCTGCTTTGTATTCGGCGTCACTGGCTGACCACGTTCGGCTCTTGATCTCGATATACTGCCCCGGAAGCGCGGGGTGAATGACCCGATCCACGTTGATATAAAACAGCTCTCCACGGAAATGGATATGCCAGCGTAGCCGGTCTTTTTCAAGCTCGCGTTCACTTTGCGGACGGAAATACTCTCGATAGAAGCGCAGCGATTGGGTTGCTTCGGCAATGAAGCGCGAGCGCGAAAGTAAGATTGTTGAGTGAAACTCACGCTCTCTATCAGTTTCGGTCAAGGTTAGACGCGCGCGCACAGATTGAACCTGCCCTTTTGCGCCGATGAGGGCATCTTCACGATAACGCACCCTGCCTTCGTCAGCATCGGAAATTTCAAAATAGGTATCATACTGCTTGTAGTGTATCGTCTTGATAATCTGTGTTTCGGGGTGTTTTAGCAAAGCATCAAGGTTCACACCATCTGAAAAAACCGCCTTCGCCTGCACCTCAAAACTCTCTGAACGTTCCAATTCACCGATAGCCAACAAGCGACTGAGCAAGCTTTCTTCACGGCGCTTCATGAAAACGTCAATTTCCTGTGCCAGCGCCCGTGCCTGTTGCAGCAGATTGTCTTCATCAATGGTCAATAAATCCCGATCCCGCATCAACAGTTTTCCATTGCAAAAGACGTGCCGTACATCGGCAGAGTGACCAGCATACACAATTTGCGAATATACGGCGCTTGGATCGCGTGAAAAATGCGGAAGGCTGTGGAGCGTTTGCCCCTCCATGACCAGCAGATCGGCGCGCTTGCCAACTTCTAGACTCCCGGTGATGTCGCCCATGAACAGCGCCTCTGCGCCCTGTCGCGTTGCCATTAATAACGCCTGCCGCGCAGGAAGCGCAGTGGGATCATTCGCATCAGTTTTGGCAAGAATTGCGGCCAGCCTGATTTCCTCAAACATATCCAGATCGTTATTGCTGGCAGGGCCATCGGTGCCGATGCCTACGGTGAGTTCAGATTTCAGCATTTGTGTGACCGGGGCGATGCCGCTCGCCAGCTTCAGATTGCTGGTCGGGCAATGCGCTACCGTGGCCTCGCCCTGAGACAGTAAGCGTATTTCAGTTTGATTGATATGGACGCAATGTGCCGCCAGCACTCTCGCCCTGAACAGGTCAACAGACTGCATGTGTTGAATGACGCTCATGCCGATATTTTCGAGGCTGTTCTCAAGCTCATGTTTCGTCTCGGCCAGATGGATAAGCAGCGGTGCTCCGGTTTCAACGGCAAGGTCAACACATTCCCGCAAAATCTCATCGGTATTGGAATACGGCGCGTGGGGGGCAACTGCCGGCGTAATTAAGGGGTGATCTTTCCAATTTTCGATGAAGTGGCGCGTGCGGGACAGCGAATCTTCATACGTTTCAGCGTCTGGCGATGGAAATTTAAGGATGCTCTGTCCGAGTACACCGCGCATCCCGGCTTCGCTGGTCGACTTCGCAATTTCTTCCTCGAAGTAATACATATCGGCAAATGAAGTAATGCCACTGCGAATCATTTCCGCACAGGCAAGGCTGGTTCCCAAACGGCAGAATTCAGGCGTTACAAAGGCGCGTTCAGCAGGCATCACATAGCCTAGCAGCCAAACGTCCAGCCTAAGATCATCGGCTAGCCCACGCAGCAGAGTCATCGGCACATGAGTATGTGCGTTCACCAGCCCTGGTAATACGAATTTACCCGTACAATCAATAACTTCATCCGCCGTGAACTGCTCTGCTAGCGCCTCTCTTGTGCCCACTGCGACAATATCTGTCCCCTGAATGGCAACCGCTCCATCCGGAATCAGATCAAACTGGTGATTCATGGTGACCACCATGCCGCCGTTGAGTAAATAGTCAACGTGCTGCATTCACACCTCCTATGGCGGGGTCTAAATTGGCGGAATCTTAACGGTGCTGTACACTTTCGCTACACTTCTACCAGTGTACCGCAGGAAGATAATTGCATGTTGAAACGGCTGAAACTTTCGCCTCAAATATTGATGGCTCTTGAGGCGGGGCTAATCGGGCTATTTTTTATTCAGGCGCTGCGATTTCTGGTTGGCATGTTATATACCCAGACGGCCGGCGCTTCAACAATGCTGGCGCTTCAATCGCTAGGAATTGAACCTCTCCCCCCCGGTGGGCCAGATCCGGCGCTGGTGCGCAGCGAGATCAGCTTCACGATTGCGATGTTGGGGCTGCCGCTGCTCACCCTAATTTTGGGCAAGGTGCGCCCCCTAATTTTTGCCGGCACGCTGCTGGTGGTGGTTGGCCGCGCGCTCATGAATCTGCAAATCATGCTGACCCCAACAGCAGCAGCGGCACTGGTGGTAGGCGGTGGATTATTCTATCTGGCGTTTCTCGTGCGCTGGCGCGCCAATTTATTTCCGATCTTCTTTGTCGCCGGCATCGGCGTTGACCAACTATTTCGCGCCGCTGGCAACACCCTTGATCCATCATGGTCTGCAAACTACGCAAATGTACAAATTGGCCTGTCATTTGCAGCAGCATTGATCGCCTTCATCGCGCTGGTATGGAGCGAAACCCGCCAGCAGCCACCGCTTCCCGGCCCGGAATATGGGCTGCTTCCGATTTGGGGTGGTGTGGGCATCGGTGGGCTGCTCTTTCTGCAACTGGCGCTGCTGGCGATTCCGAACGCAGTTGCCGGGCGTGCTGATTATGACTACGCCATTATCGTCCCATTTCTAGCCGCTGCGACACTGCTGCCGCTGGTTCCGGTTATTAGAACAAGGGTAATGGCTTTTCTGAATACCTTCGACGCGGGGCTGCGGGGTTGGCTGTGGATGCTGCTGCTGATCCTTCTGCTAGTATTCGGCACGCGACTACAGGGCATTATGGGCGCGGTCACGCTGATCCTTGCCCAATTTACAGCGACGATGATCTGGTGGTGGCTGCTGCGCCGTCGCACAGAACGAGATCGCAGCTTCAACGGGCTGTGGCTGATTCTGGCGATGGCGATCTTCGCCATCCTGATCGCATTCGATACGTTCACCTACGAATATGCCTATGTACGCGGCCTCAGCGGTGATCTAGCTTTCCTGAATGACATTGTTATGCCCCTGATGCGCGGATTTCAGGGATTGGGGTTGGTGGTACTAGGCTTTGCCGCCTTCCTCGCCGCCCTGCCTATGACGCAGATTCGCGGGCGAATGAGCACCTCCAATACATCTGCATTTGCTTCTCTGGCTGCATTGATCGTCGTGATCGCGGCCAGCTTCGCCGCCGGTTATCTAGCAAGGCCGCCGGTAGTGACCGGCGCTGGCAATTTGGGGATGATGCGGGTAGGCACCTACAACATCCACGGCGGGACTAATGAATTTTTCACGCCAAGCCTCAATCAGATCGTCAATACCATCTTTCAAAGCGGTGCAAACGTCGTCATGCTTCAGGAAGCCGAGGCTGGAAGAATCACCAGTTTCGGCGTTGATCAGCCGCTGTGGCTGGCGCGGCGGTTAGGGATGGATCGGCGCTTCTTCCCAACTATAGAAGGCCTACGCGGGCTGGCAGTACTCTCCAATATACCGATTGCCTATCATAATGGCGTGCCGCTTTCAGGTATTGGCGAACAGACCGGACTTCAGCGGGTGCAAATACTGCCAGAGCCGGATCGCATGATCGAAGTTTACAATACGTGGCTGGGCTATCTAACAGAGCCAACGGGGAACATGACGCTAGCCGATCAGGAACAGGATCAACAGCGCCAGCTTAACCAAATATTCCAGATCATTGCGGATCAGCATCCAAATAATGTGCTTGGCCGCACGATTATCGGCGGGACGTTCAATAATGTGCCCGATTCGCCGTTATTGGAACAGCTCACCTCAGTGGGTTTCACCGATCCGTTTGCTGGCTACCCGATAACACTTTCGGCAACGCTGGTACGTTCCGGTGTGCCGCGCGCACGCCTGGATTATATTCTGCTGCGCAACCTGACCCCGGCGGAAGGCGTCGGGGTGATTGACACGCAAGCTTCAGATCATCGTATGGTGGTGGTGGGCGTACTGGTCGAGTGATTTTTTGGCCAATTACTGGCATTAGCTATCCGCCGGAAACCACTGCTCCCATTGGCTGAGCGCATCTTTGGCCGCAGCAGCGCTGGCGGCCTGCTTGGTTCGCCCGTTCCCGGCGCCAATCACCTGATCCTCTAGCAACACTTCCGCAGAATAGATGCGGTCATGTTCTGGTCCGGTTTCAGCGACGATCCGGTATTCTGGCTGTAAGCCCAGTTGTATACTGGCGCGTTCCTGTAATAAGCCACGCGCATTATAGGCGGGAATCTTATCAGCCTCAGCTTTGAGCCTGGCTTGCAATTTGGGAACGACAAAATCAGAAACTGCCTGCAATCCCTGATCGAGATACAGCCCTCCAAGGACAGCTTCAAAGGTATCCGCCAGCACATTAAGCTGGCGACGCGCGCCCTGCTGCTCGGTGCCTTTGCCCACCCGCAGCGCCTCCCCTACATGACATTCAAAGGCGATGGCAGCGAGCGCCTGTGCGCTCACTAGCGCGGCGCGCAGTTTGGTCAGATCACCTTCTGGCTTATCAGGATAATTCAAATACACAAATTCGCCCGCCAGATAGCCCAGCACGGCATCCCCCAGAAATTCCAGTCGTTGATTGTCTCCAGTAATTGACTCTGGGTTTTCATTCACGAAGGAACTATGGGTTAACGCTTGCAGCAGCAGTTCAGGTTCGGTAAATTCTAACCCATTCAACGCTGCAAATTGTTCAGGGGTCACCGACTCAGCCTTCAAATTTACTAAGAATTAAAGACACGTTATGCCCGCCAAAGCCGAAGGAATTACTCATCACATGTCTGATGGGAACTTCACGCGCCACATTCGGCACGTAATCCAAATCGAGTTCAGGATCCACTTCATCAAACGCGATTGTCGGCGGCGCAACCTGATCGCGCAGCGCCATCACGCAGAAGATAGCCTCAAATGCGGCTGTTCCCCCCATAGCGTGACCGGTCATACTCTTGGTTGAACTCATCGGAATTTCATAGGCACGCTCGCCAAAAACACGCTTCACAGCTCTGGTTTCCATCGCGTCGTTCAGGCCAGTACCCGTGCCATGCGCGTTGATATAGTCAATGTCATCAATGTTTAGCTTCGCGTCTGCCAGCGCCTCTTTCAAAGCTTCTGACGCGCCGATGCCTTCTGGCTCGGGTGCAGTGATATGGTAAGAATCGGCAGTAGAGCCATAGCCTACCACCTCTGCCAGGATATTCGCGCCACGTGCTTTTGCCTGTTCCAATTCTTCCAGCGCAATCACCCCCGCGCCTTCACCAAAAACCATCCCCGGCCGATTTTTGGTGAACGGGCGGCATGCCCGCGCTGGATCGGTCTCACGCGAACAAGCGCCGGTGCGATCAAATGCCGCCAGCCCGATATTAAATATCGTCGAGTCTCCTGCGCCTGCCAGCGCCTGATCAAGACGCCCGCTGCGAATGTAATGATAGGCAACACCGATGCAATCGGCGCCAGTGGCACAGGCAGAGGCCGGCACAAAAGAAGGCCCGCCTGCGCCAATATCAATGCCAACATAATCGCTGCCGCCATTCACCATCAGCATCGGGATCGCCATCGGGGTGATCCTTCGCGGATCGCCAGTACGATAAACCACTTCACATTCGCCGTAGTAACTGCCAACGCCGCCAACGCCAGAGCCAATCATCACGCTGGTGCGCCCGCGTTCGCTTTCCTTGACTGTGAACCCACCAGCAAGCGCTTCCTTGGAAGCGGCGACAACGAAACGCTGGTAAGGATCACGGCGGCGCACTTCTTTGGTCGGCATGTACAGCTCTGGCTGAAAATTTTTGATTTCGCCAGCCAGTTTGACGGAAAAATTACTCACATCGAAATGTGTTATCGGGCCGATTCCGGTACGGCCTTCCTTTATATTGTTCCAGCTTTCCTCAACGGTGAGTCCCACCGCAGAGACAATACCCATGCCGGTAATCACGACACGACGAGTCATGCTTCACCTCAAACTATTCGCACAATCGATTCATTTTGGTTCAGCGTAACACACTGATCTAAGCTGTGCCAGCTTATGGCAGCCGATCCTGTTCTGTCGGTTGATACCCTCCCTCAACCCAAACATCACCTTCTGTCCTTATTTCCTGCTTCCAGACCGGCACAATCTGCTTCAGGCGGTCAATGCCATAACGCGCTGCTTCAAAACAACCCTGATCGCGGTGTCCAGATGCGATGGCAATTAAAATTGTATTCTCGCCAACTTGTAAATGGCCAACGCGCTGCGCTACTGCCACGCCTTGAACCAACGGCCATTGTTTTCTAATTTCGGTTATCACCTGACGCATCTTTTCCAGCGCCATTTCCTCATAAGCCTCGTAGTTGAGCGAGGCGGTGTGTATTATGCCCTCTTTAGCCACCGTTTCGCCGCGAACCATGCCGCTAAATACACATACGGCGCCAGTATCCGGCGTGGTAATCCTACGGATCAGGTCATCGGTGCTGAAGGGCGCGTCTGGCAGCCATACAATTTCGGCATATGGCGCGCCGCCGCTGACCGGCGGAAATAGCGCCAGTTCATCGCCGTCCTTTAAGCTATCTTCAGGAAACGCAAATTCGCGGTTGATGGCCGTGATTGCAGTGCCTAAATGCGGCTGAACTGCCGGAAATCTTCTAGCAAGTTCACTTTTAGCATCGGCCACCGTTGCAGAATTAGGTAGTTCAATAACGTATTCGCCCTGCCCTACTATTTCTTTCAGCGTCGCAAACAACAAAATTGACAATTTCATCATAGCCGTTCATCTGCCATATAATCACCGTGTACGCCGCCGTGTTTTTCCAGCAGGCGTATTTCGCTCAGGCACATACTGCGATCTACAGCCTTAGCCATATCGTAGATGGTTAGCGCGGCGATACTGACTGCGGTCAAAGCTTCCATTTCTACCCCCGTTTTACCGGTGGTGCGTGCGCTGGCCTCTATCAGAACGGCGCTTTCAGCATCATCGAAACTGAAGTCAATGTCAACATGAGTGAGCGAAATCGGGTGGCACAGCGGAATCAATTCAGAAGTACGCTTTGCGGCCATTAAACCGGCAATTCGCGCCGTCGTGAGCGCATCACCTTTTTTCAGCGCGTTTTCGCGGATCAAGCGCAGTGTTTCCGGTTTCATCAACACCTTACCTGCTGCAACTGCGGTGCGCGTTGATTCTGGCTTATCACCAACATCCACCATACGCGCAGCGCCCTTCTCGTCTACATGTGTCAGCTTCTTATTTTCCATTATTCCTCCCGTTATATCCTATTATAGCCGTGACGCATGTTAATGCCGTCTTGAACACAGTTCGTCGTAACGTGTATACTTCCGCCTTATAAAACAGTTGACTGCCTCGTTAATTTTCCATTTGGAGAACCACTTTTGAGTATTTTCCGCTCCGGAATGAGCAAAACACGTCAGTCTTTTTTTGGTCGCATTTCGCAGATGTTGACCGGGAGCGCGGAGATTGATGATGATACATGGGATGATATTGAAGCCCTGCTCATTCAGGCTGACATGGGCGTTGATACCACCCGTGCCGTATTAGATGATCTACAAAACCGGGTGCGTAAACAGGGGGTTCGCAACGCTGAAGATGTGCAACCTTTGCTCAAACAGTCCCTTCGCGCCCTGCTGAAAGACCCGCCCACGTTGAATATCAGCGGGCGCCCACTGTCCATAATGCTGATCGTCGGCGTTAACGGCTCTGGCAAAACGACGACCATCGGCAAATTGGCGCACCGTTTGAACAATATCAACCAGCGTAAAGTAATGCTGGCCGCTGGAGACACCTTCCGCGCCGCTGCGATTGAACAATTACAAATGTGGGGCGAACGGGTTGGTGTGCCGGTCATCGCCAATAAGCCGGGCAGCGATCCCGCAGCCGTCGTCTTTGATGCGAGTGCTGCCGCCAATGCGCGTGGGCGCGACGTGCTGATCGTAGATACAGCAGGCCGGCTACATACCAATCACAATTTGATGGAAGAACTCGCGAAAATCAAGGCGGTTTCGCAGAAAGTTATCGCTGATGCACCGCACGAAGTGCTGCTCGTACTGGACGGAACGACCGGCCAGAATGCGCTTCAGCAGGCTCAAAAGTTCCGCGAGATGGTGGATGTCACTGGCGTGATCGTGACCAAACTGGACAGCACTGCCAAAGGCGGGATGATCTTCGCTATCAATCACGATTTAGGGCTGCCGATTCATTATGTTGGGTTGGGCGAGAAGATGACCGATCTAGTCTTCTTCAACCCTGAATATTTCGTTGACAGCCTTTTCGACGAAGAAGGTTAGCAGAAAGCCAAAGCATGGAAAATCTTACCGCATCGCTACAGGCGATGCAGGCACAAGTTCATCAACTCATTCAGCGTGTAGACCTTGACAGCAAAGCAGACCGCGCCGCTGAATTAGAGCTAGAGGCATCAGCGCCCGATTTCTGGTCCAATCCCGAACAGGCGCAGCGGGTGATGCAGGAAATTTCGCGCCTCAAAGGCGAGGTTGATCACTGGAATACAGTTCTGGCGCGAATTAAAGATACACTAGAGCTAGCACAGCTTGACGATGAGACGCTTCATGAAGATTTGTCAGGAGAAACGCGGCAGCTTCAGGAAGCGGTTGAGCGGCTCTCTTTACAAACGCTGCTAAACGGCCAATATGATGATCACAACGCCATTTTCGCAATCCACGCCGGCGCTGGTGGAACTGATTCGCAGGATTGGGCGCAGATGCTGGAACGCATGTATCTTCGCTGGCTTGAAGACAATGGCTATAAAGTTGAAATTCTAGATCGCAGCGAAGGCGAAGAAGCCGGTCTGAAAAGTGTGACCATGAGCATTAAGGGAGAGTATGCTTATGGATATCTACAAAGCGAACAGGGAGTACATCGCCTGGTGCGTATCAGCCCGTTTGATGCTGCTAAGCGTCGCCACACCTCGTTCAGCAAAGTTGAACTCTGGCCGGATATTGAGGGCAACCTTGAGATCGAAGTCAACGAAAAAGATCTCAAAATTGAAACATACCGTTCCAGCGGTGCGGGCGGGCAGAACGTCCAGAAAAACGATACTGCGGTTCGCCTCACCCATATTCCTACAGGCATCGTCGTAAGCTGCCAGAATCAGCGCAGTCAGATGCAAAATCGTGAACGGGCAATGCAAATTTTGAAGGCACGTCTTTTTGAAACTGAGCGTAAAAAGCGCGATCAGCAAATTGCCGCGTTAAAAGGTGATATTGTGAGCGCAGAATGGGGCAATCAGATACGGTCTTATGTGCTGCATCCCTACCGGATTGTAAAAGACCATCGGACTGGATACGAAGAATCAAACACTGATGCGGTATTGGATGGCCGCCTGAATGGATTTATGGAAGCGTATTTACGGGCGAAGGTGAACCAAACACTCGCCCAGCCTGATACCGCGCTCGATCTGGAGACATAAGGCGACCTGATGCCCGCACTTAACTTCGCCGTCGAAATTGCTGCCCTGCCCGGTGGGGAATTACCCCCTACTTATCGCGTCAAGGTCGCGTCCCCTGTCGGCGAAGTTTCTGTAGATGTCGCTTCACCCCTCACCGAACAAGAAATTGATGCCTATTTTCAGGCATTCAATGAAGTTCGCCCATCATCACGGGCAGCACAGGCCAATGCTGCCCGTGAATTAGGCGAACGTCTGTTTAGTTTTCTTATCCAATCTCACCGCGACCTTCAATCGGCATATATCGCCAGCCTTGAACGTGCCGGAACTGATGGACTGCGGATTCGGCTTTCGGTAGACCGCGCGGGGCTGCTCGCGCCGCTGCCATGGGAGACAATTCGTGATCCCAATCGGGACTTTTTGGCGCTCTCACGCCTCACGCCAGTCATGCGCCATTCATCGCTGGTTACTTTGCGGCGGTTGCCAGCATTAGCAGTTACACCACGTATTCTGGTCGTGCTCGCTTCACCCGAAGGTTTCCCTAAACTGGATGTTGAGGCCGAATGGCAGCGGCTTCAGCGGGCGACCACGGAATTACGAGAAAACAATCGCCTTACTCTTGAGCGATTAGAACAACCTTCCCTCATTGCGCTGCAACGCAAACTGCGGACGGCAGACTATCACGTCATCCATTTCATTGGGCATAGCGACTTTGACAGCCAGCGAGGGCGCGGGCTGCTGGTCTTTGAAAATGAATCCGGGAATAAGCAGCCGCAAATTGTCACCGGCGAAGCATTAGGTCGTGAAATTGGTGAAGAGGGTACTGTACGGCTGGTCGTGATGAACTCGTGTCACAGCACCCGCCGCCCGGAAGATGATGCGCTTGCGGGCATTGCCAGCGGGTTGGTGGCACGCGGGATCAGTGCCGTCGTAGCCATGCAGTTTGAAATTACAGATGCATCAGCACAGTTGTTTGCGGAGGAATTTTACCGCGCATTAGCAGATGAACTGCCAATTGATCTCGCTATGAGCGAAGCCAGACGGGCGCTTGCCAACAATACCGTTGGCGCTGAATGGGCCACACCTGTGCTTTATATGCGCTCTGAAGATGGCATATTATTCGCCCGCGCAAAATCAGAAAGCACGGCCCCGGAGAATGAATCCGCGAAGGAAGAACGTGCCAATCGCAAATGGCTTGTTGGCGCGGCTGGCGCGGCTGTTCTTATTGGACTTCTGATCACCTTTATTCTGGCATCGTCGTTGTTTCCCCTTATTAACCCAACGCCAACCGTCATTCCCGCAAGTGCAACGCCGTCCGGCCCGCCTGCCCTACCTGATTTGCAGATCGGCACAATCCGAATCTCCCCGCGAGAGCCTGCGCCGGGGCAAACATTCCGGGTAAGCGTCACAATTACCAATGCTGGAAATGCTGGCACTGGCGCATTTAGTTATGGGTGGGATGCCAGTCTTTCCGATCCTGTATTGCTCAATTCATTCACCGATACCGTCGAAGATATTCCCCCCGGCGCGTCCAAAAACATCACGTTTCCTTACAGTTATGGCTGGTGGGGAACATATACATCGCAAGTACGGGTTGACCTGCTTTCCGAAATACCGGAAAGCAATGAACCCAACAATGTTCGACCATTCAACATTACGCTGCGTAATGAGCCATTTGACATAGATTTCACGCTGCTTCCGAATAACGAATTCGTTAATCCGCCAATTCCGGTCACAGATGAAACCTTTGCGCTGTGGAATTTTATCGTGGGTGGACTCACGGACGCCCTGCCCGGCTGCGAAGATGTACGCTTACAACTTTCAGATGCCGCTGGAGATATTGTCCTTGAGCCAGTTGCCAATGGGGAATGCGTCTCAATTCCGCTTAGTGTACAAATTTTGCGGGCGCCGGTTTCTGGCGCTGACCTCGAATTACTGATTGACGCTGATGGCACGGCAACAATCCGATATTTTGCGGATATTACAGGCGAAACCCTGATCAGCGAACAGCGAGATATACCCGTTGAACAGGGCGAACTCGTGGCCTTTGCTTTGAGCGAAAATGTGCCTCAAGCTGTTGCGCGAATTGATATTGAAGTTTCATCCGGTCGGGTACGCTTAAGCCGCATGATACTCTATCCGCCAACTTAACAAAAACTGCGAATTCAGTGGGCAGCCTTCGGCGATAACTTTGTCTTTGTCGCGGAACTCAGGTTATGCTCAAAGCATCAGCCGCGGACAGGAATTTAAGCAGGAAACGGCGCTGTACAGAACTTCGCGCACGGCTTTCCCAATCTTGACTCTCCCCCCGCTTTTCTATATAATTCCCGGTACCAATGATCACTTCTGCGCTCCCTCACTGTGAACGCAGCGCTGGAATCGGAATTCCATGCGCTGTTTTGTCGTTTATTACCGATGTGAGCCGGAAGAATTTCGCTCTATTATCAGCGGTCATAACCGCGAATTCCACCACGTCATAATCAATATCTTGTTACTGTTTTAGCGCAGAGGAGGAACCGCCTTGGAGGCGAAGGATTTTAGCGCGCTACGCGTTAGTTTAGCATCGCCCGAAGACATTAAGAACTGGTCTTATGGTGAAGTGCTAAAGCCGGAGACCATCAATTACCGCCGCCTGCGTCCGGAAAAAGATGGGTTATTCTGCGAAGCTATCTTCGGTCCCACCCGCGACTACCAGTGTTACTGCGGTAAGTACAAAAATATTCGTTATAAGGGCATCATCTGCGATAAGTGCGGAGTTGAAGTCACCCGTTCCAGCGTTCGCCGTGAACGGATGGGGCATATTGAACTTGCCGCGCCGGTTGCGCATGTCTGGTATACCCGCCGCGTTCCCAGCTATCTGGGTATGCTGCTTGATGTCAGCCGCCGCAATCTGGATCGCGTGCTGTATTTTGCGCAGTACGTGGTCACCAATATTGATGAAGATGCCCGCCTACGTGCCATGTCCCGCATCGAGAAAGAACTTCGACAAAAGGAAAGCGCGCTGCTCGGCGATCTTGAGTCACAGGAAACTGCCCGCCGCACCCAGCAAGATGCTGTCGCCAGCGAGTTAGAAACGACAACCCGCGAAGTGAACCGTCACTTTGAGGATGAACTTTCACGCTTGAGCGACGAAGTGATGCGTGAAGCACAGAGCGTGAACAGCCGCATCGAAGCATATATGGGGCAGGCCGCGCCGACCGATATTGACTTCCCCGGCGCCAATACCGTGATTGTGGCGAAGGGCGAAATAGTTGATAACTCGCACATCAGCCGCGTGCAAAATATCGTCAATGCTCGCCTGAACGAACTTCAGAACGAAGTGGATGTCATGCGCCGCGGTCAGATTAACGATCTAGCTGGCGAAGCTGCCTCCCAGACGGAATTGTCGGCACTGGCCACGGGAGCAGATGTCGAAATTACAGACCGTCTGAAGTTGCTGCGGCAAAATGCTGAAAAAGCCCGCAGCGAGCTACAAGACCTGCATATTCTGCAATTTCTGCCAGAGAACCGCTACCGCGAACTGAAGCAGCGTTACGGACAAGTATTTCAGGCAGACATGGGCGCTGAAGCTTTCTACGAGATTCTAAAGGTGATGGATCTCGAACAGATGGCTAAAGAGTTGTGGATCGAAGTTCGCACCACCCGTTCTAAGCAGCGTAAAAAGAAGGCGACCAAGCGCCTGCGTGTGGTGGAAAACCTGCGCAAGAGCAGCAACCGCCCTGAATGGATGATTCTGAAGGTGCTGCCGGTCATTCCTCCGGATTTGCGCCCGATGGTTCAACTAGACGGTGGCCGCTTTGCAACGAGCGACCTGAATGACCTATATCGCCGCGTGATCAACCGTAATAACCGCCTTAAGCATCTGCTGGAGCTTGGCGCGCCAGATGTTATCGTGCGCAACGAAAAGCGTATGCTTCAGGAAGCGGTTGACAGCCTAGTAGACAACAACCAGCGCAACAAAGCTATGAGCCGCCGTGGACGCCGCGAACTGAAGTCTTTGAGCGATATGCTCAAAGGCAAGAAGGGTCGCTTCCGTCGCAACCTACTCGGTAAACGTGTTGACTATTCTGGCCGTTCAGTCATTGTTATTGGCCCGCGGTTGAAGCTGCACCAGTGCGGCTTACCAAAGACGATGGCGCTGGAGCTTTATCGCCCCTTCGTCATCAGCCGTCTGGTATTTCATGGTTATGCCAGCAACGTGAAGGGCGCGAAGCGCATTATCGAACGCGAAAAGCCGGAAGTTTGGGAAGTTCTGGAAGAGGTCATCAAGGATCGTCCTGTCCTGCTGAATCGCGCACCTACCCTGCACCGTCTTGGTATTCAGGCATTCGAGCCGCAGCTGGTAGAGGGAAAAGCTATTCAAATTCACCCGCTGGTTTGCTCGGCATTCAATGCCGACTTTGACGGCGACCAGATGGCCGTTCACGTCCCACTGAGCGACAAAGCCGTTCAGGAAGCGCGTGAGCTGATGCTGAGCACTAAGAATTTGCTCAAGCCTGCTGACGGCCAACCAATCGTTGCTCCCGCGAAAGACATGGTTCTGGGTATTTATTACCTCACCATGGATCCGTCGGTGGAAATCTTCACCCGACCTGAGCGTGCCGATGAATTCCGCTCTATTGAATCGCTGAAAGACCCCGCCATGAAGATCGGCGTGGGCTTCCGTACCAATGGCTACTACTGGGCACAGGATCGTGACGTTCCCGGCATCGTCATGTTTGATGCGCCGGAAGTCAGCAAAGATAGTGAACGCCTGAATGAGGCCATCAACCTGACCACCCAGGCCGTCCTAAACGGCGAGGTGGATGCTATGCTCGCCAACGCCTACGATTTCGGCCAGCATTTGAAGAAGCAGGGGCTGACGGGGCAGTTGGTTCCGGCGAACCTGCACGAGCGCCGTCATGTTGTAGATATGGATGAAGTAGAATATCTCTACAATATCGGTCTTGTTGGCCTACATACACCCATTCTGCTGGGCACCTATCTGGAAACCCGCGAACCGCTGTCGGAACCTGAAGAGACTACGGTTGGGCGCGCAATTTTCAATCGCATCCTGCCCGATGAAATGCGCTTCGTTCAGAAAACGCAGGGCAAAAAGGAATTGCAGGAACTGGTAGACAAGGCCTATCGCCGCGTTGGCCCTGAAGTGACCACCAATATCGTAGACTCGATTAAGGACCTAGGTTTCCATTACGCTACAGTATCCGGCACAACCGTCGCCGTTGCCGACATTACAGTGCCTGATCAGCGCGCCGATATCTTGCGCGAAGCAGAAGAAATTGTAGATCGCAATGAACGTGACTTCCGCCGCGGTCTGATGACCGAGGAAGAGCGCTACCAGAACACCGTAGACACATGGAATAACGCCAAAGAAAATCTGCAAAACGTGATTCGCGGCTCACTGAACCCCTACGGGCCGATTGCAATTATGGCGCTTTCTGGCTCGACAAAAGGTGGCTTTGGCCCTATTACCCAGCTGGCCGGTATGCGCGGGCTGATGGCCGACCCGTCAGGCCGTATCATTGACCTGCCCATTCGCAGTCACTTCCGCGAGGGTTTGACCGCGCTGGAATACTTCATCTCTACACACGGCGCGCGCAAAGGTCTAGCAGATACCGCGCTGCGTACTGCCGACGCCGGTTATTTAACCCGCCGTCTGGTAGACGTTGCGCAGGAAATGATCATCAACCGTACTGACTGTGGTACGCAAGAAGGCATCTGGATCCGCCGTTCCGATGACATCGCCAAACAGAGTATGTTTGAACGCACCGTCGGACGCTGTGCTGCGAAAGACCTGTATGATCCCAACACTGGCGAACTCATAGTCTCGCGTAACGGGATGATTGACGAAGAAATTGCCGAGGCCATTAACCGAAATACTGATATCCCTGAAGTGTATGTTCGCAGTCCGCTGACCTGCAATCTCATTCACGGCATTTGCGCCCTGTGCTATGGCCGCGATCTGGGTCGTGGTGACATGGCAGAAATCGGCACAGCTGTGGGCGTTATCGCCGCGCAATCCATCGGTGAACCGGGTACTCAGCTTACGCTGCGTACCTTCCATACCGGTGGTACGGCGCAGGCATCGGGCGACATCACCAGCGGTCTGCCGCGTGTTGAAGAGCTGTTCGAGGGGCGTAAGAAACCGAAAGGCGAGGCGGTTGTCACCGACATCGGAGGAACGCTGCGTCTATCCAAACGCGACGGCGTGCGTATCGCCACCGTCATCAACAGCGAGGTCATCGCGGAGACTTATACAGTGCCCGCAGGCTGGACGCTAAACGTCGCTGAAGACCAGAAGGTGTCATCGGGCTTCATTCTCGCTCAAGATGAGGACAGCGGCGAAACGCTGCTCGCCACCATGGAAGGCACTGTCCACGTTGAAGAAAACGCCATTTACCTGCGCTTTGAAAAACGTGATGAAATGGAATATGACATTCCCTCCAGCTCACGTCTGCTACCAGAGGCATATGACGGCGCAGAAATTGTTGCCGGGCAACAGTTAACCGAAGGCGCGCTGAATCCACACCACGTACTGCGTATTCTAGGTGAAGAAAAGACTGAGCTGTACCTGCTGACTGAAATTCAGAAGGTATATCGCGCTCAGGGCGTGAACATCAGTGATAAACACTTCGAGATCATCATCCGTAAGATGCTGTCGCGGGTACAACTTACCCGCAGCGGCGATAGTGACCTGCTGCCCGGCGAGTTGATCGAAAAGCTTCAACTGCTGAAGATCAATGAACAGCTCATAGAGCAAGGGTTAGAACCTGCCGCAGGCGTCCCGATCTTGTTGGGCGTCACCAAGGCAGCGCTAACCACGGACAGCTTCCTATCTGCCTCCAGCTTCCAGCATACGATCAAGGTGCTGGCGGGCGCAGCCATCGAAGGCAAGACCGATAAACTATATGGTCTAAAGGAAAATGTGATCATCGGCAAGCTTATCCCTGCCGGTACCGGTTTCCACACCTATCAGGATCGCGAATTGATCGCGCCAAGCGTAACGCTTGCGGCGCAAGGCGCGCTTGATGCCGGCGCTGACATATACGACGATGAAAGCGACGCCGAAGAACACTCGCGGGGCGAAGAAGACTAGGCTTAATTTCCAAACAAAAAAGGCGATCCAGTTGGATCGCCTTTTTTGTTTTCTCGCAAGCAGAATAATTTGAAATAGATAGAATACAAATAGTCACAGAAATACTCTGGTATCTCTAAATTTCTGAAAGGTGAAGCACTGATGAAGGTCGCCAGTCGCCGGATGAACATCATCGCCATTCTCATGATGAGTTTGCTTTCTTTCTCAGGAATTCCCCACATCACTGCTCAAACTGCCCCAACGCTCAACTTACAGGCTGAACTTGATATTGGCTTTAACTGCCCTGTAGCCTCGGCTCTCTCTCCCGATCAAGCGCAGATGTGGATTTTAATGGATACTTGTGGAAACAGGAATTATTCAATCTTAGTTTTTGATCTGACAACGAATACATTCATCAGCGTTCGTGATGACAACTTTATGCCGTTCTTTGAATCACTCACTTACGAACAATGGGTCAGCAGTTTCACTTCACCATTTGCTTATACTACGAACGACACACTCGAATTAATTTATGCAGACAGCGCGCAAAACTATGATACAAACCGGATAGTTATTCCCGCGTCCGGTGAAGAAGCAGCCGAATCACTCACTATTCTGCTTGATCTTGAGACGCTCGAAAGTTTAATTCCCGGCTATGCGGGTTATCCAGAAAGCACAATTTACAATGCCGATCACACCATTGCTGCTGTAAGTGATGTTGCTAGCATTCACATTTTCGATCTGCAAACGGGTGATGAATTATTCGTCATTGATACCCCAGACGGCTCAGAAGGATATTTCCCGATATTTGCGCCAGATGGTCAATCATTGTATGTTCCCCGCCTGCTAAATTTTGACGACATGACCGATAATTCTGCCAGTTTGAGCGTTTATAGCCTGCATGACGGTGCGGTTACAGCCACTTATGACGTACCTACAGCCTTCTTCTGGCCTAGCCCTGATAATCAATGGATCGCTGGCACCATCCCTGATCCATCCGGAGATGACAGCGGCGATAGTCTGTTGATCGTCGTGAATCTAGCCACAGGGAATGTTAGCCAACCGCTGCCCACCAATGAACCAGCCCGCCATGCTGTTGCGTGTATGAACGATGGGCGCAGCCTTGCCGATGTTGATTTCACGGTTGAAGGGGATTTGCCGATCACCAGCCTGATCTGGCTGCCTGATAGCTCTGGCTTTTATACCACCAATAGCTATGGTGGCGATGCTGTAGGCGGAGGCCGACTCTGTTTCCTTGATTATAGTCGCCTGCGCTTATATTTAGTGCAGCCATCGAGCTAATTACAAAACACCCTCTTTCACGGAGGGTGTTTTGTATTTGCGATTTAGTGTCTACTGCATGGGCGCAGGAATAACCCCACAGTAATCTGACAGCGAAACTTCTGGGCGCACCGCATCGTATACCATCCAGTAAACCGGGCGTTCGGTACGGTTCGTACTGTTCAAGTCTAGCACGCAGCCATCGCCGGGAATGAGCATACTATAGGCAGCGCGTTCATCGCTGTTTTGCACCATGCCTGCCAGCGTCGCAAAGTTCAAATTCCAGAGAATCGTAACGCCAATGTCTGGACTGTTCTGGGCAATTTGCAGCGCACGTATCGTATTTACGCCCTGTTCAAGCCGATCTGTGTACAAAATCCAATCATCACTCGCTGGCGGAGCTGTTGGATAGCCATCCCAACTGGCATAACCAAATTCGGTAATCCACATCTGCCGGCTGTCGTTATGCTCACGCATAATCTGGCGATAGGTATCCAGCGTATCAGCAAAGAAGAAATGTGGATTATCATCCCAACCCTGCCCTTCCACATTGTCGCAGCAGCGCGCATCTGGCGGGTTGCCCCATGGATACGGATGTACCCCCAGAATTGCATCGGGATAGTTCATCAATCCTGCGCCGTATATCTGCCGCAGAAACTCCCCGTCATCAATTGAGAAGCTGCTGGTGGTGGTTGGGGCAAGCCCAGCAGTCAACACCGGGATAGTTGGCGAATAAGCCCGCACCGCCTGATAGGCCGGCCCGAACAACTGCATATAGCCTGAACCGCTAAAGGGCAGCGTCCCCTGCCATTCACGCAGCAGGTTGGGCTCATTCCAAATTTCGACTGCATCAATGTAATCGCCAATGACCGGACGGAAGAGATCTGCATTAATTTCCTGAAATATCAGCGTGATAAAATTAGCTAAATCCTGCGGGTTATCTGGCGGGCCATCTTCGAGATGCACCGAGCGCGCCCACTGCGGCGCTTTTGCCACGCTGATCAGCACGTTCAAGCCACGATTAGCGGCATCTTCTAGATACTGCTCAACCCGTAGGAAGAATTCATCATTCTTCTGGTTAGGCCCATCTGGCTGCATATCGCGCCATGAGAGCTGTACTTTCACCCATTTGATCCCCAGACGCTCAATGTCGCCCATCGCGGCTTGCCAATCTTGAAGCGATAGGTTTATGTCTAGCTGCACCCCGATATCATTGGGATTAAGATCCGGCAAATATGGACGCAGTGGCAAGTCCGGAACGGTCGGCGTTATCGTTGGCGAGCCAGAAATTGGCGATGTTGTCGGCGCTGCCACCGGGAAAGTGGGCGGTGGCGAAACCTCGCCCGAAACGACAGGGCCTTGCCACGTCGCCCCGGCAGTGAGGATCGAGCTTTCAGCCGAAACAACGGTTGCCGTTGGTGGCACAGGCGTCAGCGTTGGCGCAACGGCCACCGCCGCCTGAGTATTGGTGGGGATCGCTGCCGTGTTCGTCGCAAGGATCGGCTCTGATGTGGCAGCTGCGGGAACTGTCGGAAGAATTGTCGCCGGAATTTCCGTCGGCACAACTACTGCCTCTGTGGCCATGACTGCGGTTGTTGTTACTTCAGGTGTTGCCGTCCAGTAAACCGGCACCGGTGTTTGCGGCGCGCATGCACTGGAAAGCCCAAGAAAAAGCAGGCCGAGCAAGCGTAAAAGCTGAGAAATTATGTCCATGCGTGGTATCGTATCATAAGAATGAGTACTCTCAAGAGAAAATACCCTACGTTTTACCACTACAAGCAGTCATTTCATGTTATAATTAGAACTTATGTTCAATTGACAATACCGTTCATTCACTTAGAATGATTGCGCATCAGCCGCTGGAGCAAGCCACAAAAATGACCAATGGAGTAATCCGTCAAATAAACATCGGGCAGGAAATGCGCGAATCCTATCTCGATTACGCCATGAGCGTGATCGTCGCCCGTGCGCTTCCTGACGCCCGCGATGGCCTAAAGCCTGTACATCGCCGCATCATGTACGCCATGTACGATATGGGTATACGTTCAGATACCCCGTTCAAAAAATGCGCCCGTATTGTCGGTGAGGTGCTGGGCAAATATCACCCCCACGGAGACGCCGCCGTTTATGAATCGCTGGTGCGTATGGCGCAGGATTTTGCGATGCGCAACCCGCTGGTTGAGGGGCAAGGGAATTTCGGCAGCATTGACGGTGATGGCGCAGCAGCTATGCGCTACACCGAAGCGAGAGTGGCCGCCATTGGCGATGAACTGCTCACCGATATTGACAAGAATACCGTTGAATTTGTAGATAATTTTGATGGTACGCTGTCCGAACCCTCGGTGCTGCCCTCCAGTTTTCCGAATTTACTAGTCAACGGTTCATCGGGCATCGCGGTGGGTATGTCCACTAACATTCCGCCGCATAATCTCGGTGAGACCTGTGATGCGTTAATTCACATGCTCAAAAACTGGGCTGCGTTGGACGAGATCGGTATTCCTGATCTGATGCAGTTCATCAAGGGGCCGGACTTTCCTACAGGCGGTCTGATTTACCATCACATTGATGATGCGGAAACCGATGAAGGCTCGCTTGCTGTCGCCTATGCCACAGGGCGCGGGAAAATTACGATGCGAGCGCGCTGCCACATCGAAGAGATGGGGCGCGGCAAATCACGCATCATCGTCACCGAACTGCCCTATCAAACCAATAAATCCACACTGATCGAACGCATAGCTATGCTTGCCCGTGAAGGCCGTTTGGAAGGTCTTGCCGACTTACGCGATGAGTCCGACAGGCAGGGACTGCGGCTCATGATTGAGCTTCAACGCGGCGCCATTGCCACGGATGTACTGGCGCAGCTTTTCAAGCTAACGCCGCTTCAGGAAACCTTCAGCATCATCATGCTGGCACTGGTCAATGGCGAACCGCGCTTGCTCTCGTTGAAACAATGTCTGAAGGTATATCTGGATCATCGCTTAGAAATTGTGCGCCGCCGCAGCGAATATGACCTGCAAAAAGCACGGGATCGCGCGCATATTCTGGAAGGCTTGATTAAGGCGCTGGATCGGATGGACGAAGTGATTGCGACCATTCGTAAATCCAAGACGGTGGACGCTGCCCGTGATGCGCTGATGACACTGCTCGATATTACCGAAATTCAGGCACGGGCGATTCTGGATATGCAGCTTCGGCGGTTGGCCGCTTTGGAACGGCAGACCATCGTTCAAGAGCATAAAGAGAAAACTGAATTAATTGCCTACCTCGAAGGCGTGTTGAGCAGCCCTGAAAAAATGCGGGCGGTCATTGCCGAAGAACTAGCAATGATTAAACAGGCATATGGCGAGCCGCGCCGCAGCATCATCATTGATGATACTGCGACAGCAACCCCCGCCGAAGTGCTGATGCTGCCCCAAGAATCGACGTGGATAACATTCACCACCAGCGGAAAAATTGGGCGCACCTTCGATTCCGCGCAGCCAAGAATTACCGGTGATGTTAAAGATCCGCCGCGTTTCATTTTGCAAAGCGTGACGGATCATATCCTGTATCTTTTCTCTACGGACGGCAACTGCGCTACACTGCCAGTACACCAACTGCCACAAATCAACACGCCATCAGAAGGGACGGCTTTTCAGGATTTGAGCAGTCTAAAAAATGGACACTTAATCTGCGCTGCCCTCAGCTTGCCGCCAAATGGCGCGGAAGGATTCCTGTTCTTTGCCACGCAGCTAGGCGAAGTTAAACGCCAGCGACTTGAAGATTTGCCCGGTTTGATGGCTCACAGTTTCAAGGTAATGGACATCGAAAACGGAGATGAACTCGGTTGGGTGATGGTTACCAGCGGCGAAAATGAAGTCGTATTAAGCACGCAGCAAGTTTCAGCGATTCGCTTCAAAGAATCTGATGTTCGCCCAACCGGCATGGGCGCAGGCGGTATGCGAGGCATCAAACTGGCAGATACAAATGATCGGGTCGTCGGCGCAAATCTCGTTTCTGAAGGGTCACACCTGATCACGATCACCAGTGATGGTATCGCCAAAACTTCGCCGATTAGCGAATACCCGGTTCAAGGACGCGCCGGCAGCGGGGTGATCGCCATGAAACTGCCGCAGGACAGCCCGGGTCTGGCATCGGCCTGCATTGTTGAAAAACTGGATGAGCCAGTGATCATTCTGACCAGTAAGCACCGCGCCAAAACCATCAAAGCAGGAACTTTGCCGGCTGCAAAGCGCGCTGGTAAAGGTGACATTGTGATCGCGTTAGGTTTGAAAGAGAGCGTAGCGACACTCACAACCTATCAGAATATCCCCATCATTGCGGAATCCGGGAAAAGTACGCTTGTTGAAGCGCCAGACAGCGCGTGATCAACAGTCATAAAAATACAGACGGGCTGATTGGCTCGTCTGTATCTTTTCTAGAATTTTCTGAATGCGCATTTAGTGGGTACGTCTACGCGCCTCAACAACGTTGTGGATATTGCTTAGCCGGGTCAGGATGCGCGTTAGATGGGTCATATCGGTGATTTCAAGCGTGATATGCACCGTTGCTATACCATGCAGCACATTCACGTTCACTGTTGACATATTCACCTTCTCATCGGCAATCATCGTACTGATATCTTTCATCAATGCCTCGCGATCATAGGCAATGAGTTCAATCGGTACCGAGAAACGCTGTTCCTGCGTGGTCTTACCCCATGAAACGGGAATCAGGCGCTCTTGTTCAGCATTGATATTCGGGCAATCTGCACGATGCACCGTAACGCCCCGCCCACGCGTTACATAACCGGTGATATCTTCAGGCGGCACCGGGCGACAGCAGCGCGCCAGATTCACCAGATAACCACCGGTCCCCAGAATTGCAACGTTCGATGTAGAATCAACGCTCAGATTGGCGGGAGACTGTCTCGCCTTCAGGGTTTCTTTCTCGCGCGCAAGCTGTTCGCGGCGTTCTACTTCAAGGATTTTGGAGGCAATTTGCCCGCCGTTGATATCGCCAGCGCCGACAGCTGCGAAGAAATCTTCAAGGCTTTCGTAGCCAAAATATCCGGATACGGTGTCAAAAGGCATATTATCTAGCAGGCCAAGCCGCTTTAGTTCGCGCTCAAGAACATCTCGCCCACCCTGAATGTGCTTATCACGATCCTGCCGTCTGAACCAGTGGCGTATTTTGTCGCGCGCACGCCCAGTTTTAACGTAGCCAAGATTCGGGTTTAGCCAGTCCATACTGGGGCCGCCGCGCTTCGAGGTGATGATCTCCACCTGATCGCCCGTCTTCAATTCGTAATCGAGGCTGACCAATTTACCGCTAACCTTCGCACCGCGACATTGATGGCCGATTTCAGTATGAATGTGATACGCATAATCTATCGGCGTCGCCCCGGCAGGCAAATCAATCACATCGCCTTTCGGGGTGAATACATACACCCGATCCCGAAACACTTCCGACTTCATGTGATCCACGAATGAATGCGGATCATCAGGATCGCCAAACTCCATCAGGCGACGCAAATAGGCAATACGCTTCTCAAAAGCTTCGTCGCGGTCCTTCTTGTTGCCCTCTTTATAACGCCAATGTGCGGCAACACCGTATTCAGCATGTTCGTGCATATCCCACGTGCGAATCTGCACCTCAACGGTCTTGCCACGATCATCGCGTACAGCCGTATGTAGACTGCGATAGAAGTTATCCTTCGGTGATGCAATATAATCGTCAAATTCGCCGGGTACCGGGTGCCACATATTATGAACTACACCCAGCGCCAGATAGCATTCCGGTATTGTGCTCACAACGATACGTACCGCACGCACATCATAAATTTCGCTAAATGGTAGTGATTTGCGATCCATCTTTTTGTAAATGCTGAAAATATGCTTTGGCCGACCCGAAATAGTTGGATTCGGCACGCCATGCGTCACCAGTTCCCCGCGCAGCTTCTCAATGACCTCATTCATATATTTTTCGCGGTCACTCTGATGTTCGTCAATGCGCCGCGCAATATTTTTGTAATCGTCCGGTTTCAGATAACGAAAACTAAGGTCTTCAAGCTGCCACTTAATCTGCCAGATACCCAATCGGTTCGCCAGCGGCGCGTAAATATCCAGCGTCTCCTGTGCGATAGCTCGCTGCTTTTCCGGCGTCATATAGCCGAGAGTTCGCATGTTATGTAGACGATCTGCCAGCTTCACCAGCGCCACCCGAACATCATCGCCCATCGTCATGAAAACTTTGCGCTGATATTCGAAATCACGGTCAGTATTACGGCTTTTACGATCCGTCGATTCCTGACGCGGCAAATTTTTGAGCTTCGTCACACCTTCAACAATATTGGTAATTGTCGGGCCAAATTCGGCACGGAGTTCATCACGTGTGACATCGGTATCTTCAAGCATATCATGCAGTAAGGCAGCGGCAATTGCTTCCGCATCCAGCCGCATTTCCGCTAAAATATGAGCGACAGCAACGCAATGTGTAAAAAAGGGTTCCCCCGACTTACGCATTTGCCCCGCGTGTTCTTTTTCAGCTTTGATATAGGCGCTCTCAACAACAGCGCGATCATTTGGCGTTAAGTCAGGAAGCGAATCCAACAAGGATTGCAAACTCAATGCCGGTGCAGATGCAGGAATAGCGGTACTTACAACCATGAAGAACCTTCCAGTTCAACGCTTAATGACATTCTACATCAGATCGGGGGGTAAACGCAGCGAAGTTGGTATAATTTCTGCGGCAACAAAAGGTCAAGATTAGTGAACTCTCTTATCTCTGTAGACGCTGCGTTAAACCAGATTCTGACTAGCTTTCGGCTGTTGGATATTGAGGACGTGTCGCTTGATGATGCGTTCAATCGCGTGCTTGCTGAAGCCCAATTTGCAGCAGATTCGCTGCCACCATTCCCCAATTCCAGCATGGACGGATTTGCAGTACGCGCCGCTGACCTGCACGCCGCCCCAATACGACTGCGGGTCATTGGCGATATTCCGGCAGGAAAAGCGCCGCAATTCTCCGTTCAGGCCGGTGAAGCCGCCCGGATCATGACCGGCGCGGAGATGCCTGAAGGCGCGGATGCCGTCGTGCCAGTAGAAGTAACGGATCAGAATTTCAGGCAAACAGGCGAACTAGATTTGCCGGATTTCGTCCAAATAAACCAACCCGTAAAATCAGGCGATTACATTCGCCCACGCGGCGAGGATGTGCAAGCAGGACAGCGGGTGCTGGCCAAGGGTACGCTGCTCGGCGCCGCCGAAATCGGGCTGATGGCGGCGCTGGGAATCAGCCGTGTACCGGTTATTCGCCAACCGCGAGTCGCCATACTCAGCACAGGGGATGAGCTGCTATCCCCGGATCAGCCGCTTACGCCCGGAAAAATCCGCGATGCGAACAGCTATTCACTGGCGACATTGGTGCGGCAGTATGGGGGAATTCCGATCCGCTTTGCGCCCGCAGCAGATAGCATTGACGCTGTGCGCATACGCTTTGAAGAGGCGCTCGCTGAACAACCCGATGTAATCCTGAGTTCAGCGGGGGTTTCGGTAGGTGTATTTGATGTGGTACGTACGGTAATTGCAGAGATCGGGCATATTGACCTGTGGCGCATCAATATCCGCCCCGGAAAACCGCTGGCCTTCGGTCAGGTGCGCGGCGTTCCGTTCTTCGGGCTGCCCGGCAATCCGGTTTCGGCAATGGTCACATTTGATGTCTTTGTACGCCCGGCGCTATTGAACCTTGGCGGGCGGGGCGACGACGCGCTCATCGTTGAAGCTGCGCTTGAAAGACCGATTCGCTCTGATGGGCGGCGCACTTTCGTGCGCGTTAAGCTGCGACGCGACACAGAACATGGCAGATGGATCGCCAGCGAAACCGGCACTCAAAGCTCAGGCGCGCTCAGTTCTATGGTGCTGGCTGACGGTTTGCTGACGATTCCCGAAGGACTCGTTGAAACCTCTCTTGAAACGTTATACTCAGTTCGTTTATTGCGTCCAATAGTTCAAGGTTTACCATGACCACCGCAGCACAAATTCCCGAGTTAGACACGCCCCGTGCCAGAGTAGATATTCTCTGGTTACTAAGCGTTATTTTCGTGGTTGTCGCGATGCTGACCAGCGGCTACCTTAGCTACACAAAACTGTTCAACGAATCCGTTATCTGTGTGGAGAATTCCACCTTCGACTGTAATGCAGTTACATCCAGCGTATGGTCTAAGTTTCCGCAGAATAACGGAATTGATGTCGCCTATCTGGGGTTCATTTCCTACACCACGCTGCTCGTGCTGTTGATACTGGAAAAGAAGGTCGGGTTTTTCAAGCAGTACGGGTTGTATCTCATCTTCGGGTTAATCATGTTTGACTTCATGTTTCACAGCTACCTGACCTATAACTCACTATTCGTGCTGCAAAAAGCCTGTATCTGGTGTTTAGCAACACACTTAATGGCTTTCCTCACGCTCATTGTCACCACAATCAGGTTTTGGAAGCATTTGAGCGCCGAGCCATCAGCGGAAGTTCAAACGGTGTAATCTACAAACAGACGAATCGCTGAAAAACAAGCCGTTTAGAATCTTGATATTCACAAATCAAAAAGGCGACTCTGAGGAGTCGCCTTTTATGATCTACTGTTGTACAACTGATGGGCGGAATTTAACGGTTTCCGCGCAGCGTACGCTCGTAAATATCTTCCATGTCCTGTTTTTTACGTTCATGGCGATCATGTTTACGGTTATTCTTCTTGCTTCGCTTTTCGGGCATCGGCATACCGCTTTCAGCCATCGCACGCTGCAACGCCAGCGCCATAGCTGAAGGCACAGGTTCATTGTTCTCTTCAGCATCTTCCTTGACGCTCTGGCGGGCTTCCTTGACGCGAACTTTCTCTTCCTGCTGCTCCAGAGCCTTGATGCTAAGATCAATACGCCTTTTGCGCGGATCAACCTTGATCACCTCAGCGGTTACTTCGTCGCCCACCTTCACTACATCTGATGGCGACTTGACAAAACCTGAGGCCAATTCAGAAACATGGATCATGGCAAGACGTTCCGCACCGATGTCTACAAAAGCGCCAAAGTTTTCAATTTTGGTGACCTTGCCCTTAATGACGCTGCCTACTGTTATTGCGTCCCACCCGAGTGATGCTGGTTTTTCAAGTGACAGCGCAATCTTACGGGCAGCTTGATCTACGCGCAGCACAAAAGCGCTGATCTGCTGACCGACCTTCACCACATCTTCCACATTACGTACATTGGGCTTCCCCAACTGGGAGATATGGAGTAATCCGTCAGTGCCTACCCCAACATCCACAAATGCGCCATACAATTCAATTCGCTTCACTGTCCCGGCAAGCTCAACGCCGGGAGTAAGATCATCAATCGAGGTTGGCCGTTTCGTTTCTTCGCTCATTCTTAGCTCCCTTATCGCCCTTTACCTATTAGCCTTCGGGCGTCGGCGTTAATGTGACCTCAGGGGTCACTTCAAATTCTTCATTGGTTACCGCATATGCCTGGTAAGGCCCAAAGCCTTCCCACGCATGTAAATTACTGGTTTGAATGAGCAGTTCCATGTCATGAGGCTGCATGTAAAGCACGCCAACGATTTCACTGTCCTCAGTCAGATCAACACTTGTGCCTGCTGTAAACGCATACACCACCGTTTGTATATCTGGATACAACAGATTCACGATGGCTTGATCTTCGGCAAATTCACTACCGATGGCATAGGCTGGCTCACCGTGTGTCTCTATGATTTCGCCTACAGTCGTATCCGGCGCAAGGCGTAGGAAAATCAGGCTGACCGTTTCCCCGGTTTCCGAGAACATCTGGCAGCAGGGGCTTCCGCCCACACCCTGAAATTCAGCAACCACGGCGCTGGTTTCTTCATCCTGCTGTGTTTGCACATTTTCAAGCGCGGTATCGTCTTCAAGGATTGTGACGGCATTATTCCACGTAGTTTCGCCGGGGGTAATGTTATTCCAGCAAGGAGCACCGCATGGCTGATTGGTAATTAAGCTGTCATCATGAAGAAGGTTATCATCGCGCAGCGGTGGAGGTGCGGAACATGCAGCAGTTAACAGCAGGGCTAAAAGCCCCAAAAGAAGCAACCGATATTTCATACGCAAATTTGCTTTCACGACTGAACACATTGATGGACAAGAAGGGCAGCGTGTTTAACCGCTGCCCCTTAGAAATGACTAGTTAAGTTGCGAGAGGGTAAGCTGATACGTTCCGGTTGTGCCGCCGTATGGCCCCCCGTAATGCGTCGCAATGATAATATACTGTCCATCGGCTGGCAAGGTGAAATTAGCGATGAGGGAGTTAATATTTTCTCCGCTCACTGCATCGTCATTACTGGCAAGCGCTACGCCAGTTGGCCCTACCAGAATCAGCGATGGATCCAATGTGCCCGACGTGTTGTTCATAGCGATATTGACGACATCGAGCGCCGTCCCGTTAAAGACGAATACATCAAAACGATTATCTAACGTGATCGTCCCCGTCACCGGCACGTTCGGCACAATCTCGGGAGCCGTGGCCACCTCTGGTTGGAAATTGATATCTTCTAAGCCGCGAATGATACCACCCGGCCCCGGTGTTGCGCTGCCATCAACAGCAATGCTGAAGCTGGTCAGGAAACGCTCACCTTCAAGCGGCTGGCCTGTCGCCGTGTAAATCGTCTGTCCATCCTTGAGGACGTACAGGTTAAAAGTTACAGGCGTCAGATCATCACAATCATTCTGATACCAAACTTCGACTTCGTACGAGCCGGCACGCGGCGCCACTGTAAGCGGCCATACAATATAGGAATAAGGCGCGCCTTCGGACTGCGTACAATTCACGTTGCCAAATGCCAGTAGTTCACCACCGCTGGGGATGGAGGGTGAGTCGTCATAAACGGCATCGCCGGCAGGATCGCGCACAAGAAGCTGTAAGTCAGCATTGGTATTCCAAACGAGCAGTACTTGCAGCGAGCCGGGCGTGATACTCTCGGTGAAAGTATCGGGTAGATCGATGTCGGCTGCGGTCAATGCAATCTGGAATTCACCTTCCGTTGCGCCAATCGTCTTGGCGTAACGCGATACGACCAGATAGTAGGTGCCAGCATTCGGCAGCAGCACATTACTCAAGCCAGAATTGGTGATACCTACAGCCAGATCGTCATTTTCACGATCAATACTGCCGCTGCCGTCTATGAGCGCGAGGTAAGTATCAAGGCTGCCTGAGATAGCAGCGACATCAATGCCGTAAAGAATGTCGGATGCAGCTTCGAAGCTGAAAACCTGATATGGCAGATCATTGGTGATCGCGCCAACGATCACATCATTCACCGCAATTGGGCGGGCAGCCGCCAGCAGTTCGCCGGCTGATGCCGGCAGAATCCCTGATTGCACCACGCCGCCATCGTTATTCAAACTAGCAGAACCATCAGCCTCGATGCTAAATCCAACGACATAAATTTCGCCGGGATTGAGCGTCGCTTCAATCGGGCCAAGTACATTTCCATCAACGGTGATGGTGAGCGTAAATGGCGCGGCAGTATTGTTATTGCACGACTGCTGGAAGTACACAATCACTTCATAGCTTCCAGTGTTCACCCCACCCGGAGGCCAGCTTGCAGTTTCACTAGCGGGCGTCGTTGCCACCGCGCAGCCCTGATTGATATTCGGGCTAAGCGTGCCGCCGCTGGCTACTTGCGGGGTACGCCAGTACAGCGATCCGCCAACGGGATCACGGACTTCCAGATCAAGATCATCAGTGGTATTCCAGTCCAGCTTCACCTGAACGCCGGATGTGGTTAAAACTTGCGTGACCGGCTGCAGCGTTGTATCTGTGGTTCCATTGGCAGCAGTCGTCGATTCCGGGGCAGTGGTGGCCTCAGGCAGTTCAGTGGACTCTACCGCGACCTCTGTGCCATCCGTGAGGACATCAACAACGATAGTAAATTCAACATCAACGGCGGAACTGGAGTTGCCAGCCTTGAGGACGGTGATGTAATAGGTTCCGGCAGCAGGTAATGCTACATTGCTCAAAACCAGTTCACCGCTCACACCAGTATCAACAGCTTGAGCCACAAGCTGCGCGGATGCATCGGATACCGTGACTATCAGTGGCACGCCAAGCGCGTTGACGGTAGAAATGGCTATGGTTTCGGGCCCGGCAGCATCGAAGGTATATATCTGCGTCACGCTGGTGAGGTTTAGGGAATCAGTTCGCGGCGTACCGGCAATGAGCGCGCGCGAGGGTTGCCCAAACGCAACGCTAGCAAATACGGCCAAACAGATCAAAACCATCAACAACCATAACGATTGCTGTCTCGACTTCATGGAGATAGCGCCTCCTGACTTGCGACGAACCTAGTGTAACTTTCAATTTTACTGAGGTTAGTTTATCTGAAAGGTCATTTTACCGCTATCGGGAAACCCGACGGTTGACCCACGGGCAGCAGGTTACACAGCAGCTAAGAGCCGCCGTCATTGGTTGGGGTTGTTGAAGGGCTTAATTCAACGAAAGTGGTTGTACCCTCAACAACATTGACAATAACGGAAACCCGCTGGCCGCCAATATCGGCAACCACTTCATGACGACCTACAGGCACATCGCCAATCACGAAGTTTTCCTGCCATTCGGGATCTGCATTCACGTCCACGCCGCTGTTCTGATAGATGTACGTTGTCGTCGTGCTAACGACCTGCCCGGTAGCACGGCTGCGCACGGTAACATCGGCATCCATAACCAACTGGCCACTGGCATTGGTGACACGACCCGCAATTACGCCGGTACCAACGTAGGGCACCATCCAGAGCGCGGGATTATAGGTATTAGCGTAATGGGGTACGCTGCTGCTGCCTGCATCGCCCAACCGAACCTCGAAATGGACGTGAGGGCCAGTTACGCGCCCGGTGTTGCCCACCAGACCGACAACATCGCCCGTCTCAACCCGCTGGCCGGGCACCACATTGACCAACGCAAGATGGGCATAAAGCGTGAAGACGGAGCGCCCCCTATAGCCAAAGTCATGTTGGATCACGACCACATTGCCGTAACTATAGGTATCTTGAAACGCGCCGCCGCTGGTTCGCAGGCCATCTGCCGCCCAAACGACCGTGCCACTGCCAGCAGCGCGCACAGGCTCGCCAATTTGATTGGGCATATCAATACCAGCATGGATACGGTAATTCTCGCCTTCAGGCCCATCTGAACCGTAGGGGTAATAGAATAAGCCGCGATTATTAGCGTTTGAATCTATTGGCCGCTGCATCCAGTAATGATCCCGCCCCAACAGATCGCGGGATAACGGCGGAATAAGCGGCGGTGGCTGCCAGCTTTGCGGTGGCTGCGTGACGTAAATCTGGGTGAGGGGGATCACCGTTTCAATGACTGGCGCTGTCGGCAGCGGCGGAGTTGGCGTAGCGCCAATGAACGGTGTCACCTGCGCGGCATCAAAAGCGCTCAGCGTTTGCGCGGGCAGCAATGCCGATTCTGTTTCGATGGGCAGCGTTGGCGGCACGAATGGCGCCGTCGGAATACCAATCGTCGGCAGAGGCGTGCTGTCACTGCCGAAGCCCTGTTCCAGAATCACCTGCCATGCATTCACTTCAGTGGCTGGTTGTATCTCGGTGGGCACAATCACGCGCGTCGGTGCTTCCGGGCGTGTATTCTGCCAGATAATGAACCCAAAAATGAGTGTGCCAATAATGACCAGCGTAACTGCTGGTATTCCGTTTCCGCCCTGACGCATAGAATACTTTTGACTAACCTCCGTCTGATGCTGGCTGAGAATCACCTTCAGGAGTGGAGTCTAGAGACGCTGGCGTTGGCGGCGCTTCAGTAGGCTGAATAATCGCCGTTGGTGGGGCTTCCTGCCCAGACGTTACCGGAGCAGCGGTGGCTGTAGGAGCAAAATTAATCAACGGGCCTTCAGCGTAAATTTCCCGCATGGCTGTATACCAGTCAAGCCCATCCGAGCGGTAAAATACCCAGAAGTTGATTGAATTACTGTTAGCACGCCAATCATCCCCGGCAGACATGGGCTGCCAGCTAAAATCTTCAGCAAGCTGCGTGAAGTCTACGTAATAGCCTTCAGGAAAAGCGGTTTTCAAGCGACCACCCTGATCATGAGCCTGAACGTCGCCACCTGTGCGACTGGCAAAGTCCCACGGCATATTGCGAAGCGGCTCACCAAGCTGCCCGTCCTGCGCGTCATCAGCCACACGAACAAACTGTCGCCATAAAGTTTCTACGCCGCGATCTTCGCGCACCACTTCTACTGGCGGCGGAAAACCAACAATCGAATTACGGGTGGTGCTGAAAGCACGCCCGGTCATATGCCAATTACGCCGATCAATACCCGGCTCAAGTGGGCGCTCCAACGGCCAGAAGGCATCGTCCAAGCGTCCTAGGTAATCCCATCCGGCGCGCCCTAACGTGGCTTCGCGCAGCGCAATGAACGAGTCATTCACACGGTCACTGAGCACTGCTTGTTCGACATTCACGCCGATATTGCTGAGGGCAAACGGCGGATCCTGATTCAATTCACTCACCTGTTCAACATACAACTGCCCGGTGACAGCGGAGGGTAGGCTACCAGCGTTGATCACCGCAGCGGGAAGCGGTGTCGCCGTCCAAACCACGCCAGATGCACCGGATGGCACCGAAATGACCGACGTCATCGCGCCTGCGCCACTGAATGGGCTAGCGATAATCTGATCGCCATCTGACGCGCTGACGGTATAGATCAGGCTGGAACCATTCGGAGACCATGAAGGGGCGTGGCCGAAGGAAAGTACCTGAGCCACAGCGCCGGGGTCATCCACCGGCTTGACAAATATTTTTTCAAAACCTTCATCAAATGCGCTGTAGGCCAACAAATCACCGTCTGTGCCGGGATACCACGAAGGGTGATCTTCCTGCCGATTTGGTGTATTGGTGACGTTACTGACCACTTGATCATCCAGATTAAAGACGTAAATATCTTGATTGCCGTCCCTCCACGAGACAAACGCGATACGACGGCCATCGGGTGACCATGCAGGCGAGAAATCTGGTAGAGCAGAATTACCGGGAAGGCGAATGGGCGGTTCTGAACCATCAGAACGCATGATATAAATATCAAGGTTGCTGCCTTGATAGCTCTCATATACAAGGTAAAGGCCGTCCGGTGACCATGCGGGGCCGGCCTGAAATGAGAGATCATAGGTCAGGCGGGTTTGAACACCACCGTTAAGATCGTGAACGTACAGCTCCCAATTGCCATCCTGATTTGAAGCATAGGCCAACCGGCGATCATTGGGCGCGGGCGACCATGCAGGATCACGTTCGTCGGCGGGGTCATTGGTAAATCGGATAGGTGCGCGGCTGCCCACCGGCACAACCCAGATGTCAGTCTGTCCTTTTTCATGCTGCGTATAAGCTAACGCACCAAGGATATCCAGTACTTCGGGTAAGGGTGTAGCGGTAGGCACTGGAGTTGCCAGAACCGCTGGAGCCGGCGTATTCTGATTTTGAACGGGTTGTTCAGAAGTAGGAACAAACAGTTGATTTGCGGCATTGCCTGCGCCAGCAACTTGCAGCGGCGTACCACCTCGTGACGGGCTGGTTGCCCATAAAACAACCGCGATCAACGCTGCGAGAAGGCCAACGGTCAACAGACTGAGCATCCGGTTTTGGCGCTTCAGCGGGTCTTCAACAATGGTCGCGTCAATTTCGGCACGGGCGGCACGGCGCGCCATGGTGTTAGTCATGGCAACGCTGCCCTGCCCAAAAGCCCGGCGGAACAAGTTTACGATTGCAAGCAGCACCAGCGCCAGCAGCCGGAAAACCGGACGCAGCATGCGCCAAACCATCTGCCAGACAACAGAAATCCCTGCCAGAGTCTCATCAATGACGAGGCCAGCAGACTTTAAGATGGTGACGCTAAGACGATCAGTGAGGCGGTAAGCCCTTACGAGCATAGGCTGAGTCTATGAATAAATCGGATTCGAGCTGAATTGTAAACGCGAACTGGTTGGGCGGCAATTATCTTCGTGATGCAACCTAGTCTGTTTCCCCGATTGACGAGAAACTGAGATTGACATACGCTATCATTGGGATCATTTCATTTTTGTAACTTATGACGAGGAACGTGTCCATGCGTAAATTGCTCACGCTCATTACAACACTGCTGATTGCTGCCGTATGTTTTGCAACCACGCCCACAGCTGCGCAAGACAATCCCGCACAAATCCATCTCGTCCAGCCAGGGGAAAATCTGTTTCGGATCGCGGGTTACTACAGCACCGATGTAAACACGCTGGCGCAGTTGAATGGCATTACGAATACCTGGCAAATCTATTCCGGGCAAACGCTAATTATTCCCCTGCCCGGCCAAACGACAGCGGCACCGATTGAAATTGTGTCGGCAGCAGTTGAAATACCAGTTGTTACACAAACGCACATCGTGCGGCGTGGCGAATATCTGGCATCTATCGCCCGCCAGTACGGTATTTCACCGGAACAACTCGCATCAATGAACGGAATCACTAACCCGAATTTGATTTATGCAGGGCAAGAACTGATTGTTTCTGGCGGCGCACAACCGGTTGCAGCAGCCGAAATTATCCCGGCAGCAGCCCCGATTGAGATCGCTCAGCCGGCTATAACCACGGAAACACGGCATGTTGTTCGCCGGGGCGAATACCTCTCGCAGATTGCCGCCCAATATGGCGTAAGCTGGCTCACAATTGCTCAGGCAAATGGCATCTATGATCCGAATACAGTATTTGCGGGCATGGAATTGATCATCCCCGGCAGCAGCGGTGGGGCTACCTACGCAGCGTTCGAAATTCCACCCGCTGCGCCGCCTGCTGCGGTCTCCTCCGGGCGATCTATTCTGGTAGATTTGTCGGATCAGCGTATTTACGCCTATGAAAATGGCGTGCTGGTGCGCAATGTGCTGGTTTCTACTGGCTTGCCGGCAACACCAACCGTACTGGGTGATTACACGGTTCAGCGTAAGATTGTTGCCGAAACGATGGCAGGCCCCGGCTATTATCTGCCGGATGTGCCCTATACGATGTACTTTTTTCAAGGCTATGCAATTCACGGCACCTACTGGCACAGCAACTTTGGCACACCGATGAGCCATGGATGTGTGAACCTGCCGACGCCAGAGGCCGAATGGTTCTATAACTGGGCGGACTATGGCACCCCGGTGCATGTTCAAATATAGAGCTTAAATAAACAGAAAGGACGCTCGGAAATGAGCGTCCTTTCTGTTTATTGTGTAAGCGAGCCATCCAGCCCCAAATCAACAGCGTGTGCTTGCATGGCCTTCAATACCAGCGGCACGTGAAACTCCCACAGGTCTACCCCCAACGAGTTTGCGCCAACTTCCACATCTTCACGACTTACGCCGCGAGCAAAGGCTTTATCCTTCCATTTTTTACGAATAGAAGATACCTCAACATCACGAACATCTTTAGAGGGGCGTACCAGTGCCGCCGCGGTGATCAGGCCGGTGAGTTCATCCACTGCAAATAATGTCTTATCACGCAATGTAACGCGCTCATCAGCCGCCAATGGGCCGTGACTTAAAATTGTGAGGATGTCTTCTTCAGACAATCCGCGTTCACGTAAGATCGGAGCGCCAGCCATCGGGTGCTGTTCAAGCGTAGGGTGAATCTCCCAGTCAAAATCATGAAGCAGCCCCACCAATCCCCAGCCCTCCGAGTCTTCGCCATAATATTCTGCATATGCGCGCATAGCAAACTCTACCGATAGCATATGCTTCCGCAGACTGTCTGCCTGTACAAATTCACAAACAATTTCCCATGCCTGCTGGCGATCCATTTTCATGACCTTTTTTAAGAGCAAAGCCTACTTCACCCGCCTGATTGAAAGACATTAACACTAATCATCAGCGGTTCACCAATGGGAATCAAGCCGGGCGTGAGCAGTTCCCATTCACCTGAAGCGATGCCGCTGCGGGTGGGCGTGCGCCCGCGGAACAGGATGGTCACTTCTTCACCTACGTTCACACGCTGGCGAATATAGAAGTATGGCGGGGTAGCGTTCAGGCTTTCGCCGCTGACGAATACCAGTGAAGTGTTACGCTCCCATGGGCACGTTCCCGTATTCTGCAAGATAATTTCGCGTTCATAGGGAGTGTTCGCTACGGCATATTCACCATCGGCGGGAGATTGCGAGATGATGCGGTAATCATAATCACATGCTGCCACCGTCGCGGTTTGAAAATTGAAAAACAGCGTGGATTGCAGCAGCGTGAGCGTGATATCCAGCGTAGGCGTCAGGGTAATGGTCGGCGTCTCCGTCGGGGTATAAGTTTCGGTTGGCGTTGGAGTCTCTGACGGCGTAAACGTGAGGGTGGGCGTATCTGTTGGCACCGGTGTTTCTGTGGGCATTGGCGTGTCTGTTGCGGTAAATGTCTCTGACGGTGTTAACGTTGGTGTCAGTGTTGGCGTTTCAGTCAGTGTGTCAGTCGCCGTTGGCGTAAAAGTTTCCGTCGGGGAGGGAGTCTCAGTCGGTGTCTCTGAAGGCTGAAGCGTCAAGGATGGTGATTCCGTCAGTGTCGGGCTTGGCGTAGGCGAAGCCGTGGCGAAGAATGCGCTAAACGGGCCTGCACCCTGGGCACCTAACAACACCAGCCCCCCACCCATCAGAATGACGAACAGCGTAAATAGCAGAAACCACAGAAACCGGTGTTTTGGCACAGTTGCAGCTGCTTTGCGATGCACGCCCCCCCCGATTATCCGGTTAGTCGGTGGGTCTTCAATCGGTTTAAGTTCGCGGGTATCGCCTTCTTCGGACACATTCGAGCGCGGCGGCCTTGCCGTCATCGGACGAGATTCGCCGATTGGCTGCCCCTCTTCCGTGTGCGAAAGATCGAAAATGAGTTCTTCCGCCGTCTGGTAGCGATCATCAGGCTCTTTCGCCATCAGGCGGTTGATGATCGCTTCAACCTCTTCGGGCAGATCGGGGCTGTAGTTTCGCGCGGAAGGGATTGGCTCGTTCAGGTGTTTAAGGATAACCGAAAGCGGAGTTTCGCCGTCATATGGCAGTCTCCCGGTGGTCATTTGAAACAGAATCACGCCGAGCGAATACAAGTCTGAGCGTTCGTCACCAGCATCGCCCAAGCCCTGTTCGGGTGCCATATAGGCCGGCGTGCCCACCATGCCCCCGCTGGCGGTAAACTGAACCCCTTTGACAATTTTGGCGATGCCAAAGTCGGTCAATACGACGCGATCGCCATGATCCAACATGAGGTTCGCGGGCTTCACATCACGATGAATCATGCCCTGTGAATGTGCGTAGGCTAATGCGCCGGCTGCCTCACGGGTGATACGCAGAGACTCACGCACAGGCAGTAATTCGCCATTTTCAACCAGATCGGACATCAGATCTTTGAGGGTTGGGCCTTCGACCAACTCCATCACCATATAATAGGTTTCGCTGTCGGAATCCATCTCGAAGTCATAGACTTGCACGATATGATTGTGTTTCAATCGTGCAATATTACGGGCTTCTTTTTCGAAACGGCTCTTGAACTCAGGATCGTCTGCGAGGAAAGCATGGAGAGCTTTAATGGCAACAAAACGCTCAAGACTTGGCTGATATGCGCGGTAAACCTCCGCCATTCCACCCCTGCCGAGACGTGCCACAATTTCATATTTGCCTAAACGTCGAGTTCCCACCGTCGTAATATCGCCTTGCCGCGTACAGGCAAATGAGCCGGAGTATACCTAGAACGTTAGATTTCTCAAACTATTCAGTGACGGGCGTATAGTGATAGGTTATGCCCTATATTCAATATAGACGCATATTGGCAGTCGTACCAACGCGATTGCTCAAACTGATTATGCAGCTTCAAACAGGACGCCCCTAAAGGCGCCCTGTTGACTTCATCGCTATACCTTCAAATTAACCGGCTGCCGCGATGCCCTGAATACCACCTTCGGTCATCTTACGGGCGTTCAGCGCCTGTTCAGCTTCATCAGGCTGCATCAGGCCTTTTTCGACAACAATTTCCTTGATGCTGCGGTTTTCTGCCAGCGACTGCTTGGCAACAGCTGCCCCGTTCTGATAGCCGATGATCGGATTAAGCGCGGTCACCAGAATCGGGTTGCGCGCCAACCAGCCTTCGGCACGTTCCTTATTAGCAACCAGCCCCTTTGCACAGCGTTCATTAAAGGCATCAACCGAACCGATCATCACCTGCATCATCTCAAACAGATTATGGCCGATAATTGGCATCATCACGTTCAATTCAAGCTGACCGGCCTGCCCCGCCAGCAGTACGGTCGTATCGCAGCCGATAACATGGAACATCGCCATATCCAGCATCTCAGCCAGCACGGGATTCACCTTGCCGGGCATGATCGAGGAGCCGGGCTGTACAGGTGGGCAGGTAATTTCTGCAAGACCGGTGGTTGGCCCACTAGAAAGCAAACGAACATCATTGGCAATGCGGATTAAATCCTGCGCTACCGCGCGCACTGCGCCAGAAAAGAATACAGAATCTGCGTGAGACTGCATTGACTCAAACAGGTCATCTGAAGTGTGCAATTCCAGCCCTGACAATTTGCTTAGCACCTGAACCATACGTGCATGATATTCCGTGTGCGCGTTCAGACCAGTACCGTTGGCTGTTCCACCAATGCCCAGGCGGCGCATACTATCGGCGGCAAAATTAATCTTCTCAACCCCGCGGCGCAGCGCCGTAGCCCATGCTTTTACTTCCTGTCCGAGACGGATCGGCACCGCGTCTTGCAAATGGGTGCGGCCACTTTTTACAATATCGTCCCATTCAGCGGCCTTGACGTCAAAAGTATCCGCGAGCGCGGTCAGCGACTGCACCATTTCGGCAACGCGCCAGAGAACGCCTAAGCGAATAGCCGTCGGAATAGTGTCGTTGGTACTTTGCGCCATGTTAACATGGTCGTTGGGGTTTACGGGTTTCCTAGCATCATCAATTTTGTAGCCTAGAATCTGATTGGCGCGGTTGGCGATGACCTCATTGGTGTTCATGTTGTGGCTGGTGCCAGCGCCGGCCTGAAACGGATCAACTACAAATTGATCCTGCCACTGACCCGCTAAAATTTCATCTGATGCCTTGATGATGGCATTGGCTACATCCGCTGGCAGCAGCCCCAGATCGCGATTCACTTCAGCAGCCGCGCGCTTGACCAGCACCTGTGACCAGACGAATGCCGGCCACGGTTTCAACCCGCTGATCGGGAAATTATCTACCGCGCGCTGGGTTTGCGCGCCCCATAGTGCGCCAGATGGCACATTCACTTCGCCAAGAGAGTCTTTCTCGATACGAAATTCCGACATGAAAATTTCTCCCAAATGTACACAAAACAAGCGCTACGATTGTAGCGCCTGTCTTGTGTCGTGAGAATGATGGGTGACGAAAGTTATGACTTTCATCACTAACGTTCATTTTCTCTGAGCGAGAAATCTATTAGCGCGCCGCGTAACGACGTGCCACTTCTTCCCAGTTGACGACATTCCACCACGCATCTACATAGTCGGGGCGGCGGTTCTGGTACTTCAGATAGTAAGCGTGTTCCCAAACATCCACGCCGAGAATTGCAGTTTTGCCTTCACTAATCGGGTTATCTTGATTCGGGGTTGAGGAAATGCTCAATGTGCCATCCGGCGCAGCCAGCAGCCACGCCCAGCCTGAACCAAAACGACCGCCGGCGGCGGCCTTGAACTGCGCTTTGAATTCATCAAAGCTGCCAAACGCGGCGTTAATTGCATCGGCCAGCTCACCGGTTGGAGCACCGCCAGCATTTGGCCCCATAATCTGCCAGAACATGGTGTGATTAAAGTGACCGCCACCGTTGTTGCGGACAGCGTTCCGAATGGCATCCGGCAGGCTATCTAGAGAAGTCAACAATTCTTCAATTGACTTGCTTTGCAGGTCGGGGTGGTTTTCGAGTGCCTTATTGAGATTGGTCACATAGGCCTGATGGTGCTTCCCGTGGTGAATTTCCATCGTTTGCTGGTCAATGTATGGTTCCAGCGCGTTGGATGCATAAGGAAGCGCCGGGAGTTCAAAAGTCATGATTCATCCTCCAGAATTTGGCTATATCTATAAGCTAGACGCATTCTAACATGACAGGCTTTCGTTTTTCACCGACCAACTGGCCTAAATCGCTTTTAAGCACAGCAAATGCTACCATTGGTCGTGTTCAGGAGTCCCCCATTCAGATGACAACTTCAAGCAACTTAATCACGCCTAAGGTCGTAATGCCACCCCGTGTTTACGGCGCGCTCATTATCGGGATCATCGCGGTCTCTATGGCAGCAATCTTCATTAACTTTGCACAGCGCGAG
>JACSRP010000013.1 GCA_014879665.1 Anaerolineae bacterium | reverse complement strand
TGGCTGCTGAAGGGTTTTATTGATGAGATTCCCCGCGAGTACGAGGAAGCGGCGCTGGTGGACGGCTACACCCGTTTGCAGGCTTTCCGCAAAATCGTGCTGCCGCAAGCGGTGACTGGCATTGCGGCGACGACTGTCTTTTCAGCCATTTTCTCATGGAATGAATATGCTTTTGCGCTCATGCTCACCTCTGATCTGGCGCGCACAGCGCCGCCTAGCATTCCGCTGGTGCTTGGCGTGGGCGGCATTGAGTGGGCGGCGATTGCCGCAGGATCGCTCGCGTTCCTGATCCCGGCGGTCATTTTGACGTTTGCGCTGCGCAAACATCTGCTGCGCGGGGTGACGTTCGGCGCGATCAGGAAGGGCTAGCAGGGCATGGCAACCATTACTTTAGATAACGTAGAAAAGAAATTCGGCGAGGCTTATGCCGTAAAACCGCTGAACATGACCATCAACAGCGGCGAATTTGTAGTGCTGCTTGGCCCTTCTGGTTGTGGCAAAACCACGACGCTGCGCATGATCAGCGGTCTGGAGGCGGTGACCAGCGGCAGCATTCGTTTTGATGATAAAGATGTGACGTGGTTGCATCCTAGTCAGCGAGACATCGCCTTTGTGTTTCAGTTTTTCGCACTCTACTCACATATGACTGCGCGGCAAAATATCGCTTTTCCGCTGCAAGCGGCGGGGCTGCCTAAAGCGGAAGTGGCCGTGCGGGTTGAAGATGTGGCGACGATGCTGCGGATCCGCCCTTTGCTGGATGCCAGACCGGGAAGCCTTTCTGGCGGCGATCAGCAGCGGGTGGCGCTGGCGCGGGCATTGGTGCGTCAACCAGCGGCTTTCCTGATGGATGAACCGCTAGGCGCATTAGACGCAGAGTTCCGCGAGACGATGCGCGCTGAAATCAAGCGACTGCACATTCAACAGAACGCCACCACCGTGTATGTGACTCATGATCAGGTGGAGGCGATGGCGATGGGCGACAAGATCATGATCATGTCGCGGGCGGAGGTGCAGCAAGCAGGCACGCCAGCAGAGGTCTACTATGATCCCTCTAATTTATTCGTGGCGCGCTTCATCGGCAGCCCTGGTATGAACCTGATCGAAGGGCAATATTCCAGCGGCGCGGTGCGGCTTCCGGGCGGGAATGTCTATGTAGTTCCGGATCAATGGCGGAAGGCGATAGAGGATGGGCTGCCGGAAAACGGCAAGGTGATCGTCGGTTTTCGCCCTGAATCAGCGGTGGTAAGCGCTGAGGGCACATTGAACAGCGTGGTTTACGCAGATGACCTGCACGGCGGCTACAGCATGCTGCATCTGGAACTGCCGGACAGCAGCATCGTGCATGCGCGGGTGGGGCGCGAATTCAGCTACCCGATTGGCACGCCGCTGCAATTCGACATTGATCCGCAGATGGTGCGCTTCTTCAATCCGGTTACAGAGAAGGCGCTTCGCCTGAACGGAGGCGAAGTATGAGCAACATTCAACTTGAAAATATTACCAAACGTTTCGGCGATATGGCCGCGCTCGATGATGTGAGCCTGACCGTGCAAGATGGCGAATTCTTCGTGCTGCTGGGGCCAACCGGTGCGGGCAAAACCACGACTTTACGGGTGATCGCCGGGTTGGAGAAGCAGAACAGCGGGCATGTCATCTTTGATGGTGAAGCGATGGATAACGCCCAACCTGCGGATCGTGATGTGGCGTTTGTATTCCAGCAGTATTCGCTGTACCCGAACATGAGCGTATACGACAATCTGGCATTCCCGCTGCGATCTCCGCTGCGTAAAACGTCGGAAGCCGAAATCAAAACGCGCGTGAATGATGCCGCTGAGAAGCTGCGCATCAATCACCTGCTGGAGCGCAAGACAGCGCGGCTTTCAGGCGGCGAGATGCAGCGCGTGTCTATTGGCCGGGCGATTGTGCGGAATCCCCGCGTGTTTCTAATGGACGAGCCGCTGTCAAACCTTGATGCAAAACTGCGCGAGTCTTTGCGGGTGGAACTGAAGCATATTCAGAAGGTGCAGCACAGCACGACGGTATTTGTGACGCACGATCAGATCGAGGCGCTGACGATGGCGGATCGCATCGGCGTGCTAGAACGCGGAAAGCTGCTGCAATTAGGCACGCCGCAGGATATTTATGACCGCCCGGCGACCACTTTTGTGGCGCAGCTGGTAGGCGCGCCGCGCATCAATTTGCTGCGTACTGGGCGTAATAACGACACGCTGAATGTGATTTCCAGCGATTTGACGCTGCCCACCCCGAACGAAAATTTGCCGAACGAACTGCTGCTGGGCGTGCGCCCTGAAGATGTGCGCTTAACCAGCGACGGCCAATTTGCAGGCGTGATCGCGCTGATTGAGCCGCTGGGTGTGGAAACTATTGTGCATATCCGTAATGGTGAGCAAACGCTGTTGAGTACTATTCCCGGAAACGCGAAAGTGACGATTGGCGAGACCGTGCGCTTTAACGTATCTGCTGACCGGATTCATTACTTTGATCTGGAGGGGGATCGGGTATAAAAGTTTTCATCCTGCTTGCGTGGGTGGGGGTGGGAACTAGCGCCAATAGTGCTTAAGAAGCTGCCGTTAAAAGGCAGGAATGAGAGCTAAAAATGCGTTT
>JACSRP010000014.1 GCA_014879665.1 Anaerolineae bacterium | reverse complement strand
CAAAGCGGCATGGTCAACGCCGGGCGCGGTGCTGCTGGTTTCCAGTATTTCGCTGTACAGCTACGATACTGCTATCGGTGCGTTCATCGTGGCCGCCATTGCCATCATCGTTTTGGGATTGACCGGGTGGTTCAGCCGCGTGATCGGCCTGATCCCCAATGCTGTGATCATGGGGATGCTGGCTGGCGTGCTGCTGCGTTATGGCACGGGGCTGTTTGCGGCGCTGCCGGAAAACACGCTGATGGTGGTGTTGATGATCGCCGTATTTTTCGGGCTAAGACGGCTGAATTTTCGCGCGCCGACGCTTGGCGCACTGGGCGTCGGGTTGATGGTGGCGGCGGTGAGTGGGCAGTTAAATATTCCCCAAATTCAACTTACGCTAACTCAGCCGGTATTCACCGCGCCAACCTTCAGCTTTGAGGCGATTTTGGGATTAGGGCTGCCGCTGTTTGCGCTGGCGATTACTACGCAGAACGCACCCGGCGTGGCGGTACTGAAAAATTATGGCTACGACGTGCCGATTGACGGCGCATTGAAATTTACGGGTATAGCTTCTCTGCTGCTGGCGCCGTTTGGCTGTCACGGACTCAATCTGGCGGCGATCACGGCAGCGATGATCGCCAACCCGGAAGCCCATCGCGATCCGAAAAAGCGATATTCAGCGGGGGTGTCTATCGGCCTGTGGTACATTTTACTGGGCACTTTTAGCGCGGCGGCGGTGGCGGCGTTTACTTCCCTGCCCCCCGCGCTGGTGGCGGCAGTGACCGGTCTGGCGTTGATCGGCACTATTAGCAGCGCAACGACGGCAGCGATGGAATATCCTGGAACCCGTGAAGCAGGCGTGGTGGCGCTGTTGTGTACGGCGGCCAATTTCAACTTGCTGGGCATCGGCGCGCCGTTCTGGGGACTGGTATTTGGCGTGATGGTTCATGTGATCATGAATATACGCCGCCCGCCCGCGGTCAGCTTAACCTGAGAGAAAAGCTCTAATTCGGGGGTCACGCAGCGTCTATGTAACATCAGTTTGTTATTCTTACACGCGCGCAAACGAGAAAATCTAATGAGTAACCAGAGTCGCTTACCTGATAAAACTGGCATCGGATATGCTCATCTGCGGGTACGCCATTTGCCAACATCGCTGGCCTTTTATGCGGATGGAGTTGGTTTCCATGAGCTGCATCGTGAGGGCGACACTGCTTATCTTTCTGCCGATGGCAAAACGATACATTTGAAGCTCACTGAAAGCCCAGATGCGCCGCCGAAGCCACCGCGCAGCATAGGCCTATATCATGTTGCGATACGAGTGCCTTCGCGGGGTGATCTGGCCAACTTATTCCGGCGGTTGGTGATGCGCGAAGTGCCATTTCAGGGCTTTAGCGATCATCTGGTCAGCGAGGCGCTGTATCTGCCAGATCCCGATAACAACGGCGTTGAGCTATACCGTGATAGGCCGCGTGACGAGTGGCAGTACGGCGGTGAGGGCGTTCGCATACGTATGGATACGCTGCCTTTGAATGTTGAAGCTTTATTAGATGATGCTGATGACCGCCGTTGGGTGGGTATCGCGCCGGAATCGGACATTGGACATATGCACCTGCACGTGAGCGATCTGGCAAAGGCCGAAGCCTTTTATGCCGATGTTGCAGGATTTGATGTGGTGGTACGCGGCTACCCCGGCGCGCTGTTCGTGGCGGCAGGTGGCTATCATCATCATATTGGATTGAATGTGTGGGCGGGCAAACAATCGCCTCCGCCCGGCGTAGTTGGATTGATCGAATACAGCGTGATCGTTCCGGAAGCAGCTGGTTTCGCCGCGCTTTGGGAGCGCTTGCAGACGGCTGGAAGCGTGGTTGAAACCGGCGAAAATTACGTCATCGCCAGCGATCAGGATGGTAACGCTGTACGTTTTCAGCGCGAGGCCGCAGCCCTGAAGTAAGCTACTTCCTGTCTGCTTTTGGCTGTACGTATAACCACCAGTATTCGTCTGCCGGGTAGGCAGCCTCAAGCGCACTTGCCCAGATAAACGGCCCCTTGCTAAACCAGCGGCGCAGGCGGCTGTCTACCGCGGCCATTTCGTTTTCCACGTGTTCAACATGCAGATCTAATTTCTTCATTTCATCATGCAGCACCTGCGCAATGGTACGGCGCAGGGCTTCGGGCTGATAGCTGGAGGTCGCCATTTTCGGGTTATCGCGCAGTTCTTCAAAGAAAATGGACATTGCTTTCAGCCGGGAAATTGCCTCGCGTTCCAGCTTTGCCTGATAATGCTCATGCCATTCCCGATGAACGTCTTCATTGGTGGTGAGCATTCGATCTAGCTGCAACTGCTGCTCAGATGTTAAGGTATTGCGCAGGGCTTGCAACCTTCGCAGGCGCATCAACAGTGCGCCAAGCGTTAATGAGGGCATTTGCGTCATCGAAAACATGCCCCCGCTGCCGGCGCGTCCATAAATTTCGTTACCGCGAACATAGCGTTCGAGGCTGTCCACCATCGCCTGCGCTTCTTCGAGATCGCGCTCTACTGAATAATTGACTTCAGCCATGCCGAACCCCTTTTCTTGCTAAAAAATCATCCGTGAATAAATACGGATCTATTCAAGCAGGCCTTCGCCTCGCTAAGTAGTGCCGAATGACCCATTATG
>JACSRP010000187.1 GCA_014879665.1 Anaerolineae bacterium | reverse complement strand
GCCGCGCGAGCTATGTACCGACTTGCCACAGACCTTCAACCCGCTTCGATCCGCAGAGGATATTGAAACCGCTTTTCCAGATGATCAACGATCCATCTACTTTGCCCTTCAACCCGCTTCGATCCGCAGAGGATATTGAAACCGATGGTTTCGAAGTACTTTGCGTTAATAAGATTGACCTTCAGGCCGCTTCGATCCGTAGAGGATATTGAAACTCGTTTGCCACAGTTCGACCTCCACCCTCAATGGGGCCTTCAGGCCGCTTCGATCCGTAGAGGATATTGAAACCTGCGACGGCGCTCTTACGTCCTTGAAAACTGCGATCCTTCAGGCCGCTTCGATCCGTAGAGGATATTGAAATCGCTACTAATTGCTAATAAGCGCCGTGATATCGGTATCAACCACTTCTGATCGGTACCCCATAAAATAGGGTCAAAGTCTGCGAAACTGAATAGATACTGGGAACCATGGTTATCCTTTTGTAGTGCGGTAATACCAACGTACTGTGCAGCATCCTCCTAGTCATAAATAAACCTCATATAGTGCACCTACCTCAGTCAGGATATGTTCCCACCCCATTAGGGCATTCCTCCCGGCCAGAACGTGACTCCTGCTCATGACAATAGGATAGCTTTTCTCCTAGACTGAATGAATGAAATAGATACAAAATCTCGATGTCAACGTGCTCCTCCGGGCTGCGACTGCTACATGACAAACATAGACGGCAGCAGCGCCCTATTAAGGAAATTCCTGCCTATATGAGTGACCTTTACCAACTTGTAGAACCACTGATTGCTTCCGGCACCCGACGGGAAATCAGCGGGTGATTTGATTGTCTGAAAGACCTGATTGAAAACTGGGCGGTAGGGATTTTGTCGAAATGAAGCGATCAACAGGAGGTAATATGTTTCCCAAACAGCTGCTTAAGTTAGTTCTTGTCTTGATACCTGTCCTGGTCACTCTGCTGCCCGCAGTGGCCCAGGAAGGGCTGCCGCCTCTGCCGGGCGAACTGATTCTGGGTGATCTCGGTGCGCCGCGCGGTCTGGCATTTGATGCGAATGGTAATCTGCTGGTTGCCGTCGCAGGCACGGGTGGGGAATCTTCGTTCACCATGTCGGGGCCTGAAGGTGAGAATGCCGTCAACGCCGGGCTAAGCGGGCGAATCATCTCGATTGCGCCGGATGGTACAGCATCTGATCGTATAGTCGGTCTCCCCAGCTATGCCTTTCCGATGGAAACGGGTGGGGTGTACCGGATTATCCCCAACGGCGACTCGCTCTGGCTGCTCTTTTCCGGTAACGGGTCAGGAAACACAGGCGCATATTGGGCCGACTCGGTGGTCGAATACGACGCAGAAACGCTGGTGGTGAAAAATGTCATCAATCTGAATGGCTTTGAGGCAGCAAATGACCCCGATGGAAATGGCTACGATACCAACGTTGCCGACATTGCATGGGACGAGGACGGAACGCTCTATATCGTGGACGCAGGCGGCAATGATTTGCTCTCGTGGACAGCAGAAAGCGGGTTGCAGCTCGTCCACGCATGGCCCGATAACCCCGTCCCCACATCCATTGAAATTGCCGAAAATGGTGATATGTATATCGGCTTTCTTGGTACAGGCATGGTGCCCGGCGCGGCTAGAATCGAACACTGGTCAGGCAGCGAACTGGTCGAAACCTTCAGCGGACTCAGCACGGTTAGCGATATTCTACTCGATGGCGATACGCTCTATGCGGTGCAGCTTGTGATATTCACCGACGCGGGGCCGGGGCCCGGCAGTGTCGTCACCATTACTGCCGATGGCGCAGCTCCCGTCGCTGAAGGACTGATCGCCCCATTCGGTATCGCCCGGGGGCCTGATGATGCGCTGTATGTCACCTTCGGCACGATTGCCTTTGCCCCCGGCATGACCGGCGGTGTCGTCAGGCTGGACATGTAAATCGCTGATTTTTATGACGTGGATGCACCTGTCATAGCGGGTGCATCCACGTCATAAACACTGATGTCGAACCCTATCATCTTCCTAGCTTTGGGTGTATGTGAAAAAAGGTATCGCTATGACCGATTTGGTTTTACTGCGAGTAGCCGCAATCCTTCATTGGTTTGTTGCCGTCGGTTTCGGGGTCTTCTGTTTCCCCGCCATTCGAAATCTGCTGATCGGTCGTGATATTCCCATCGTAATGGGCTTCCCCGCCTATGGGCGGGGTCCCTTCGAGCGTGTTGGCATACCTACAACCGTCCCCCTACTGGCTGCTTTCCTCATGGTCTCCATTCTCGAGGCCGTGGCCGGTTCCCTGCTCTGGGGCGGTTACATGTCCGGTGCAATTCTCGCTCTGGTGCTGCTTCCTGTGGGAGGGGTCTTCTGGTGGGGATTTGCCCTGCCCATCCCGCCGATCTTGGCTTTCATTTGGACTATGCTGATTCTTCTAGGCTGGCAGACTCTCGGATGACATTGATCCGCCGCGAGCAGGGATATGAATGCTAATTCAGAAAGACAAGAGGAGGCAGTGGGCATGAACAGGATTTTCCTCTCAACAAATGGCAACCGGCTGGCGCGGGCAGAATGCATCGCTAGCGGTCAGTGGTCAGTCGAGTTCCTACTCGAAGGCGCAAACGTGCGCTGCCTGGCTGTTGATCCACACAACCCGAACGTTGTCTATGCCGGAACACAGGGCAGCGGCGTGCTTCGTTCTAAAGATCGGGGCAGGACCTGGCAGCCATGTGGCATGGATGGGCAGATCGTCAAAGCAATTGCCGTAAGTCCCGCGCAGCCCGATCTGATCGCCGCGGGAACGAAGCCGCCGGGCGTTTTTATATCACATGATGGCGGGCAAAGCTGGGAAGAGTCGGAATCCTTTCAGAAAAGGCGGCGCTGGTACTGGTTCTCCCCTGCTGAGAGGCCGTTTACCGCATATATACAGGGTATCACGCTCTCGCCCACCGATCCTAAAGTGATCGTTGCAGGCGTCGAGGCTGGAGCGGTGGTTCGCAGCACGGACAGCGGCAAAACATGGCAAGATCACCGCAAAGGTGCGTTACGGGACTGCCACTCAATCAAATTTCATGCCGCCAATGGTGATTGGGTCTATGAGGGCGGTGGAAGCGGCGCAGGTGCTGCCTTCAGCCGCGATGCTGGAAACACCTGGATCCAGCCCGGACTAGGACTTGATCGCCATTATGGCTGGGCTGCCGCAGCAGACCCCGCCCGCCCGGAGGTGATGTATGTCTCCCTGTCACCCGGCCCCATGAAAGCGCATAGTGCCGGCAACGCGCAAGCTTACATCTTCCGATTGATGGATGGCAGCACATGGCAAAAACTGAACGGTGGACTGCCGCAGCCGTTGAATTACATGCCCTACGCGCTTCTTACTGACCCTGACGCGCCCGGGCATCTGTATGCTGGTTTGAGCAGCGGCGACGTATGGCACACAGCAGATTATGGCGATCACTGGCAGCAGCTTCCGCTTAATCTAGACAGTATTTGGACCAGTATGGTGATGCTTTGACAGTTTCTGGGGAGAAATGGCGTGAAAACGCGAATTACATCCCGAAATGTGATCCTCGCCATCCCCGCCCTCATGACCACGGCCGTCGGGCTGGAACTCCTGATTGTCATAAGTCAGCAGGGCATATCCGAACGCACTCTTAGCGCATGTCTGTTTGTCATGAGTTTCTTCATCTTTACGATTGGCGGTGTCCTGTTCACAGGCAGAGCATTTCTAGGGTGGCAGATTGAAGAAATCTCTTCTCATCTGATCTGGGAACGGGGCTGCGTCATCACCGCGATTGTGACACTGACGCTGGGATTGGCGCTGCTGGAAGATATGCTGCATTCTACTGGAACGTCTACCCTCGCTTTGTTGGGCATGGTGGCATTTCTACTCGGCACGGTTGTCATCATGGTCGCCGAAACCACGTCTATCAGCAAGTTTGACTGGAACTATTCGCAGGTTGTGCTGTATGTCGTGCTGGCGTTTCTGGCTCAGGCGGCGATCGGTGCGGCGCTGCTGCAAACGACGCTGGTCGCAGGCTGGGTCGGATGGCTGACGATTGTATGGAACTTAGCCTGGTTGGTTCTCCTGCTCATCTTCAGCCGGCGTAATATTTACTTTCCCATACTTCATCATGTTGCGCCGCTGATCATCGGTATCGCGCTGCTGGCAGGGTGAGCAGTGCGATCACAAGTTGCCCGTCACACCGTCAGCCAGCGGTTCGTGATACCATATCGTATCAGCATGTATGCGAGCAGGTTCGGAATGAACGCCATGATGAGTGAACAAACTGCCCGACGCCTTCCTTGGTCCATTGCTGTATTCTCCATTTTTGTCGTATTTATCGGGCTGGGAATCAGTATCCTCGCCCTGATCGTCAGCGGGCAAGGCGTAACCTTTAGCCACCAGTTCTTCATGCCCCTGCTAACTACGACCTACTGCGTGGTCGGTGCGCTGGTCGCGTCGCGTCATTCCCGTAACCCCATTGGCTGGATGTTCTGCGCCATCGGGTTTCTCAGCGGGTTGAATATGCTGTCGGCAGGTTATGCCCTGTACAGTGAGCTTGTGATACCGCTGCCCGGCGCGGCCCTGGCGCGTTGGTTTAGCCTTTGGATATGGATTCCAAGCGTGCTGCTTCCGATGACCTTTACCCTGCTGTTATTCCCGGATGGAAACCTTTTGTCCTCACGCTGGCGCTTTGTCGGCTGGGCAGCCGCGCTGGGCATTGCAATGTTCACACTTAGCATCGCTTTCTACCCCGGCTCACTGGCAGAGTTCGGAATTCTGTCCCTGAATCCTTATGGAATTTCGGGCAGTGAGTCGTTGATGGCTACACTGATGGCTGCCGCAGCCCCACTACTTCTGATAGGCGTTTTCGGTTCAATCGCCTCGATGATCGTTCGCTTTCGTCGCGCCGCAGGGGTTGAGCGAGCGCAGTTGAAGTGGCTGGCAGTCGCCGGAGCTGTCGTGATTGTGGGCAATATCCTCGGCGGTATTTCATGGTGGCTCCTGGGAGACAATCCTGTAACCCGGGAATTGAGCATTATCATTACCGACTTCACCGTCGTCACCATTGTCATCGCCACAGGTATCGCCATCCTGCGCTATCACCTGTGGGATATTCACGTCCTCGTAAATCGCACACTGGTTTACGGGCTGCTGACCGTGCTGATTATCACCCTATATGTCATCATTGTCGGCGCGATTGGAACTCTGCTTCAAGCTGGCGGGAGCCTGCCGGTTGCGCTGGTGGGAACAGGCATTATCGCCATTTCTTTTCAACCGCTGCGAGAGCGCCTGCAGCGCGCTGTCAATCGCTTGATGTACGGTGAGCGTGATGACCCCTATACCGTGTTGGGCCGCCTGTCTAAACGGCTTGAAGTCGTGGTTGCCTCGCAGTCGGTACTCCCAACAATTGTAGAAACTGTCGCTGATGCCTTCAAGCTCCCCTATGTGGCAGTCACACTGAAGGAAGGTGAACAGTTCATCGTCGCGGCTGAATATACGCACTCCTCTATATTTGCGCGTGCAGCTGATGACGGCAGGGAAATCCTGCCGCTGGTATATCAGTTGGAAACAATTGGCCAGCTTATACTTGCGCCGCGCGCGCCCGGCGAAACCTTCTCGCAGATTGACAGACGATTACTAGTAACTATCGCCCGGCAGGCAGGTGTCGCTGCCTATAACGTACGCCTGACGCAAGATTTGCAGCGTTCCCGCGAGCGGCTGGTAACGACTCGCGAAGAAGAGCGCCGCCGGCTTCGTCGTGACCTGCACGATGGACTTGGCCCGGTACTCGCCGCAATGTCCTTCAAATTGGATGCTGTCTACAATCTCGCGGATCGAGATGCAGATGCAGTCAAGAAGATGTCAACAGAGCTAAAAGCACAAATACAGGAGGTACTGGCGGATATCCGGCGCATTGCTTACGATCTGCGCCCGCCAGCCCTAGATGAACTTGGATTAGTGGGCGCATTGAAAGCGCATATCGCTTCACAGAATCAAGTACAAGGGCTTCAGATCACGCTGGAAGCCCCTGAAAACCCACCGCCGCTGCCTGCCGCCGTTGAAGTGGCTGCCTACCGTATTGCGCTCGAAGCCATGACCAACGTGAGTCGTCACGCCGGGGCGCAGCATTGTTGTGTGCGGTTGTCACTTCCTGACGACCTATGTCTGGAGGTCACGGACGATGGGCGTGGGCTGCCCAACAAGGTTCAGGCAGGCATAGGGCTGACCTCCATGCGTGAGCGGGCTGAGGAATTAGGGGGGATGTGTGTCGCTGAAATCCTGCCCCAAGGCGGGACAGGGATAACAGCTCATCTGCCTTTATCATCCGCATATATAGCAGCTGTTGGAGGGTCCGCATGGAATCCATCCGGGTCTTAATTGCCGATGATCACACGCTGTTTCGAGATGGGCTGCGGGCGCTGCTAGCTTCCATCCCGGATATTGAAGTATTGGGCGAAGCTTTTAGCGGCAGGGAAGCGCTGAGGCTGGCCGCTGAACATCAGCCCGATGTGATCCTGATGGATATTCAAATGCCCGACCTCAACGGCATTGAGGCGACGCGCCAAATTCTACGAACCAGCCCGCATATTGGCATCATCGTACTAACTATGTTTCAGGATGATGATACCGTTTTTGCAGCGATGCGCGTCGGGGCGCGAGGTTATGTGTTGAAGGGCGCTGATCAGGCGGTGCTGCTGCGCGCGATGCGGGCGGTAGCCAATGGCGAGTCACTATTTAGTCCCGAAATTGCTGCTCGCCTGATGCAGTTCTTTGCCAGTTTAGAACCAGCATCCCGATCAGAACTCTTCCCGGAACTAACAGAACGGGAACGGGAAATTTTGTCCTACATTGCCGTTGGGCAGACGAATGCTGAAATTGCCGGCAAACTGGTCATCAGCATAAAAACAGTACGCAATCATGTATCCAATATATTCAGCAAGTTGCAGGTGGCTGACCGGGCGCAGGCCGCCATTCGAGCGCGCGAAGCCGGTCTGGGCGGTTCTGCCTTAACGTCTTGAGACGGAGATTTCAGGGAAGTTTGAGTCTCTACAACCTTGTTTTCTGTAGTGACTGTCTCAGATGCCTCAACCGTCTCAACGATATGTCCCGGTTTACCCCCGGCAGCAGTTAAGAAAATCCTACACAACACAGGATGCTACGATTTCTGCCCTTCACCGTGAGGCAGTAGTCCCAGCTGTGCTAATTGGGCGAAACGATCCGGTACACCCCAATGTTCGACAATCTTGCCCTTTTCAAACCGACAGGTGTCGAAAACCGTAATGGTCATCGCTTTGCCGGTCGGGGGGCCGAACAAATATCCCTGATTGGTTCCGTGCGCCATAATCCGCATCCAGACTTTATCACCATCTGCAACTATATCCTCAATCGTCAAATGCAAGTCCGGGAAGGCGGTGCGCAGATACTGAATATCGTGTTTGAAACCTTCTAGCGTATGTGACATGTCAAATTGGTGTTCCCGATAACCGGCAGCGTACAGCGGATCCAGGGCGTCGTAGTTACCCTTATTGAATCCCTCTTCAATAACCTGACAAAGCACTCGCTGATTATGTTCAGGTGACACGACAGACTCCTTCTGCTTTCACTGAGTTACCATTTAATCGAGTGTCTCAACGATATAGAGCTTCGTTTCTTTTATGCGTTGCCGGAATGATGAGCAGGTTGTGGTGTAGCCGCAGTTCCAAGCTGTTGCATCATCATCGGTACATTCCACAAATGCCATAAGTCGGTTGTTTTTCCGTCCAAAATTCGCATGAAGTGCATATGCGGCACAGAGACCTTTCGACCTGTGGGAGGCAGACTATGCCCGGGCATCAGACTGAAGGTGCCTGTATGCGTGCCGGTCATGGTCGCATTCCGTTCGACCATGTCTCCTTGCACAAGTAGTTCGTGAATTTCAAAATGGATATCGGGAAAAGCGGTTCGCATCCCAACGACAACCTGCTTGAGATGGGCGATGAAATCCGTTCCGGGTGGTTCTTGATAATCGATACCATCAGCCGCATTGAACTCATCCACAGCCGATAGATCACCTTGATCAAAGATGCGCTCCATAAACGCACAGACAAGCGTCTCATTCGATTGCGAAGGCATAGTTACACTCCATTCAATATAGTCTAACTACAACGAATAAAGCTATGGCATACTGAATCTATGAAGAATGTCAAGCAGCACCCTTCTCATCGTCAGCGACAAGCCTTGGCAACCCGGCAGGTCATCCTGGAGGCTGCTCGCGTCCTGTTTCTGGAGCAGGGATACGGCACTACGACAATTGAGTCAATCAGTGACAAGGCGGGGGTCGCTGTGAGCACCGTCTACAGCATCTATAAGAACAAGCGGGGTATTCTCGCAGCGATTCGAGAGACATGGCATCAGGAATCTGGACAGCGTGAAATCTATCAATTGGCGCTCAGTGAATCAGACCTCCGCCGCCGCATGGAACCGTTTGCCAAAGCCACTCGTCGCCAATGGGAAGCCAGCGCATCCATGATGTCCATCTATCATAGTGCGGCGGCAGTTGATCCCGAAGCAGCAGCTACTTCCCTAAATGTGGGGTTCATTTTTGCGAGTTATCTGTTCCCCGTCTCAATCCCTTCAACCCGCTTCGATCCGCAATTGAAAATGCCCCCATCATCAAAAACCACGCTTCAACCGTATCGCCCACCCTCACCGGCTGGATAGGTAATCGTATCACCCTCTACTTTTGCAAATGAAGTGAGCTTGTGCGGCGTGCAGCTGTTTTCGCTCATAATGTCTTCAACCACAATTCCCCTGATCACCAGCGCATCGCCAATCAGCGAACGGTGGCATCGCCACGGCACCGCCTCAGCACACATAATCACCGTCTGCGATTCAGCCGCAAGCGCGATCAGTTTCTCTACACTTTCTTCAAATTCCGGGGTCTGCATATAATCTGCATAGCCGCGAAACGACTTGTTTTTCCAGCCCGTGTTTATCGAGTCCGGCATGGTAGGCCGCAGCCCGCCAAGTCCCTCGAACCGCAGATAGGTAATCCCACTTTCACCTAATCGCTTCCGCAGCGCATCTTCGCCGTACTGCGGATTATGGCGCGATTGAGCGATCTTCCGAACATCAACCACCGTTTCAATCGCGTAGGTTTTCATCAGTTCGATAAAATCTTCTATCGGTCTGGTCGAATGACCAACCGTGTAAATCAGTGTTTTCATCCCGTCGTCTTCCCGCGAATTAACCTCAGTTTCAGGTATGCCTTTGAGAGAGCAAAGTGACCCCGCAGAGCCTCACCCGCCGCGCTGTAGGGACAAGGCATGCCTTGTCTGCCCTTTCCTAAATACATCCCGAAACTCACCCTATTTATCAGCTTTATCCTTCTCGTCAGCCTGCTTCTGATAGCGCGCCAAGGCCGCCGCCCATAGCTGCTGAATGTCCGCGTCCGTATCGGCACCGCCGGTATTCAGCGTGCTAACATCGTTTTCTGCAATGATCCGCATGGTTTTCCGGGCAGCGCCGCTCGCATGTACCGCAATACGCTGAAAAATGGCATTTCCGATCAATACCTGCCCCAGATCGTTCAGGTGGCAGGCATCAGGGTGAAGCACCCAATCCGCGCCGCCCAGTACCGCCTGTGCATCCACAAACAACGCCTTACATTTCTGTGCGACAAGGCCAACAGCCACGTTAAATACAACTGGTGTATCCGGAGTCCATTTCGTCCAGATTGGGCGCGTCGCCGGATCATTCCCGCCCCTTCCATAAACCTGATGATAAATACCCACCAGCACAATTAGCGCATCGGTCTGCGCCTGAATGTCAGTGACAATCGTCGTCAGGTCTTCCATATATGCCTGTACCGGCATACCCGAACGCATATCGTTGGTGCCTTCAGCAATGATCACCAGATCTGGGCGCAGTTCAATGCAATGCTGTTGATAGCGTTCGATCAGGCTTGGTTTAGCCGACTGCGTATAGCCCGGGCAGCGGGGCGAAATCACGCTGGCCGGCAGCCCCCGGTTGAAAACAGTCAGCGGCTCATCCTGAAATTTTCGCAGCAGCTGTGCCACCACCTGATTCCACTGATTCGCTGGCTCATAAGCGCACATACCGTAAGAAATGCTGTCGCCTAAAATCACCATCCGCCCGAATGGCCCGCAGCCTACAGTGACCATCATTTTTTATCCTCGCAATGCCAGCTGTTGACCGTGTTGGTGTCACAGCCCTCAAGTTGTATAGTTGCCGTTCTGCTTTCGATAATCGGGAATACACCTCGTGCAAAATTACCGCCGTTCAGCCCAACCGCTGCTGCCAGAATCAACCAGCGCCGCCACGCCCGGCGAGTATAACATGTACCCCACGCATCACTTACAGGGCGGCGAAATTGACCGCGGCTTTGATCGTTTAGCCCGCCAGCTTTCTAAGCACCCGCGCATCGTCATTGATGGCTTTGTCGGGGTACTCTGGGGAGATTTTCAATCTCGGCTCGATGCATCGCTCCACCAGCATGGAATAATTGCCCACTGGGTTTGGGTAGAGGGCGCGCTTCACGCCCCGGAAGCAGTTGACCGCCTAATTGGGCCTTTTCTCGGCGGCGGCGATCCGTTGTTCGGCAAACGATTTACCGGCGAACTGCGCGACTTCTTTGACCCGAATGCCCTCGCCGCTTTAGACGAATCGCCTGAAGCAAATACCATCATTTTTTACGGCAGCGGCGCAGCATTGGTCACGCCAGATGCCTATCTGATCTATCTCGACGTACCCAAAAACGAGATTCAATATCGCGCCCGCGCCGGCAGTATTCGTAATCTCGGCGCAGCACAGGCTTTCGAGCCGCCCGTCATGTATAAACGCTTCTACTTCATTGACTGGGCAACGCTTAATCACCACAAGGCGGCGCTGCTCTCAAAAATAGACCTGTTTGTTGACGCACAAAACCCCGAAAATCCAGCATTTATTTCCGGCGGCGCTCTGCGCGGGGCGCTCGTCGAAATCAGCCAGACGTTCTACCGCGTTCGCCCATGGTTTGAACCCGGTCCATGGGGCGGCCAATGGATGAAAACGCGCTTTCCAAGGCTGGTAAAAGAGGGTATTCCCAACTACGCATGGTCATTTGAAATGATCGCCCCTGAACAGGGTCTTATCCTCGAAAGCGGTGGCAGTATGCTGGAAGTATCCTGCGATCTGCTTTTGTATCACGATCACCATGCCATTCTCGGCCAGCATGCCGAACGCTTCGGCTTCGAATTTCCGATCCGCTTCGATTTCCTAGATACCTTCGGCGGCGGCAATCTCTCCATCCAATGCCACCCTCGCCCCGCTTATATTCGCGAGCACTTTGGTGAAAATTTCACGCAAGACGAAACCTACTATATTCTCGACTCCAAACCTGACGCCAGAGTCTATATTGGTTTTCAAAAAGATAGCGATCCCCGGCAGTTCCGGTTGCAGCTAGAACAGAGTGCCAGCGAAGGCACGCCAGTTGATATTGATCGTCATGTCATGTCATTTCCAAGCGAAAAACATCAATTATTTCTCATTCCCAATGGCACAATTCACGCTTCAGGGATTGACAATCTGGTGCTAGAAATCAGCGCGACGCCTTACCTCTTTACCTTTAAGATGTATGACTGGCTGCGTCTTGACCTCAACGGCAGGCCGCGCACGCTCAATATCCAGCGGGCGCTCGATAACCTACGCCTTGACTACCGCGGCGAGCGGGTCAACCATGAATTGATCTCGCGCTCCTATGTTCTGGACGGCGGGCAGGATTGGCAGTTGCTTCACCTTCCCACGCACAGATCCCACTTTTACGATGTACATCGTCTCGAATTTGCCACCTCGGTCACTGTCCACACCGCTGGATCGCCGCATCTCCTCATGCTGGTTGAGGGATCGTCCATCATCCTCGAAACCGCCGGTGGCAAACGCGGGCGATTCAATTTTGCCGAAACCTTCATCGTGCCAGCCGCGGCGGAAACTTATCAATTGATCAATGAAGGTCAAACCCCCGTCCGCGTCGTCAAAGCCTTCTTGAAGCCAGACTGGATCGAACCCGGGGAATAAGCGTGAGCTTACAACATCAGCCCGTCGTAGCGTTGGATATAGGCGGCAGTTCGGTCAAAAGCGCGCTGCTGAGTGCTGGCCAGCCGCTGGCCGGGGAAATTCGGGTTCAGCCGTTAGACAGTAGTGCAAGCGCCGATCATATTTTGGAGTTTCTCTCCCTCGTTATTCGCTTTCATCTTGAACAATCTGCCACCATACAGGGCATCGCGCTCGGTTTCCCCGGCCCTTTTGACTACGCGAAAGGCATCAGCCTGATTGAAGGAGTCGCAAAATTTGATGCCATTCACGGCGTGAACATCGGTGAATCCCTGAGGCGGCTGTTAGGCAAATCTGAACTTCAACTGCGATTTAGAAATGATGCCGAAGCAGCCATCGTTGGCGAAGCAGCTTATGGCGCTGGTCGCGCCTACCGCCGCCTGCTCGGTATCACCCTCGGCACCGGGTGTGGTTCGGCGTTTATCGTTGATCAGCAGGTCGTGACCACTGGCGCCGGAGTGCCGCCCAACGGTTGGCTTTACCCGCTGCTTTTCTGTGATCAGCCCGCCGACGAAATTTTTTCGACACGCGGTTTACTAGCCCGATTTCAGCAGTATGGCCTTGACGCCACCAATGTCGCTGCGGCAGTTCAAGCCGCCAATGCAAATTATCCGGCAGCCATCGAAAGTTTCCGATCTTTCGGGGATGATCTCGGGGCGTTTCTACAGCCGTTCGTCTCCGATTTTCGCGCCGATGGGGTGCTCCTTCTCGGCGGCATCGCGCGCGCCTACGATCTTTTCGCCGCGCAAACCCGCCAGCGCTTATCAATTCCTATCTTGAGGGGCAATCTGAACGAGCGCGCCGCCCTGCTAGGCGCCGCCGCGCTTTTTTGGGGCTAACCCGATTCAGATGAGGTTTTGAGTGGGCAAAGTTGTTGGGTAGCCCCTCATCTTCTGCGCTTTCCTCCCCTCATTAAAAGCTCGCTCACGCGCCTTTACCTTTCTGGATCGTGTTGGTCATGTATCGGCTGATCAGTTCGGGCTGCGCGTTCTGCATCCGCTGTGGCGGCAAACCGCGCGCAATCGCCTCCAGGTCATCCACCAGCATTTCCCCGATCTCCCGGCAGCCTTCGGCAGTCGCTCCGGCACGATGTGCCGAGAGTACCGCCCCCGCCGCCCGTCGAATCGGATGATCTGGCGAGATCGGTTCGGCTGGAAATACGTCTATTGCGGCCTTAAAACGTCCCTCCGCCACCAGTTCCGTCAAAGCATCAAAATCCACCACATGCGCGCGGCTGACCAGCACCAGCACCGCCCCCTGCTGAATTCGCTCAAGGCGTTCACGCGAAAGCAGCGCGCGATTTTCAACGCTCGGGGCAGCCAGCACAAAAATCACTTTCGAGGTTTCCAACAGCGCGTCTAGTTCCACTGGCCGAACGCCCAGACTGCACAGATAGCCATCCGTCAGCCACGGATCGTAGGCCGAAACTACACAGCCAAAAGGCGTGATCAGCGGGTGCAGCGCGCGGCCAATGCTGCCATAGCCAATGAAGCCTGCCGGCTTGCCATACAGCATAAAGGCGCTGGCATTGCCCGCATGCAGCCATGCTTCGTTTCCCTCCCGCATAGCGCGATCCCCGGCGGCAATGTCCCGGCTGGCGGCCAATGCCAGCGCCAGCGCCATTTCAGCCACCGAACGGGCAAATGCCGGCGCCGCCGATAAAACCCGGATCCCTTTAGTGAAACAATAATCGTAGTTCAAATGGCGCGGGAAGCCGCCGGACACCGTAAGCACAGCGCGCAGGTTATCAGCCCGCGCCAGCGCCTCATCGCCATAGCGCCAATCCGCGCAGATCACGGCGGCGGCATTCGGGATCGCTTCGTTGAAGGCATCAGCGGGCATCGGCTCATCTTTACCCCATACCACCTCAACCATATCATCCAGCCGCGCCCGATCCTGCGCGCTAAAAATTTCGTCCATACGTCGAAAATGTGGATCGACAATCACCAGCGGCTTGCCGCGCATCAATGCCTTCCCTTATCTGAAATAACCGGCCATCAGGGCAAAACTCGCGCCCGGCCAGATGAACCAATGCCGCGAAACCACTTCGCCCGTTGCCGCGCTGTAGGCTTCAGGCAGCGCGCCGTCACCCTGCGACACTGCTTTAAGCCGCATGATGCTGGCCTCTTCAGCCTGCCTATCGCCAGTCAGTTTAGCGACAATGTACGCCTGAACGTCGCCAAGCGGCCATGTATTGCGCGTATGCACCGAGCCTAACCCGCCATATTCGCCGGGATAATAGCCGCCCTTATTTTCCGGCGAAAAGGCGAACTGTATCGTTGCCCGCCATACCGGATCGTCCGCCGAACAGAATCCCCAAAATGGCGCCAGCGCCAGCGGCAGATCGTTGGCATCATGATAAAACTGGTGATTGC
>JACSRP010000186.1 GCA_014879665.1 Anaerolineae bacterium | reverse complement strand
CTGGCTTCATGGACTTATTGCCTTCAACAAATTGACGCCCCTATAATCCGCCTATGCACATCATCAGGAGTCGTTACTGTGGCTGGACAGCAAGGAAAACCAAAATTCGCATTCTTTGAAGGGAAGATCGTCCCCTTTGAAGATGCCAAAATTAGTGTGATGACCCATTCCTTTAACTATGGGACAGGCGTTTTCGGCGGCCTACGCGCTTATTGGAATCAAGAGGAAGAGCAGCTATTCATTTTCCGCCCTCAGGATCATTTTGAACGCTTCATACAATCCGCAGGTTTGATGCGCATTCACCTGCCTTATTCTGCCGACGAACTCGTAGATACGCTGGCAGAACTGCTGCGCGCAGAGGGCTATCGAGAGAACTGTTACGTTCGCCCGTTGGCTTATAAATCAACCGAGATGATCGGCGTGCGCCTGCATGATGTGGACGATGATTTCACGATGTTCGCAATCCCCTTCGGGGCCTATATTGCGAACGAAGATGGGGCGCATGTTTGTTTTTCTGCGTGGCGCCGGGTAGATGACAATGCCATTCCCGCCAGAGGCAAAATTATCGGCGCATATGCAAACTCGGCGCTCATCAAGTCGGATGCTGTTCTCGCGGGTTATGATGAGGCGCTGGTGCTCAATCAAGAAGGCCATGTTACTGAAGCCAGCGCAGCCAATATCTTTGTGATGCGCAAAGGCGTTGCATATACCCCGCCCGTACAATCAGACGTACTTGAAGGCATTGTGCGGCGCACTATTATTGAGCTGCTTCGCAATGATCTCGGTATGGAAGTCATCGAGCGCGAAATTGATCGCACAGAAATCTACATTGCCGACGAGATCCTTCTGTGTGGCACAGGGGTACAAGTTGCAGCAATTACCCGCGTTGAACACCGCCCGATTGGTTCCGGACGCATGGGGACTGTAACCCGCCAAGTTCGTGATTTGTTTTTTGATGCAGTGTCCGGTCGTATCGAAAAATACCGCGAGTGGTTAACGCCCGTCTATATGCCTGAGACTGTACGTTAACTATTTTCAGCCCGATACTAAAGCGCCGCTAACAGTTAGCCGGCGCTTTTTATTTCACCGTATGGCTGCGAGTGACCGACGGATCACAACTTTTACAGATAATTCGCGTAAAATATGCAGTCATGCTCGCTGCTAAGGAGAGGTTTTATGAACAGCGCTAGCACCACCCGCCCGATTATCCAAACACGCGGGGTCACCCGAAGTTTACCCCTTGGAAATACAATCGTTCATGCGCTGCGGGGCGTAGACATGGATATTTTCGCGGGCGAATTAGTGGGCATCATCGGGCCTTCTGGCAGCGGCAAAAGCACGCTTCTGGGCCTAATCGGCGGGTTAGATCGGCCAACAAGCGGCGAAATCGCGATTGACGGCGTGAATATCTCGCGCATGGGTGAAGATCAGCTTACAGAAATCCGCAACGAAAAGATCGGCTTTATCTTCCAGTTCTTCAACCTGATCCCTACCCTGACCGCGCTGGAAAATGTGATGCTGCCGATCCAGTTTGCGCGTAAGAAACGGTTCAAACCCGAACAGCGCGCCCGCGAGCTTCTTAAGGCATTAGGTTTGGATGATCGTCTCAAACACCGTCCCGCCGAGTTATCTGGAGGGCAGCAGCAGCGTGTCGCTATTGCACGGGCGCTTGCGAACGATCCTCCTCTGCTCTTGTGTGACGAGCCAACCGGCAATCTGGATCAAGAAGCCGGCGCGCTGGTATTGCAAACGCTTCACGATATACGGAATCAGAGCGGCACGACTGTCGTCATTGTGACCCACGATCCGAATCTCGCCCGTCAGGCAGATCGTGTGATGACGCTGGTAGATGGCCGTATCATCAACGGGCATCAGGTAACAGAACCGGCGGCAGTCAATGCTTACGATGTTTAAGACTGCGTGCTAAACTAGGCAGCGTTTCGTCGTAGGAGTAATTTCTGACAATGACCGTTCCCAAAGATACTTATCCGGTTGAAGTTGCCGGAGTTAAACGCAATCTACCGCTTTTTTCGATCAAGCCCGGGGTCCGCATCGCTATTCTGAACATTCTGGGCGATACCGAGCTGGTGCAAGCAGCCGCCAAGGCATTGGCTGAAAAGCTTAAAGATCGTCAGTTTGGTATTCTGGTGACGGCTGAAGCAAAATCCATCCCGCTAGGATATGCCCTCTCAATAGAGTTGGGCCGCCCGTATGTTGTGCTGCGTAAAACTTATAAGCCTTACATGGGCGATGCCTTACGCAGCGAAACGCTGTCCATCACTACCGGCAGCCCGCAAACTCTATTTTTGGACGAAAAAGATCGTCAGTTGATACTCGGCAAAGATGTATGCATACTGGACGATGTGATCTCGACTGGCAGCACATTACAGGGTATGCGTTTGATCATGGACAAAGCCGGCGCAAACGTAACCACCGAAGCCGCGATTTTTACCGAAGGGGATCGTGCTAAGTGGATTGATATCATCGCGTTGGGGCATCTGCCGGTATTCGTGGATTAACCCACAAAGCAACCCAAAAAATGGCGACTTTGGTCGTCATTTTTATTTTCTCAAACCCCCATTCGCTTGTAGGGCTATTCAGAGGATATTTATTGAATATGCTGTTTTTGATCTCCGCCCCATTACAACAGGTGGGGTTGAGGAGTGGGGACTTTTGGGGAATCTCTCCACAGCGGGACTCTAAAAACACGCTCTCAAAACTCAGATTACGCAGACGCTGTTTTTTTCTCAACAACCAGAAGATGCGACAAACCGAAGGTATCCAGCGGCGTACCCTCGAAACGATACAGCATATCCCGCAGCTTACGCCCGCGGTCACCCATTCGGGCGATGATGTTGTCATATCCGCCATAAATGCGCTGATGCATGACCAGTTGAATCGGGCAATTCGTAAAGAGGTTAAGTAGGCTGCGCCGGGTATAAGCGCGCACATGCGGGGCAAGCCGGTCACGCGCTGCGTTCGGCAGGTAATTAATCAGCGGGGTGTTGCCAAAATGGTAGCTTCCGCGCCAGTAATGCCCGTGTGTTTCAAATGGATACCAGCGGTTAGGGACAAAAATGACCAGCCGCCCGCCCGGCTTCAACACCCGCACCATCTCACTGACCGAAACACGATCACTCTCAACATGCTCCAGAACTTCATGCGAGATAATGGTGTCAAAAAGATCGCTGGCATAGGGCAGCGCCTCGGCGGCGGCAACCAGCGCATGAGGGGTCTCCTTGCTGGCCTCCATCGCCCGCTCCAGTTCAATATCAAAACATTCAACATCGGGGGTATAGCGCCGGCGAATCTGCGATGCGTACATCCCGATGCCCGCGCCAGCTTCCAGCACCCGCGCATCTTCCAGTTTTGCCCAGCGGGCAACCATTTGTAAACGACGTTCCTGCCCGGCGCGCCAAACATAGCTTGGTTCACCGCGCAGCGCCGCTAATCCTGAATGTGTCAAAGAGCTACCACCTGCCCTGTTGTTCTTCACCTGATTCATTGGTTCGCCCGGAAGCAGCAAGCGCCAGTTTGGTCATACCCATACTTCTAGAGGATGACACCATTCTATCGGCATCTTCCGCAGAGCTAACCGGCACTAATATCGTGATGATCGTACCCGTGCCGGGTTTACTGTCTACTTTCAGCGTAGCATCAATCAGTTCTGCGCGTTCGCGCATGTTGATCATGCCGAGGCTTCCCCTATTTTCATAACCAGATGCCGTCGCTTCCATATTAAAACCAATGCCATTATCCATAATCTGAACGATGATGTAAGCGTCCTGTTTGAAAATTGAAATTTTAATGATCTGCGCGCGGGCGTGTTTCCGGGCGTTATTGATCGCCTCTTCAACGATGTAAAAAATCACACCCTGCTGATGATTGCTCAGTAGATTCTCTACATCCGGGTTGACCATCACCACTACATTTTGCCCGTGAGTCTCATCTATTTTTTCAGCCAATTGAGCCATCGCGGCGCGCATTCCCTGCGTCTCTAAAATTAGCGGGCGCAGCGTAAACAGCATATGGCGAATTTCGCGTGTCGTCTTTCGCGCAAGGTCTTCCACCTTACGCAGTTCTTCAGGCACTTGTTGGGGCGATTTTTCAATCAGACGGTTGATGTACCCCATACGCATCGCAATTGCGGCGATACTCTGTGTTGGCCCATCGTGCAAATCGCGTGCCAGCTTTTTGCGCGCCTCTTCTTCCAATTCGATGATCTTGTCTTTTTCATCGCGCAGCCGGCCATAAAGCAGCGCATTTTGCAGCGCGATGGTTGTTTGAATACCTATCGCTGTCAGCAAATCTTTCTGTTCTTCGCTGAATACCTGCGGCAGATCGCTTGCATAAATCAAGACACCAAAATTATCAAACCCCGTTCGCAGCGGAATGCAGAGAATTGATTTACAGTTTTGTACGGAAAGGAAATATTGTAGTTCAGGGTCATTGCGCGGGTTTTCGCCAATAATTGGGACTGAAGTCTGCAAAGCTTCGCCAATAATTCCGGTTTTGCCGGGCACAGTATTCTGTTCGTCTGCCCGTATCAGCCGCCGTGAAGATACAACATGCAGCAGGTTATCATCGGAATGAAAAAGCAGCACCATCGCCAGTAAATTTTCGTCAGCCTCGCCTGTGCGCCGAAGCCCTAAGCGGCCGGCTTCCAGCGCCGCCTCGATGATCTTTTCATAATTCAATGTAGAACCCATCAAGAAAGCAAGTTCATACAGGCTGCGAGAGCGTTCCTGCCCGGTTTGCATCACTGCGCGGCGCGCAGTTTCGACGGCCACAACCTGCTTCCGCATTGTGCTCAGACGGCTGAACAGGCCTACTGCCCCAAGCAGCACAAGCCCGCCGCCCGCCGCCGCCCATTGTATGCTAGCGCGATCCGACGTATTCCCGCTGGATAGCATCCTTGAAAGTATCAATACAAAGGCGACAACAAGCGCAGCCAGCCCGGCCAGCAGGCTCAAAAAAAACAGTATCGCCAGCCAGTCGCTCGTCCGCGACCCGCTTGCATTATCAGAAATAACTTTTGACTGCATTTGCGCTTGCTTGCCCATCAGGGAATGATTGACCAGATAAATGAAGTGTCCATATTCATTGTAAGATCATTTCGCCTGTTCGCGCCTTCATTTCTAGCATTGATTCTGCTTGGATTATACAAAACAAAAAGCGGAGACAAGTCTCCGCTTCGCTGTGGGCGCACAGGGGCTCGAACCCCGGACCTTACGGATGTGAACCGTACGCTCTAACCAACTGAGCTATGCGCCCGTGCTGTTATGCAAATCTTAGGGTAGAGTATAGCAGTTGGATTATTCACGTTCAAGGGCGGGTCGTGCAGTTCAAACCACCATTAAAAGCTTCACCAGCACATATTTTTTCTCCTAAGCGGTTTCGTATTTCATCACTTTTCACAGCGGCGTCCCTTTTAGCTGGCTGTCTTGCATCATCGCCAATGAATCCTTCCGTTAGCCAGCCGGTTGAACAGCTCAATGAGACTCACGTTGTGCAGCAGTCGAATGGATGGGAGCAGCTGGCGCCGGGACTTGAAAGGCGCTATTACCGCCCCGACAGCAGCTTTGGCCTGACCAGCTTCGCCGCACTGCGTATTGATCCGAATAATTTCTACTTTCGAGTTCACTACAGCCCCGGCAGTTCACAAACGATCAGTCAGTGGCGCACACAGCTTCAAGGCGCGGCGGGGTTTATAAACGCCAACTTCTTTGACGAACATGACTCTGTCGTCGGGCTGCTCGTTAGCGACAACATCTCATATGGCGCGTCGTTTATGGGTTTCGGTGGTATGTTTCAGGTTGCGCCGGATGGCTTTACCCGCATACGTTCGCTGATTTATGAGCCTTATCAGGGCGAACCGCTGCAGCAAGCCTCACAAGCTTTCCCGATGCTGATCGTCAACGGCGAGCCGACCTACGAACGTACAGAAGGCGACCGCGCCTCACGCCGCACACTTATCGGGCAAGACAGCGCCGGGCGTATCATTCTGATGGTCACAAATGGGCTTTTTGGAATGCGGCTTGCAGATTTGAGCGCCTATCTCTATTCAACCGATCTAGACTTACGGGCAGCGCTCAATCTCGATGGCGGCGGCTCAACCATGCTGTCATTAACAGCGGGAGATTCGATAACGATACCTTCTTTTGATGCCGTGCCTGCGGTCATTGCCTTTTATCCACGTTCATAGAAGCCGTCACTCATGATCGCAGCGACACGCGAAACCTTCAATTTACATCCCGGCGGCATGATCTTTGGGGCAGATATCACGCTTGATCGCGTTCTAGAGGTTGAACGGCTGCCCGAAGCGTTTATACAATCTCTGGAGCGTTGGCTTCCGGCGGGGCAAATCCGCTTAACCACCGTAGGCCAAAGCATGGAACGAAATACATCGGCGGGGCTTTGGGAATGGCAATCGGTCTTAACCGCCCACGATATTGGCATTTATACTGCGGCCTCACCCGCTTTCCAGCCGCTGTGGATCAATACGGATGCTTACTGGCACGCACCGGCGTTTTCAGACAGCCGCATTGAAGCCATTTTCATACCGGATCTCGCAGAAAACCAGGCTCTGGCAGCGGCCACCAGCAGCACTCCGATCCAGAGAACAGCGGCGGTATTTCTCAGCGTCAGCGCCGAAAATGTGATTGATGTCATATATGGGGTAACCACAACTGCTGATATGCGAATGGCAGAAATTAATTTAAGCGCCGTAAAAGGCTGCAAACTGGATAATATCCACCATTTACCGCCAGAAACGCCCCACGCCGATTTATGCCAGCAATCATTCATGGCATGCCGGATAGCATTAGCCAAAAATAAATAAAGCGAACAGTTAGTTCGCCTTATTTATTTCGCAGTTAGATTCAACGCTAGTTGTGTGCTAAGCGATCACCGCTTCCAGCGCCAGATTATGCAGCGCGATCACTGCCTGTTTCAAATCAACTTCATTGATCACGAACGAGATACTCACTTCAGATGCGCCCTGCGCGATGGCAATCACATTTACGCCAGCATCGCCCAAGGTGGTGAATACACGCCCGGCAACCCCCGGTGTCCCCGCCATGCCTGCGCCAACCACCGTAAGGATCGCAACCTCCCCCACAACATTGACGCTGTCTACATCCCCACGCTCAATATCGCCCGCCAACTCGCGCTCAATTGAATGTTTAGCAAAGTCTGCGCGATCATCCGTAACCACGAAACAGAAATTCTGCTCCGATGAAGCCTGTGAAATCATCAGAATATTGGCGCCCACCTGAGCCGTCGCCAGAAATGTACGCCCGGCGATGCCCGGTACACCCATCATCCCGCGCCCACTCACGATCAGCAGGGCAACATTACGCACCGCAGTCACCGCCTTCACTACTGTAGTGCTCGGTTCAGCATCTGGCCCGATTAAAGTGCCAGAGTGTGCAGAATTAAACGTGTTCCGGACGCGGAGGGGAATGCGCTTGTTCAGGATCGGCTGTACTGTTTTCGGATGCAGCACCTTGGCGCCATAGAAAGCCAGCTCGCCCACTTCCTGATAGCTAATATAGGGCAGCACCCGCGCGCGTTTGTCCATGCGCGGATCGGTGGTCATCACCCCGTTCACGTCCGTCCAAACGATCATCTCGTCGCTATCCACACAGGCCGCGAAAATTGCCGCCGAATAATCACCGCCGCCGCGCCCCAGCGTGGTAACATGCCCATCAGCAGTCGCGCCGATGAACCCGGTGATCACCGGTATAATTCCATTCTCGATAACCGGCAGCAAGGTGCGGCGAATATTGGCCTCCGTCTGTTCCCATTGCACTGTTGCGCTGGTGAAGCGATCATCCGTCAAAACCATGCGTGACGCTTCGTAGGCTCTCGCGTTAACCCCTTGATTACGCAGCGCCGCCGCGACCATGCGGGCGGACATGCGCTCCCCGGCAGCAACGATAGAATCGGTGATGCGTGAAGTCGCCTCACCAAGGATATTCACAGCCTGACATAATTCAGAATGCTGCTTCAGAATGCCATCAATTTCATGCAGCGTATTCTCACGATCTGCGCCGGGCGATGTGAACATGTTGATGGCCTCTTCGTGACGATCGCGCAATTTCTGCGCCGCCGACAAATAAGCCCACTTATTGCCCCCGGCAGCCTCCTTGACGCAGTTGAGCAGTACATCAGTCACGCCAGACATCGCTGAAACTACAACAACAACTTGATCGCCCTGCCCTACAGCATCGGCAACAATTGAAACGACATTCTGAATCGCTTCAGGACTGCCTACTGAGGTTCCGCCAAACTTCATGGTAATTGTTGCCATGCCCGGTACTCCTTAGATCGAGACACAAAAAAGCGCGTGGGGGGTTCCCACGCGCTCGATTTCCTAACCAGTTACAACGTGCGCCGCGCTACCCCCGCATCAACCGATGTGGTGCCATAGTCATCATGGTAGTGGTAGTGCACATCAAGGAAGCGTACATTGTTCTCGAAAATTGCCTTGAACTCGATAATGCCGGTAGCATAGCGCGAGAAATATTGATTGTCAAGCGCTGCGATTCAAAGGAGATTAGGGAGTGAGGATGTCCATCCCACCGCTGCCCCCGCGAAATATGATACGATTGCCTTGAAAGCTCATGATGAACGCAAGCGTGTAGACGGAAAACACACTGTGCCCAGCCTTATCAAAATCCTCACACCTTCAGGTCTTGAATCCGTTTCATACACTGCCAGTTCACTCGCAGATGCCGCACCGTATGAGCCGCGCGATGGCGTTTACACCATCACCAATACCTACCATAAAACGCGGGTTCTGAATTTCGACGCTCATCTTGATCGCATGGAAAATTCAGCGCGCCTCTCCGGAACGCCCATACAGCTAGATCGCGGGAAGATACGCGCAGCGCTGCGCGAGATGATCGAGACTGCCGATTTTGGGGATGTTCGTTTTCGCATCACCGCTGCGCCGTCACTTAGAAACAACCTGATCTTGTCTATGGAGCCATTTAAGCCGCTTGCGCCTGAAGTTTATTCAACCGGCATCCGCGTCATCACCCTGCCCCATGCTGCGCGCACAGCCCCGGATGCAAAAACGACAGATTGGATGCTGGATCGTCGCATACTTGAAGACAGCCTACCTCCGGGCATTTTCACCGGCCTGCTGATCGGTGAATCCGGCAAAATCCTTGAAGGACTGAGCAGTAATTTCTATGCAGTATTAGATAATAAGTTGAGAACTTCAGGCGCTAGCGTGCTGCCCGGCATGGCGCAAAAAGTGGTTTTTGCCATTGCCGAACAGGTACTGCCACTGATCAAAATCGCAGTGACGATGAGCGATATACCAAAGCTCAGCGAAGCCTTCATCACCAGCGCCAGCCGGGGCATTGTGCCAGTAATCGAAATTGATGGGACTCCAGTAGGCACTGGAATACCGGGCGCTAAGACAGCGGCGCTAAGGGGGTACTATCAAAAATGGGTAGATGTTCACCTTGAAGCGTTGTGAGCGATACGCTTGCCGATTACTCATCCTCAATCGGGGCTTTGAAATCGTAAATTCCCCCGCGAATCGCCCAGCGACGGTGATCGCGGTGGCAAATCATATGATCGCTATTTCGCTCTAGATCGCCGCCGCAGTCAGGGCAAGCCAGAATTGAAGCGGCCTTCAAATTAGACACACCGTGCTCGCCAGCAGCGGCCTTCACAAATACGCTTGGCGCATACAACGCACCGGTCACCTGCACCAGCCCATCCATGCCCGCTAATACGGAGGAGTGAACAACTTTTTTAATTGAGTTCAGGCGGAAAAACGAGACCGGCAAACGCCGCTCAACACTAAAACCCGCCGCCTGCAATTCCTGCCGGATATATTCCGGGTGAAAGTCGAAATTCAGCTCGACAAATTCAACTGGCTCTAAATCATTGGGATTCCACGATTGTTTCTTCGAGGAATACCGCATCAACGCCTTCAAATTGCGTTTATTAGCATGTTCGAGGATGAAGATCGCTTCGGGAGAAAGCACCCGCCGCACCTGTGCAAGCACCGTGCGTACGCTTGCCATATGATGAATCACGCGAATCATGGTCGCGCCATCGAATACGCCCGGCTTGAACGGCAGTTTATAAGCATCTGCTGCCACGTAAATATAGCGTTCAGAACTGCCCCAGTGTTCCCGCGCATATTGAAGCTGCGAGAGCGAATAATCAAGCAGTACAACCTGCTCATAAGCGTGATATTCATCGGTCAGCCGCCCGAAGCCCGCGCCAATTTCAAGCAGGCGTTCGCCCTTTTTAGGCAGCAGCCGGCGCAGTGCCATGCGCTCCACGCGATCTTCATAGTCCCGGCCTTTGTTCTCCCAGAACTCCGTCCGGTAATTTGATCCTTCGTAATCGCAAATGCGCGGTGGCGGCTCAATTTTGGTCATAAAAGTCCCGGTGATAGTGCTTACAGCCTGTTTTCGCTAGATACAAATCTGGCTAACGTTATGATAACGTCAGCTAGATTATTGTAAAGCAAGCAGTAATGATGTGACAACCGCGCCCGCTGTTCAGTTTCACCAATCTTCAATAAGAAGGTACTAGCCGCCTGAGCCTTGTGGCGCCGCCGCCCCATCTGGAAGCACAATCGCCGTGGGCACGATTGTAGGCGGCAGCTGCGCCCCACCAGAAGGATCAGTAGGCGGCCCGCTGTCCGGCTGTGAAGGTGTTACTGGCTGGCCTTCTGCATACGATCCACCATATGAATTGCGATTGATACCTAGCGAATCCAGATTGGCAACAGCCGCATCATTGGCAGACTCAGGGCTAGAGTCATTCGCGTAAAGTTCAGGGCGCAGCAGCCGATCTAATACCGGAATACCGCCTAATGGCACGATACCCGTCACCAGGGGTTGGTTGGACATCGGCACTGCTTCATTTCCCAGCGTGTAGCCTACGCCTGCCGTCTGGCTGTAGCCCGGCCACGGATCATCGCTGTAGGCATTTGCCGCCAGCAAGTTTACCCGCCCTGCTAATGCTTCACCGGCTAATGCTATCGCGCCGCCAAGCCCATCTGGCAAATTGTGCAGCATGCGCGCAATCGGCTCAAAGGTAAGCCGCAAATTATCAATCGGATCGTGAAGTTGGGTTTCCGCAACCGGAATCACTGCGCGAACATCCAAGGCGATATCGAGTTCTTCGTTTACCGGCACATTCAGGTCAAGCGCAACTGGCAGTTCAAGCCCCTGCGGCAGCGTCAAGTTGACTGTTGCACTCAAGTTGCCGCCGCCGCCGGGCAGGGTGATATTGGCATTCACAAACAGCGGCACATTCTCGGTCAGCACCACTGTGGTATTGGTTTGAAGTGGAATATCCATAACCACAGGAATGCGGTCACGAACGGGAATCGTCCAGTCAATGGTCGCTTCATCCAGCCCGACAAAGCTGCTGTGCAGGCCATCAATCAGCGGGGTCACTATATTGTTTTTGAGATCGAAGATCGTGAACACCAGCACGAGGATGACGACCACGAGAATCAGGTTGACGATGAAAGAAAATAAGATGAAGAAATTCTTCAGCCCGGTGCCCACTGCTTTTAACATACGCATCGCCAATATCCTATTCCGCCAACCTACCTGATCTCACTATACAGATCGGCAAATGCCAATCGCATAAAGATTGGCCTGTAACAGCTTAAGGTTCGATGATTGTAATCTCGCCGGCGTTCGGCAGTTGAGAGGGGCGACGGGAAACAATGGCAAGAATGAATGCCAGCGCCAATCCATAAATGATCGGCACTCCTAGCGCCGCAGTCGCCAATGGGGCGTTCTGGCTAAAGAAAGCGACCCATGAAACCAATACAGCTGCCACAATGACTATAGGAAAGATCAGGATCAATCCAAGCGCCAGTTTTGGATTCATTTTGCCAATAAAAATTGCAGGCGAAAGGAATGCCAGCCCGGCAGCCCCTAGCCCGATAATGCCCCAGATACAAGTACAGGCAATTAGCCCGGTTAATTCAAGCAGCATCGTTTATTTTCACGGGCATTCCTCAAAAAATGCGAGCAACTCTGTCACAAAACCTAGCCCTCATTCGTCTTTATTTATAGCAGATTGAATGTGAAGAGACGAGGAATACATCATGGCAAAACAGATTATGACTGAGCGTTGAAACTATACACGCTAGAAAGTAATAAAAAATCCCTTCACCACAACTTATTGTGGTGAAGGGATCAGAGGGGCAAACAAACGCTGTTAGATTCCCGCAGACGCGCGCAGGGCATCCGCTTTATCGGTATTTTCCCACGGCACATCCAGATCGTTACGCCCGAAGTGGCCGTATGCCGCCACCTGCTGGTAAATGGGACGGCGTAGGTTCAGATCGCGGATGATAGCCGCCGGTCGCAGATCGAAATGCTGGCGAATGAGTGCTTCAATTTGTTCATCGGAGATCACGCCGGTACCAAAGGTTTCCACTGCCAGCGAGGTTGGATGAGCTACGCCAATGGCATATGACAGTTGAAGTTCAAAACGAGTCGCCAAACCTGCGGCCACGACGTTCTTAGCGACATAACGCGCCATGTATGCCGCGCTGCGGTCAACTTTAGTCGGGTCTTTGCCGCTGAACGCGCCACCGCCATGACGGGCTACGCCGCCGTAGGTATCCACGATGATCTTGCGTCCGGTCAAGCCGGCATCGCCCATGGGGCCGCCAGTGACAAAACGCCCGGTCGGATTCACAAAAATACGGGTAGATTCGTCCAGCAAGTTGGCCGGAACGACGGGGCGGATAATCTCACGAATGACCGCCTCGCGGATTTCTTCCGAGGAAACTTCCGGCGCATGCTGCGTAGAGATGACGATGGTATCTACGCGCTTGGGCTTGCCATATTCATATTCAATCGTTACCTGACTCTTGGCATCCGGGCGCAGCCATGAAATTTCACCGGCCTTACGCACTTCAGCAAGGCGGCGAGTCAATTGATGCGCCAGTGAAATGGTCATCGGCATCAACTCAGGGGTTTCATCACAGGCAAAGCCGATCATCATGCCCTGATCACCAGCGCCAGTTGCCTCAATTTGGGCGTCAAGTTCCGCCCCTTCGCGGGCTTCCAGCGCATTATCCACACCCTGCGCAATATCCGGTGATTGTTCCTTGATGGACACCATCACGCCGCAAGTATCGGCATCAAAACCATATTTGCCCCGCGTATAGCCAATTCCAGTGACGGTTTCACGCACAATTTTCTCGATATCTACATAGGTGTTCGTCGTAATTTCGCCAAAGACGAATACAACGCCGGTGGTGGTGGAACACTCGCAGGCCACACGGGCATTCGGATCACGCGAGAGGATTTCGTCAAGCACGGCATCAGAAATCTGATCACACATCTTATCGGGATGGCCTTCAGAAACTGATTCAGAGGTGAAGAAATAGCGCGGTGAAGTCATAAATGTGGTCGCTGATCTGGTTTGTTGACGCTCTAACATTGGGGTCTCCATGGTGATGATTTAACGGTCAGATTCGCGCGCCGGAAATAAAAAAACCTCGCGCGTAGTCGAGGCTCTTGACGTATACATCTTTTCTGTACACGTTCTCATCTGTCAGAGTTGCCTCTGCCGGACTTGGCACCGTCCCGGGGCTCCGGGGGTTGCCGCGGTTTCGTAGGGCGCGTTCCCTCCACCGCTCGTGATGAGTTGTTCAATTGTAGAAAAACTATAGCATCCGATGATTGCCCGCGCAATGCCGAAACCATAAAGGGGGCATTTCACGATTGGGCAAAGCCGCCGTTTATTTGAAAGGTCCCCACCATAAATCAAACTATCCGCGCCTCAAATGTTCCATGAACTCCATGCGTGTGGAAATATTTTCGCGGAAACTTCCGAGTACGGAACTGGTGGTCATACTAGCATCCGCCTTTTTTACGCCGCGCATCATTGAACACATATGTACTCCTTCAGCGACGACGGCCACGCCTTGCGGCTGCAACACTTCGTGGATGAAATCGGCTATCTGGCGGGTCATACGTTCCTGAACCTGCAAGCGGCGGGCGAATAAATCCACAATGCGCGGTATCTTGGAAAGCCCGATAACCCGCCCATTGGGGATATAGGCTACATTCACGTGTCCAAAAAAGGGCAGCATATGATGTTCACAAAGGCTGTAGAATTCAATATTCTTGATGATCACCATATCGCTGTAATCCACATCAAACACTGCATTGTTGATCAGTTTTAAAGGATCGGTTCGATAGCCTGCCAGCAGTTCATCATACATTTTCGCTACACGATGCGGTGTCTTTAGCAGCCCTTCACGCTCAGGGTCTTCCCCTAATGCTTCCAGAATTTCAGCCGCTGCGGATTCAATCTCGTCATGGTTGATGGGTGGAAAGTCAAGCTCAAAGGCGCGCTTGAATTCGGGTGAGCTTAATTTGCGATCCATATCCTCTAAGTCGCGGTCTGTTTCAACGGCTTGCAGTTTATCCGTGAGTTGATTCACGTTCGCCTACTTTCTAAAAATTTCTAACGGTGATTGACTCTGAATGACCAGCCCATCTATTCATGCCGCAAGCGCATGGATTGTGAATGAGTTCAAAAGTATCGCCTCATCTTCCGTGAACAATGGTCATCGGAGTGCAAGCGTCACAAAATCGCCCTGCGCCAGTATGAGCAGATAGAGTAGAATGATGCCGTTTC